>NZ_JBIRHU010000005.1:0-315049 GCF_044328675.1 Streptomyces sp. NPDC017890
ATGAGGAGCATGTTCTCCTCGCCGGTGATCAGGCCGTCGACGGCGGAGAACTGCCCGGTGACGCCGATCGCGGCCCGTACGGCCTGGGGGTCGGCGGCGAGGTCGTGGCCGGCGACCCGCGCCTGCCCGCCGTCGGCGGTGATGAGCGTGGAGAGGATCTTCACGGCGGTGGTCTTGCCGGCCCCGTTCGGCCCGAGCAGAGCGAAGACCGTTCCTTCGGGGACAGCGAGGTCGATGCCGTCGAGGACGGTCTTGTCGCCGTACGACTTGCGCAGCCCGTTCGCCGCGATGGCCAAGCTGGTCATGTGGGTGCTCCTTCTCCAGGCTGCGGGCTACAGGCTGCGGGCGGTGATGTCGCCGTGGGCGGTGGTCGCGTGGATGGTCAGACCGGCGGCGGCGCCGTCGGCGTTCTGGAGTGCGTTGTGGATCCGGCCGTAGGTGGTGCCGGCGTCCAGAGAGGCGGAGACTCCGCGGGCGGCGCCGACCGACACGTCGCCGGACTCGGTGCGCAGTACGACCGTGCCGCGCACGGCCTCGGTGATGCGGATGTCGCCCTTCTGAGTGCTGATCTCCGCGGGGCCGCCCAGACGGCCGACCGAGATGTCACCGGCGAGGAGGGTCAGGCGGGCGCTGTCGGCCTCGTCGAGCTTGACCGAGCCCTGCGCACCCTCGAAGGTGACGTCGCCGAGCCGCCCGACACCCCGGAACTCGGCGGCGGCCGCCTTCGCCTCGACGCGGGAGCCGGCGGGCAGTTGGACGGTCACCTCGACGGAGCCGGAAGGGCCGAAGGCCTGGTTCTTCGCCGCAGGGCTCTGGATCCGCAGGAGGCCGTCGCCGTACTCGACCCGGACCTGCTCCGCCGCCTTCACGTCGCGGCTCTTCGAGGCGTCCGAGGGCAGGACCTCGACCACGGTGTCGGCCCGGTCGGCGGCGATGAACTGCACGCGCCCCGCGGGGATGACCAGGACGGCGGAGACCGGGGCGGCGGTGTCGAACTTCTGCATTGCTTCCTCCTGCGACTCGTTGTTTCTGACGTTGGAAACGCTACGTTGCGTTCACGATGCGCGCAACGTACTTGTTGCAAGGTTTCTAAGTAGCCACAGGTGAGGGCAGGTGTTTCGTTGCAATGGTTTCGAGCCTAACGCAACAACTCCGGCTCGTTCGTTGCAATGGAGTGAGAGTGAACGCTAAGCTGTGGGCAACAGAAGCCACGAAGGAGGCCGCCGGTGCCGGGAGGCAGACTCACTCAGCAGGAACGCCAGCAGATCGCGCTGGGACTGGCCGACGGGCTCGCCTACGCCGAGATCGCCAGACGGCTCGATCGCCCGACCTCGACGGTCACGCGTGAGGTGATGCGCAACGGAGGCCCCACCGGCTACCGCGCCGACCTGGCCCACCGCGCCACAGAGCGCCGTACCCAGCGGCGCAGGCAGGCGGCACCGGCGCCGGAGGCGCCCGCGCAGGCCCACGGGCGCGACCCTGATGCGGTGCGCGAGTACGAGGAGGTGTTCACCACCGTCCTCATGGGGTCGGGCATGCCCAAGATGATGTCCCGGGTGATGGCCTGCCTCACCCTCACCGACGCCGGCAGCCTCACCGCGTCCGAGCTCGCCCAGCGCCTCCAGGTCAGCCCGGCGTCCGTCTCCAAAGCGATCGCGTTCCTCGAGAGTCAGGCCTTCGTCCGCCGGGAACGCGACGAACGCCGCCGCGAGCGCTACGTCGTCGACGACGACATCTGGTACCAGTCGATGCAGGCCAGCGCCCGCTCCACGGCCCACGTCGTCGAGACCGCACGGCAGGGCGTCGACATCCTCGGCCCCCACACCCCGGCCGCCGCCCGCCTGGAGAACATCGCCCGCTTCCTCGACTTCGTCTCCGAGAGCCTCGCCCGCGCCGCGGAGCAGGCCCGCGAGATCCTCCACACGAAACCTCAGGCGACCCCGGACGGCAGTGCCGAACCGAGTCCGGATCGCGCACAGGCGGCCGGGCGACCGTCCTGAGGGGGCACAGCCGGTGGTGCCCGTGCCGGACGGCTTCCACCTGAGCAGCCCCCCGCACTCCTACCGGCGCCCCACCGAGTCCCCCGGCTGGCTACGACGCCCTGCCTGCTCCTGCTACGACGCCCGGCCTGCTACGAGGCCTCCGTCGTCCGGGGCCGGCGGCGCATCAGGTACGCCGCCCCCGCGCCCGCGCCGAACAGAGCCACCAGTGACACCGCGGCCCCCAGCCACGTCGCGCCCAGCCACTGGCCGCCGAAGTAGCCGAGGGCGACGCTGTAGGCGGCCCAGGCCAGTCCGGCCAGGGCCGACCAGGGGAGGAACTCGCGGACCCGGCGGTGGGCGGCGCCCGCGACGAGAGAGACGACCGAGCGGCCGGCCGGGGCGAAACGGGCCAGTACGACCAGCGCACCACCGCCACGGGCGAGAGCTCCGCCGAGACGTTCCTGCGCCGTGGTCAGCCGACGGGAACGGGCGATCGCGCGGTCCAGCCGCGGTCCGCCGCGCCAGGCGAGGCGGTAGACCGCCAGATCACCGAGGACGGAAGCGGTCGCCGCGCACAGCGTCAGGACCAGGATGTCGGGGACGTCCTGCGGAACCCGCCCGGCGGCCGCCGCGCCCGCACCCGTGCCCGCGGCCGCCGCCGTGGCCGCCGTGATCACCAGGACACCGCTCGGCAGCACCGGCAGGAAGATGTCGAGGAGCACCGAGACGGCCACCAGCACATAGATCCATGGGCTGCTGACCAGCGAACCAATACTCCCCAGACTTTCGACCACCACAACTCCCCGTTACTCCCCCGTGGGCCGGGCCATGCCGCGAGACGCGGGGACGGCAGGGGCGGCCGATGACAGCCATACAGCGTACGCCTGGGGTGTGACAGACGGTTCACAGGGGCCTTGTGTTTTCGGCACGGAGCGTTCACCCGGCGGAAGCGACAGCGGCGCCTCCCGGTCCGGGGTGGCGCCGCTGCGGGTCGGTCAGGCCGCGACCGGCGTCTGCCGCTCCGTGGCGGCCTTCTCCTGTTCGGCGCTCCGCCGGGAGAACAGCCGGTCCAGGCCGAAGGCGCCGGAGCCGGTGAAGGCCAGCAGCAGGAAGGCCCAGCAGAACATGGCGGAGGCCTCGCCGCCGTTCTCCATCGGCCACAGGGCGCCCGGCTGGTGCACCTTGAAGTACGCGTAGGCCATGGAGCCCGAGGAGACGATCGCGGCGGCGCGGGTGCCGAGGCCGAGCATGACGAGGCTGCCGCCGACCAGCTGGATCACGGCCGCGTACCAGCCGGGCCAGGTGCCGGCCTCGACGGTGCCGCCGGTTCCCGAGGCGCCACCGAGGACGCCGAAGAGGGAGGCCGCGCCGTGGCAGGCGAAGAGCAGGCCGACGACTATGCGGAACAGGCCGAGGGCGTAGGGCTGGGCGCTGTCGAGGCGTCCGGACATGTGGGGGGTGCTCCTTCGGTCGGACCGGCCCGTGTGGGGCCGGTGGGGACGGAACCGAGTGGGGTGCCCACGTTAGGTGCGCCTTACGAGTACTTGCAAGTTCAACATTTGGCCATGACTTGGCGCACGATCGCCCTTCCGGTGCTGTCGCCCTCGCAGGTGGGAGCGCTCCCACGCGTACGGCGCAGGCCACCGGTGTGACTGGTTTCATACCCGGACCCGCCTCGGTCCTACCCGGACCCGCCCCGGTCCTACCCGGACCCGCCCCGGTCCTACGCCAGCTCCCTGTCCGTGATCGTCCGCAGGACGGTCGCCCCGTCGCGCTCCGCCCGTGCCTGCTCCAGCCGGAGCCGGGCCGAACGCCCCCGCAGGGTCAGCGTCATGAGCTGGTTGCCGAACCAGGGGCCGCCGGTCTTGCGCCAGCCGACCGCCGGCGGCGCACAGCGTCCGTGCCGGGCGATGCGCCGCCCGAGGGCACGCGCCGGGGCGCTCCAGCCGAAGCGGAAGCCGAGGCGGATCGAAAGCGGTACGGAGTTGTGGACGGGGGAGCAGGTCAGCTGCGCCACCCGGGCGTCGGGCGCGCGGCCGGGCCAGGACGGTTCGGCCACGTAGGCGTGGTGGACGTCGCCGGAGAGCACGCTCACCGTCGCGGGCGCCCCGGGGCCGGTTCCGGCCTCGGCGATCAGGTCGGCGAGGGCGTCGAAGGAGGACGGGAAGGCCGACCAGTGCTCCAGATCGGCCCCGCGTCTGATCCTCTCCCCGAGGCGTGCCCAGCGTGCGCCGCGCTCCCCGACGCACATCGCCGCGTTCCACGCCTCCACGTCGTGCACCAGGTGGGGCAGCAGCCAGGGCAGGGAGGTGCCGATCAGCAGATGATCGTACGCACTCTGCCCGTCGCCCCCGTCCTTGTCCCCGTCCTTGTCCTTGTCCCCGTCCTCGCCCCGGGCGCTTCCCCCGTTCCCGGCCTCGTGGGCCCCGGCCTCGTTGTCTCCGTCCCGGTGCTCGCCGCCGCCCCGCCCGTCCAGGATCTGTTCGCGCAGCCAGGCGGCCTCGCCCGGGTCGAGCATCGTGCGGCGGTCCTCATCGAGGACGCGGGCCGCGCGCGAGTCCACCATCACCAGCCGTACGCGGCCGAAGTCGCGCCGGTAGCTCCAGCGGACGGAGGCCGGGTCGGCGTCGGCCCGCGCGGCGAACGTGCGGAGCGCGTCGGTGCCGTCGGGGCTCTCGCGGACGGCCGCGTAGAGCGGGTCGGCGGCCAGCTCGTCCGGGGAGAGGTTGCCCAGCTGCTGGTACACCCAGTAGGACATCAGCCCGCTCAGCAGCCGCTCGCGCCACCAGTCCGTGGCCCGCATGTCGGCGAGCCAGGCGGCGGAGGTGTTCCAGTCGTCGATGACGTCGTGGTCGTCGAAGATCATGCAGCTGGGCACGGTGGACAGCAGCCAGCGCACCTCGGGGTCGAGCCACGACTCGTAGTAGAGGCGGGTGTACTCCTCGTAGTTGGCTACCTGGTCGCCGGGGGGCTCGTTCAGGTCGCGGCGGCCGGCGATCCAGTGGCGTGTGGCGTCGGAGATCTCGTCGGCGTACACCTGGTCGCCGAGCAGGAGCAGCAGGTCGGGCCGCGCGCCCTGCGGATCGGCGGCGATCCGGGCGGAGAGCGTGTCCAGCGCGTCCGGGCCCACCCGGTCCTTCCCGCCGGCCGGTGGCGCGGCCCAGCGGCAGGAACCGAACGCGATGCGCATCTCCTCGTGCACCGCCGGGGACGTGGTGATCACCGAGGGCGGGAAGCGCGAGTCGGGCGGCGGCCACACGCGCGCGCCGTCGAGGAGCACCTCGTACTCCGTCGCCTTGCCGGGTGTCAGACCGGTCACCGGGACCAGGGCGTAATGGTGCCCCGCGATCTGGAAGGTGGGGGTCGTGCCCCGGGCGCCGTCGGCGCAGCGCACCTCGGCGGTGCAGGGGCGGTTCGTCTCGACCCAGACGGTCGCGCACGAGCCGTCGGTGTATCTCAGCAGTGGTCCCAGGCGCAGACCGGCCATGGTGGTGCCTCCTCCGTCGCCCCGTACGGTACGGAACGACGGAGGCCGACGGGGGAGTTCCGCGCCGGACACCCGGTGACCGGACCGCCGATGCCTGGTGACCGGACTCCGATGCGCGGGCGCTTCACCGGGCGGCCGGGAGGTCAGCAGTTCGCGAGCCGGCTCTGCAGCGCCGACTTCTCGGCGGAGTCGACCGAGAGGTCGTAGTAGTACTTCACCTGGACCCAGGCGCGGACGTACGTGCACTGGTAGGCGCTGCGCGAGGGCATCCAGGTGGCCGGGTCCTGGTCGCCCTTGGACTGGTTGACGTTGTCGGTGACCGCGAGGAGCTGGGGGCGGGTCAGGTCATTGGCGAAGGACTGGCGCCGGGAGGTGCTCCAGGAGCCGGCGCCGGAGTCCCAGGCCTCGGCGAGCGGGACGAGGTGGTCGATGTCGACGTCGGAGGCGGCGGACCAGGTGGCGCCGTCGTAGGGGGAGTACCAGCTGCCCTTGGTGGCGGCGCAGGAGGAGTCGGTGACGACACCCGAGCCGTCGCGCTTGAGGACGGTTTCGCGGGTGTTGCAGGAGCCGGACTGCGTGATCCAGTGCGGGAAGAGGTCGCGGTCGTAGCCGGTGCGGTTCTCGGTGGCCACGGTGAGGGAGGCGAGGTAGCCGCGGGCGGTGGCGGCGCTGACCGGGGTGGGGAGGGCGGCGGAGGCGGCCGGGCCGTTGAGGAGCCCGGCGGAGGCTATGAGTCCGGTGAACGCGGCGAGGAAACCGAGCCGTCGACGCGCGTAGAACTTCGGCATGCGAACTCCCTTGGAGTGTGGGGGTGTTGGGACGCGGGCAGGGGAATGCTCGCGACGCCGCATGGCGCACAGGTGTGCGGTCGGTAAGAAGTTAGTGACGTGTGCATGGCACGTCTATAAGTGCGACGGGACTTTCGCCTCTCACGGCGCCCGGGACCTTCGCCTCTCGGGTCCGCTCGACGGCTCGCGTACTATGGACGGCGCAGAAGGGGAGTAGCTCTTCGCCGGACCGTCGACATACTGCTCAGCTCGTCTGAGCCGGCGCCCGGAGGCAGGTCTCGCACGCGAGGCCGGCCAGCGAGACCTTCGGCAAGCAGTGCACGCCCCCGCCGTACGGCAGGGGTGGACCGTGTGCTGCCGTGCCGAGGTGTCTTGCGTCGCGGATGGTGTGAAATCCGCGGGATCAGCACTCTCGGCGGGGCGGCCCCGACCGATAGAGGAACCCTTGATCAGCCTGACCGTGACGGCAGTCGTCTTCGGCGTCGTCTTCCTGGCCGAACTGCCGGACAAGACCGCACTGGCCGGCCTCGTCCTCGGCACCCGCTACCGGGCCTCGTACGTCTTCGCCGGCGTGGCCGCCGCCTTCGCGCTGCACGTCGTGCTGGCGGTCGCGGCCGGCAGTGTGCTGACCCTGCTGCCGCAGCAGATCGTGCACGCGCTGACCGGTGTGCTGTTCCTGGGCGGCGCCGCCGTGCTGCTGATGAGGAAGGACGATGAGGACGAGGAGATCCGCAAGCCGGAGGACCAGTCCTTCTGGAAGGTCTCCGGGGCGGGCTTCATGCTCATCCTGGTCGCCGAGTTCGGCGACCTCACGCAGATCATGACGGCGAACCTCGCGGCCCGCTACGACGACCCGCTCTCCGTCGGTCTCGGCGCGGTGCTCGCGCTGTGGGCGGTGGCCGGCCTCGGCATCGTCGGCGGCAAGGCCCTGATGAAGCGGGTGCCGCTGCGGCTGATCACGAAGGTCGCGGCGCTGCTCATGCTGGGCCTCGGGGTGTGGAGCCTGTGGGAGGCGGTCGCCGGGTGAGCTGCCCCCGACGGATCCGGCGGATCCGTCGGATCCGGCAGGCCTGGCGGGCCTGGCGGACCTGGGGGCCTGGCGGACCTGGGGGATTCACCGGATCCGGGCCCGCCGGATCTGGGGGCCCGCCGGATCTGAGGGCTCGGGGACGCACGAGCCGGGTGGCGTGCGAACCGAACGGTGCGTGAATGTTCGGGCGAGGTGGTGGCGCGATGCCCGGTATGTTTTGTACCGTGGATGAACAAAGTGGCTCCCGCCCGTTTCCCCTGACCGGCGGGCGGGGCCGCCTTGTATTCCGCCCCGCGCCTTGGAGTCTGCCGATGACGGCCACCACCACCGTTCTCACCGCCCGTGCACTGCTGCTGGACATGGACGGCACCCTCGTCAACTCGGACGCCGCCGTCGAGCGCGTCTGGCGGCGCTGGGCCGACCGGCACGGCCTGGACGGCGACGAGGTCATGAAGGTCGTCCACGGGCGGCAGGGCTATGCCTCGATGGCGCTGCTGCTGCCGGACCGGCCCATGGACCAGAACCACGCCGACAACGCGCGCATGCTCGCCGAGGAGACCGCCGACACCGAGGGCGTCGTCGCGATCCCCGGGGCGCCGGAGTTCCTCGCCTCGCTGCGCGGACTGCCGCACGCCCTGGTGACCTCGGCCGACGTGCCGTTGTCCACGGCGCGGATGGCCGCCGCCGGGCTCGCGCAGCCGGACGTCCGGGTCACCGCCGAGTCGGTCGGCGCCAGCAAGCCCGACCCCGAGGGCTTCCTCAAGGGCGCCGCCGAACTGGGGATCGCCCCCGCCGACTGCATCGCCTTCGAGGACTCCGGCGCCGGCATCGCCGCCGCGCGCGCCGCGGGGATGCAGGTCGTGGGGGTCGGCCCGCGGGCCGGTTCGCACGGGCCCGACGTGGTCGTGGAGGACCTGACGCGGGTGCGTGTGGAGGCCGGCGCCGACGGGACGCTGCGGCTGCACATCGGCTGACGGCGGCCGCGCACCCCGCCTGCGGTGCCCGCGCATCCCGCCTGCGGTGCCCGCGCACCTCGCCTACGGTGCCCGCGTCTCCGACTCCAGCTGGCGCCGGGTGTCCTCCCCGTAGACGCCGAGCTCGTCGGAGCGGATGCCGCGGGCCCACTGGTAGGTGCGGACCGAGTCCTCGACCTGGCGGTTGTAGTTGCCGTTGAGGTCGCCGGTGTAGAGGTACAACTGCGTCAGGCGCTGCTGGAGTTCGGCGACCTCGGGCCCCTGGTCGCCGCGGTGCAGAGTGCCGCCGCCGCCGGGGGTGTGTCCGTCGTCCTCGGACTGCTCCGTGGGGTCGTCGGCAGGCGTGGTCGTCGTGGTCCGTGTCGGCTCGGCCACCCGGGTCGGCTCGGCCGAGGTGCTCGACGCCGACGGGGACGGCGAGGGCGACGGGCTCGCGTCGGCGGACGCGGAGGCGGACGGGGACGGCGACGCGGAGGTCGGCCGTGCGGACGTGGCGCTCGCCTCGGGTGTCGCGGAGGCCGCACTGGCCGACGGATCCGGCACGCTCGCCCGGACCTCGTCCGGCAGCGCCCCGTCCCGCGAGGGTGACTCGTAGGAGAACAGCCCGCTCGCGTACCCGGCCGCGCCCACCATGACCACGACCGCCCCGGCGGCACTGAGCAGTACGCCGCGGCGCCGCCTGCGCGGCGGAGGCCCGCCGGTACCGTACGCGCCGTCCGCACCGGGCCCCACGGGCGCGGAGGGGGCGGCCGGCGCGGTGGCCGAGGTCTCGAACAGGCGCAGGTCGTGCGCGCTGGGCGGGCCGGCCGAAGGCGCCAGGGGCGTGGGCAGCACGGAGGTCGCCTCCATGGCGGCACCGGGCGGCTCGGTGCCGACGGCGCGCAGCGTCATGGTGGCGTCCGGGTCGAGCGCGGGGCCGGAGGTGGACGCGGCGGGCGCGGACGGGGGCGCCGGGGAAGCCGAGGACGCCGGGGACGCTGGTACCTCGGACATGGGCGTGCCGGACTCGGGTGTCCCGGGCACGGGCGTGCCGGACGCGGGCGTGCCGGACTCGGGTGTCCCGGACGCGGGAACACCGGGCATCGGCGCACCGGAGAAGGGTGCCGCCCCTGTCGGGGGCGTCGGCGGCCCCCCGGTGCCGTCCAGTTCGACGTACGGCCGTATGCGCAGCGGGTCGAAGTCCTCCGCCGCTGCCGCCTGTGCCGTACGCGCGTCGCGCAGGGCGTCGGACGCCCTCGACCCGCAGGCGCAGGAGGGCGTGTTGTCCGCCTTCCTGGGCGTTCCGCACTCCGGGCACGAGTGCCCCTGGGGCCGCTCCTGCGGCTCCTGCGGCGGCTCTTTGTGCTGTTCCACGCGTTCGTCCCTCCCCTCGCGACTCCCCTCGCGAACTCCAGAGATTATGCAGATCTCCTCCACACTCTCGCGCACACGCCCCCGGAGTACCGGTTCCCCACAGGACTGAACCGGCCAAATCGGGTCACACCGACCAGGATGGAAGGCGAGACGCCCGTGGGAGGACTTCATGGCGGGAGATGCGCGCGAAGCGACGGACCCGACAGCCCCGAGGGACCCGGCGACCCCGGCGGATCCGACGCGGCCCGCGGCGAACGGGGAGGGCCAGGAGCAGGTCTCCAGCGGCGTTCTCGTCTCGATCGGAGCCCTGCTCCTCGGCATGCTGCTCGCCGCCCTCGACCAGACCATCGTGTCGACGGCGCTGCCCACCATCGTCAGCGACCTGGGCGGCCTGGAGCACCTCTCCTGGGTGGTCACCGCGTACATGCTGGCCGCGACCGCCGCCACCCCGCTGTGGGGCAAACTCGGCGACCAGTACGGGCGCAAGAAGCTGTTCCAGACGGCGATCGGGATCTTCCTGGTCGGCTCCGCGCTGTGCGGCGTGGCGCAGAGCATGTCCGAACTGATCGCCTTCCGCGCCCTCCAGGGACTGGGCGGCGGCGGGCTGATGGTGCTGTCGATGGCGATCGTCGGCGACCTGGTGTCACCCCGCGAACGAGGCCGGTACCAGGGGCTGTTCGGCGCGGTCTTCGGCGCGACCAGCGTGCTCGGGCCGCTGCTCGGCGGAGTCTTCACCGAGCACCTGAGCTGGCGCTGGGTCTTCTACATCAACCTGCCCGTCGGCATCGTCGCGCTCGCCGTGATCGCGGCGGTGCTGCACATTCCGCGCCGGAGCACCCGGCACGTCATCGACTACCTCGGCACCCTGCTCATCGCGTCCGTCGCCACCTGCCTGGTACTGGTGGCCTCGCTCGGCGGCACGACCTGGGCCTGGGGTTCGCCGCAGATCATCGGCCTGGCGGTGCTGGGAGTCGTCCTGGCCGCCCTCTTCGTGGCCGTGGAGCGCAGGGCCGCCGAGCCCGTGCTCCCGCTCAAACTCTTCCGCGTCCGCACCTTCACGCTCTCCGCCGTCATCAGCTTCGTCGTCGGCTTCGCCATGTTCGGAGCGATGACCTACCTGCCGACGTTCCTCCAGGTCGTGCGGGGTGTCACCCCGACCATGTCGGGGGTGCACATGCTGCCGATGGTGGTCGGCCTGCTGCTGTCGTCGACCGTTTCCGGGCAGATCGTCAGCCGCACCGGCCGCTGGAAGGTGTTCCCCGTCGCGGGCACCGCCGTCACCACCCTCGGCCTGCTCCTGCTGCACCAGCTCGACGAGAACAGCGCGACCGCCGAGATGAGCGCCTATTTCTTCGTCTTCGGCCTGGGCCTCGGCCTGGTGATGCAGGTACTCGTCCTCATCGTGCAGAACGCCGTGGCGTACGAGGATCTGGGCGTCGCCACCTCCGGCGCGACGTTCTTCCGTTCGATCGGCGCGTCCTTCGGCGTGGCCGTCTTCGGCACGGTCTTCGCGGGCCGCCTCGGCGACAAGCTCGCGGACGCCTTCCGGGGCGCCGAACTCCCGCCCGGTGTCTCCGTGGACACCCTGAAGGCCGACCCGCGCGGCATCGGCGCCCTGCCGCCCGCGCTGCGCCCCGAGGCCCTGAGCGCCTACGCCTCCGCCATCACCGACGTCTTCCTGTACGCCGCCCCCGTCGCCCTTCTCGGCTTCCTGCTGGCCTGGTTCCTGAAGGAGGACCGGCTGCGCGGCTCCGTCAGGGCACCGGACGCCACGCAGACCCTGGCCAGCAACCCGGTGGAGCGGTCCTCGCGCGACGAGGTGTGCCGTGCGCTGTCGGTGCTCGGCACCCGCGAGGGCCGCAGGGAGGTCTACCGGCGGATCACCGCGCGGGCGGGCTACGACCTGCTGCCGGCGTCGAGCTGGATGCTGCTGCGGGTCAGGAAGTACGGCCGGGTCGAGCCGGCCCTGCTCGCCGAGCGCAGCCCTGTCCCGCTGACCGCCGTCATGGCCGCCGCCCGCCAGGTGGAGGAGCGGCACCTCGCCGTCCGCGAGGGCCCCGACCTGGTCCTCACCGAGCGGGGCCGCGAGGTCGCCGAACGGCTGGCGCTGGCCCGTGAGGAATCCCTGGCCGCGCTGCTCGGTGACTGGTGGGGCCCGGACCGCCCGACCGACCTGGTGCGTCTGGTGAAGGAACTCACCGGCGAGCTGTGCGGCTCGGAGCGGGAGCGCCCGCACGAGGAGCGCACACCGGCACGGGTCGGCTGAGCGCCCCCGGCCCGCGAGCTCCGCCGGGTCCGGGTCCGGGTCCATCGTCGGGTCCGCGAGCTCCGCCGGGTCCGGGTCCGCGAGCCTCGTCGGGTCCGCGAGCTCCGCCGGGTCCGGATCCGTGAACCCGTCAGGCGGCGTGCGGGAGTCGCTTCGCGAACCAGTGCTCGGCGTACGGGCCCTCGTTGTAGGCCTCGGTCTCTGCGTAGCCGAGCCGGGCGTACAGGGCACGGGCCTCGACGAGGTCGCCGCGCGTGTCGAGGACCATCCGCGAGGCCCCGAGCGCCCGTGCCGCGTCCTCGGCGGCCCGCACGAGCAGCGCGGCGCCGCCCCGGCCACGCATCCGCTCGTACAGGAACACCCGGGTCAGCTCGGCGGTGGTGTCGTCCAGCAGCCGTACGCCCGAGATGCCGGCCGGTTCGCCGCCGTACCGCGCGACCAGCAGCTGCCCCCGGGGCGGCACGAGGTCGGCGCCGGAGTGCGCGGCGATCTCCCGCTCCAGCTCGCCGGGGTCGGTGGGCCGTCCCTCGTGCAGCAGGTAGTAGCGGTCGCTGACCTCCGTGTAGTACGCGCGCCAGAGGGCGGCGGCGACGGGGGAGTCGTATGGTTCCGGGGCGATCGTCCAGGTCATGACCGGCATTGTCGGTACGGTACCGGCGCACTGTGCAAGCGTATTTTCCCACCGATGCGCCGTGGGCGCGAGCTGTGCGCCGTTTGAGGGCGGAGTCCGGGGCAACCCGAACAGCGAACCGGCCCGTTCGGAGAGCCGGCAGGGCCGAGAACCCGGAAGGCACTCATGTCCACAGGCGTGATCATCGCTTTGATCGTGATCGTGGCGGCCGTGCTCGTAGTCGCGGCCGTACTGGCCCTGCGTGCGCGGGGCCCCCAGCACGGCGGAAGCCTGAAGCGGCGCTTCGGGCCCGAGTACGACCGGGCCCTGGCCCGGCACGACGGCGACACCAAGGCCGCCGAGCGCGAACTCGCAGAGCGCGTGGAACGGCACGGTTCGCTGCACGAGAGGCCGTTGGAGCCGGCCGAGCGCGAGCGCTTCGAGGCGCGCTGGACCGCGGCCCAGGAGCGCTTCGTCGACTCCCCGCGCGAGGCGGTCGGCGAGGCGGACCGGCTGCTCGCGGAGGTGGCCGGCGCCCGGGGCTTCCCGGACGGCGGGCAGTACGAGGAGCAGCTCGCGGCGCTGTCCGTGCACCACGCCCACCACGTCGACGGCTACCGGCGCGTGCACCGCGTGACGCACGCGCGCGTGGACGGCGCGCAGGACAGCGGCGCGGGTACCGAGGAGATGCGCGAGTCCCTGGTCGCCGCCCGCGCGCTCTTCGACGACCTGGTACGCCCCGGCCGGCACGACGGAGGCCGGCTCCGCACCGGAACGGACGGTGACGGCCCCGTGCCCGCCCGCGCCCGCACCCCCCACTCCTGGTCGTTCAGCAAGCGCCAGCCGAAGGAGAGTTGAGCCACATGTCCGATGTGACCCGGCAGCCCGGCGGCACCCCCGCCCAGCGAGACAGGCAGATTCCCGACACCCGGGGCGAGGCACCCCTGGGCACCACCCCCGACACCCGGGGCGAGGCGCCCCTGGGCACCACGGCACCGCCGCGTGAGACGCAGCCGGCTCCCGGAGCCCGTGCCGACCACGCGGCGGGTGCCCGCAGCGAGACCGCCCCGGGACTGCGGACCGACAGCGACGGCCCGGAGGGCGGCACCGCCCGGTCCGCGCACGGTGGCGGCACGCTCGTGCCGCACGACGCGCTGGACGAGCTCGGGCAGCGCCTGCAGCACGCGGTGGCCGGCTTCGTCGACGCGCCGCGCGCCTCCGTGGAGGAGGCCGACCGCGTCCTGGAGGAGATCACCGCCCGCTTCACGGACGCCGTGACGCACCGCCGCCGCAGCCTGCGCACCTCTTGGCACGACACCGGCGCGGACGACCGCGCCACGAGCACCGACACCGAGCAGCTCCGCCTGGCCCTGCGGGACTACCGCGAGCTGTCGGACCGCCTGATGCGTCTGTGACGCGCCTGCTTCACCGCTCCGCCCGGCGCTCCCGCCACTGCCGTACGACCTCTTCGACGTCGTAGGGCTTCAGACCCAGCGGGGGGCCGGGCGGTGGCTTGAACATGACGTCGCGGATCTTGACGTTGATCTCCTCGACGATGCGGCGGACCACCCGCTCCGACGGGGCGTTCGCCGCCGCCTCCAGGGCGTCCTCCGCCTCCTTGCGCAGGGCCAGGGTGGGCGGCAGCACGGAGAAGCCCTCGCGGGCCATCTTCCGCTTGACCCACCACAGTTCGTCGTAGGTGCTGTCCACTTCGCTGGGCAGGGGTTTGCCCGCGCCGGGCAGTTGGGCGAACTCGCCGCGCGCGTCCGCATCACGGATCTGTTTGTCCACCCAGGACTCGAAGTCGACGCCAGGTGGCTTTCGCTCGGTCATGACCCCAGTGTGCCGGACATCGCGCCACCGGCCGATCTATCATGCGGCGGCGGTACGTCAACGAGGGACGTCTCAGGGTCCCTCTCGGGTCCCGGAAGGAGCGCGCGTGCTCGAACTGACCATGGCCGCCGTCACCGCGGCGGACGCGGGTGCCACGGCCGGCATGCGGATGGCCGACGCGCCCAGTGAGCCGGGGGCGGTGCTGCGGGTGGGCCGGGACGCGTCGGTGTGCCGGTTGTCGACGCCGGACGACTGGCTGTTCGTCTCCCGGGTCCACCTGGAGTTCCGGTGCGGTGCCGACGGCGCGTGGCAGCTGACCTGGCTGCGGGGCTCCCAGCCGGACCCGTCCTCGGAGGTCCGGCTCGTCGTCGACGGGCACGCGCGGTCCCTGGCCTACGGCGGCACCGTGTCACTGCCGAGGGGCGGCAGCGGCGAGATCGTGGTCCAGGACCGCGCGGAGCCGCGCAGCGTCAACGTCGGCTTCTACCACGAGGTGTGAGGCCGCGCGCCGGGGTGCCCCCCGGGGCGCGGGTGCTGCCGGGCTGCCCGGGGCGCGGGTGCTCAGGCCAGCACCCGCGCCAGCGCGAACCCGTCGTAGCCCTTGCTGCCGACCGTCTGGACGGCCGTACCGCTGAGTCGCGGGTGGCTGCCGATCAGCTCGATCGCGGCGCGGGTGCCGCGCACGTCGTCGGCGGTGTCGTCCGCGTCGGCCACCCGGCCGCCGCGGACCACGTTGTCGACGACGATGAGGCTGCCGGTGCTGGTGAGCTTGAGGGCCCACTCCAGGTAGTGCGGGTTGTTGGCCTTGTCGGCGTCGATGAAGACCAGGTCGAAGGGCGGCGGGTTCTCGTCGGCGAGCTCCGGCAGTGACTCGAGGGCGGGCCCCACGCGTACGTCGACGAGGGCGGCGACCCCGGCGCGGGCGATGTTGCGGGTGGCGACCTCGGCGTGCCGGGCGCTGTACTCCAGCGTGACCAGGCGGCCGTCGGCGGGCAGGGCGCGGGCCAGCCAGATGGTGCTGTAGCCGCCGAGGGTGCCGATCTCCAGGATGGTGCGGGCGCCCTGGATCTGGGCGAGGAGCTGGAGGAACTTGCCCTGGGGGGCGGTGACGTTCGCCTGCGGCAGCCGGGCGGCGTCGCTGTCCCTCAGGGCTGCCTCCAGCGGGTCGTCGTTCGGGCTGAGGTGGTGGGTGAAGTAGGCGTCGACGTCGTCCCAGAGCCGTGACTCGCTCATGTGGGGCCTCTCGCGTGCGTCGTTAGGCTTTCTAAGTAGGTGCGCTAACGAAGATAGCCCCGGAGCGGTGACGTGTCAGGGGATCACGCGGGCGTGTCCCGAGGGCAGCCGGGCGACGGTCCTCCATCCGGACGGACGCGATCAACGGACGCGATCAACGGACGCGATCCGGCAGCACCCCGGGGCCGGACTCCGGTCCCGGGGTGGACCTGCGGGAGGGAGCGGGCGCGCTAGCCCTCCACGGCCGGCGCCGAGCCCGGCAGCGGCCGGCCCGCGGACTCGCTCATGAACCACACCGCAACGCCACCGACCACGGCCGCGGCCATCATGTAGTAGGCGGGCATCATCATGTCGCCCGTCGCCCCGATCAGCGCCGTCACCACCAGCGGCGTCGTGCCGCCGAACAGCGACACCGAGACGTTGAAGCCGATCGACAGCGAGCCGTACCGCACCCGCGTCGGGAACAGCGCCGGCAGCGCGGACGGCATCGACGCCGTGAAGCAGACCAGCAGCAGCCCCAGCGCGGCCATGCCCAGCCCCACCGCGAGCAGGCTGCCCTCGCGGATCAGCAGCAGTGCCGGGACGGACAGGAGCAGGAACCCGGCGCAGCCCGCCGCGATCACCGGCCGCCGCCCGACCCGGTCGGTCAGCGCGCCCGCGAACGGCTGGACGACCATCATCAGTGCCATCACGACCAGCACGACCAGCAGCCCGTGCGTCTCGTCGTACTTCAGCTCGCTCGTCAGGTAGCTCGGCATGTACGACAGCAGCATGTAGTCGGTGACGTTGAAGACCAGCACCAGGCCGACGCAGAGCAGCAGCGCCCGCCACTGCCCGGTGATCATGTCCCGCAGCGGCACCTTCGGACGCGTCGCCTCCGCCTTCTCCAGCTCGGCGGCGAACGCCGGCGTCTCCTCCAGCCGCATCCGCAGGTACAGCCCGATGATGCCCATCGGCCCCGCGATCAGGAACGGGATGCGCCAGCCCCAGGACGTCAGGTCACCGTCCGACAGCAGCGCCGTCATCAGGGTCACGAGCCCCGCACCGCCGATGTACCCGGCGAGCGTGCCGAACTCCAGCCAGCTCCCCAGGAACCCGCGCCGCTTGTCCGGCGCGTACTCGGCGATGAAGGTGGACGCGCCCGCGTACTCACCCCCGGTGGAGAACCCCTGCACCAGCCGTGCGACCAGCAGCAGCACCGGTGCCCAGACGCCGATCGTCGCGTACGAGGGGATCAGCCCGATGGCGAACGTGCCCGCCGCCATCATGATCATCGTGAGGGCGAGGACCTTCTGCCGCCCGACCCGGTCGCCCAGCGGACCGAAGACCATGCCGCCGAGCGGCCGGACCAGGAACGCGGCGGCGAAGGCGCCGAACGTGGAGAGCAGCTGGGCGGTCGGGTTGCCCGACGGGAAGAAGACCTTGCCCAGCGTCACGGCGATGTAGCTGTAGACGCCGAAGTCGAACCACTCCATCGCGTTGCCGAGCGCCGCCGCCTTCACGGCACGCCTGACGAGGGCGGGGTCGGTCACGGTGGGAGCGGACCCCGACGGAGGGGAGGAGCGCGGGTTCGTGCGGGACGGGTGGGTGGCGACAGGGGCGGCCGACAAGACTTCGCTCGCCTACCTTTCGACGGGGACAGGGACGCCACGACCCGCACGGCGGCACTGTCGCCGGGCCGGAAAGAAGCCCGCGACACTCGGCCACGGGCTGAAAAGCGACCATAGGCGCTGATGCGCCGCTTACGCCCGGTATGCTTTTCGTTGCACAGGGCACTCAAATGGCGTACACGCAGGGACGTCCGCGCGCCACGGAGCGCTCCGTCGCCCCGGGACCTGTGATCCTTCTCGCTTTCACGAGAGGCGTCCGTACCGCTCCCGCACCGTCCTCGTCCGGACGTACGGCCGGACGGCCGGAAAAAGTCGGGACGAAACGCGGGCGGCGGTCAGGTTGAACGGGGGTTGCCTGCGTCTCCCCCCGGGGGTGGTGCGAGCCTCATAGGGTTCGCAAGGACAACACACCGCGTACACGAGCGCGGGACGAACGGGGCGGGAGGCCGACGAGGCGTGGCGAATGCGGAGCACAGTGGGCGACCGGCGGAGTCTTTCGGGACACCGGCCGTCGATGCGACCAGGGCACGGCTGCGCGTCGCGCGCCTCGGCCTGTGGCTGGTCGCCGCCATCCTCGCCGTACGACAGCTGGCCACGGTCCTCAGCACCCCGAGCGGTGAACGGCTGACGGACCTCGATACCTGGGTCGGGGAGCACGGAGTCCTGCACGTGGAGGGGTCCCTGTACGACTCCACGCAGTTCACCGGCACCCCCTTCGTCGGCCTGGTCCTCAAACCGTTCACCCGCGCCGCCGAACAGGCCCTCGGCTGGGGCTGGACCTTCGGCTCGCTGCTGCTCGTCGTGGCCCTCGGCCTGGTCGCCGCCCGCGCCCTGCCCAAGCCGGTGGGCCGCCGCACGGCACTGCTGGCGGCGCCCGTGGCCGTCAGCCTGCTGATGCTGTCGCTGCCGGTGCGCAACGCGCTGTGGCTCGGCCAGACCAGCATCATCCCGGTCCTTCTCGTCCTGCTGGGCTGCTTCGCCGTACGCGGTGAACACGGCGACCGGATCGGCGGCGCGCTGATCGGCGTCGCCGCCGCGTTCCAGCCGACCGTCCTCCTCTTCGTCCCCCTGCTGTGGTTCACCGACCGCAGACGGGCCGCCGTGACCACCGGCGTCACCTTCCTCGCCTGCACCGCCGTCGCCTGGGCGGCCATGGCGCAGGACTCCTACACCTACTGGGTCCACCACCTGGCCGGCGTGGGCCTGGGCGGCGAGGCCGACGACCTCGCCAACCAGTCGCTGCACGGCGCCCTGCTGCGCCTCGGCCTCTCCGGTCCCCTGGAGATCGCCCTCTTCCTCCTGCTCGGCGCGGCCGTCGCCGTCCTCGCCCTGCGCCGCGCCGTGCGCTACGCCCGCGACGGCCAGCTCCTGCTCGCGGTCGCCATCACCGGCTGCGCGGCCGTCGTGGTGTCGCCGGCCACCTGGCAGCACCAGCTGCTGTGGGTGCTGCCCGCGCTCGTCGGCCGGGTCGGCAAGAAGGCCTCCGACCGGTACGTGTGGCCGGTCGCCGTCGTCCTGGTCATGACGCTGCCCGCGAAGATGATGCTGCCGAACATGGCGGCCCTCTACCCCCTGCGCGACAACGTCGTGCTCCTCGCCGCGCTGGCCGCCGCCGTCGCCGTGCCCTTCCTGTCCCGCACGTCGCCGTACTTCGACGCGCCGGTCCCGACGAGCTACGCGCCGCCGGTGCCGACCCGTTTCAAGCACGTCCCCCTGCTGCCGTTCCTGCGCCGGGTCCTCACCCGCCCCAACCTCCTCCTGGAGCTCCTCCTCATCCGGGTCACCTACGCCGCCTACTCCCAGGTCCGCCTCGCGGCGACCGGCGGCAGCAACTCGGCGGGCCGGGCGAGGGCCGAGGAGCACGGCTGGCAGATCCTCGACATCGAGCGCTTCCTGCACATCGACATCGAGCACGCGGTCAACCACGCCGTCGTGAAGATCGGCTGGCTGCGGGACTTCTTCGACTTCTACTACACGTCGTTCCACTTCGTCGTCCCGCTGGCCGTCCTCGGCGTCCTGTACTGGCGCCGCCCGGTCGACTACCGGTGGGCCCGCGCGTCCCTCGGCTTCGCCACACTGCTGGCCCTGGTCGGCTTCTGGCTGTACCCGCTGGCACCGCCGCGCCTGATGCCGAACCTGGGGATCATCGACACGGTGCACGGCGTGCAGGACTTCTCGAAGCCGGACTACGGCACGCTGACGCACCTCACCAACCAGTACGCGGCGATGCCGTCGCTGCACTTCGGCTGGTCGCTGTGGTGCGGTGTGGCGATCGCGCTCATCGCCCCGAAGATGTGGATGAAGGCCCTCGGCCTCCTCCACCCCCTGTTCACCGTCGCGGCGATCGTGGCGACCGGCAACCACTGGATCCTGGACGCGGTGGGCGGCGCGGCCGTGGTCGCCGCGGGCTTCGGGCTGACCTACCTGTTCCAGGGGCCGAGGGCCCGGGTGGTCACGGCGACCGCGACTGCGCCCGTGACCGCGACCAAGGACGCCTCGGCCCCGGCCACCTTGGCCAAGGACGCCCCCAAGTCCTTGGCCAAGGACACCCCGGCCGAGGACGCCACTTCGACCGCCAACGCCATCCCCGCGCCCGCCCCGGCCAAGGACGCCGACGTGCCCGCCGAGAAGCTCAGCAGCGATCCTCCGACCCCGGCGAAGGACCGTACCGGGAGCTGATCCGGTACTCGCCCGCCGCCTCGACGGTCAGGCGGGTGAACTCGCCGTCCTGGGCGAGGCACCCGCCGTCGGCCCGCAGCCACGGCGACCAGGCGACCCGTACGGTCACCGGGCCGGGCCGGTCCACGCGGAGCACCAGGTCGGCGCTGCCGGTCGTCACGACGGTGCCGGGTTCGGAGACGAGCGGTACGGCGTCCCGCACCCGGTACACCCTCCAGTGCTCGTCCTGCCAGACGGGCTCCAGCCACTCGGGGCGCAGGTCCGGGTCCCGGACGAGCGCCGCCTCGGCCTCGGCGGGCCCGTCCGGCTTGCCCAGCGGAAGCACGACGAAGCCGACCGCCCAGTGGTCCAGCCAGTCCCGGTAGGTGGCCGCGGAGAAGGTGCCGTCGTAGAAGAGACGGGCGCGTTCCACGTCGAGCTGCCGGTTCCAGCCACGCGCCAGGTTGACGTGCGGGGCGAGCCCGGACGCCTCGCGGTGGTCGCGGGCCGGCACCACCTCCACCCGCGTGCGGTCGGCCCCGAGGCCGTCCAGCGCCCGCAGGACACCGTCCGTCTCGACGGCCCAGGCGGGCACCACGGTGTACTCCCTCAGATCGTCGTCGGTCTTCTTCCCCATCCACCCCACGGAGAAGACGAGGGCGACGATCAGCAGGCCGCGTGCGATCCGCCGGGCCCGGTCCGTGCTGAGCAGGGCGGCGAGCAGCGCGGGGGGCGCGAAGTACTCCGCGAACCGCTCGACGTTCGTGCCGACGGGCGAGGCGACGAGGTACGTGAGCACGGTGCCGGTCGCGTAGACGGCCCCGCTCCACCGGGCGACCCGCCAGGCACGCGGGGCGAGAGCGGTGACGGCGAGGCCGAGCACGACCGGCGGCCATATTCGGGCCGCCGGCATGGGCTGCTCCCCGGTGAAGGGGAACAGCAGCGTGGTCAGCCCGACGACGGCGGCCGGCGGTACGAGGAGGACCAGGGCGCGCCCCCAGTCCCGTACGAGCAGGTAACCGGCGCCCACGACGGCCAGGTACAGCCCGGCCACCGGGGAGGCCATGGTGGCCAGTGCCGCGTACCCCGCGGCCAGGACCAGCCGCCGTTCCCCGACCAGCACCACGCAGGCCGCCAGTCCGAAGGCGAGACCGAGCGCGAAGGTCGTACGCCCCGAGGCGACGTTGCACCACAGGGCGAGGGAGGCGAGCAGGGCGGGCCACAGGGGCCTGCGCACACCGGTCCGCTCGATCAGCACGGCCGCCAGCCAGGCGCCGGCCAGCCCGGACACCGCGGTGACCGTGCGCACGCCGAGCAGGGCCATCAGGTGCGGCGATATGACGCTGTAGTTGGCGGTGTGCGTCCCGCCGTACCAGAACAGCCCGTACGGCGAACCGACGTGCCGCGAGGTGAAGTCGGCCCACGCCTCCTGTGCGGCGAGGTCGCCCCCGCCGGTGGCGAGAAACGCCCACCACACCGCGTACAGCGGGATGGTGGGCAGGGTGGCGAGCAGGGCCACGCGATGCCGGCGCCCGAAGCTGCGCAGGACATCGCCCGGGCGTCTCTCCCGCTGCCGTTCGGGGCGGGGGACGGTCGTCAGTGCGGCAGGGACCACGGTCGGGGTTTCCGTTCGGCGTCATCGGGGGTGCACGGCGGGGGCACGTGCGAAGACGATAATTCGAACAGAAACGTTTACCTGACCCGGGCCGGGTCGCCGGGCCACAGGGGCACCGGGCCACCGGGCCACCGGGTCATTCGGGCACGGCCGTGTGGTTCGAGGTGGGGTGAGAGGGAGCGCTCCGTTCTCCCGGTGGACAGGGCGGTCCGAAGTCGGGCGGGCGGGTCGTCTCAGGTCAGGGACTCCTGCGATGGAACGACGACGCCGTACATGTCGGTGATGGTGGCGAGGGCGCTGTGGTGCACCTGGTGGGCGTCCAGTTCGGTGCCGGCGACCGGCAGGGCGCGGGTGGCGCAGGCGTCGGCGACGACCGTGGGGCGGTTGCCGCGCAGGAAGGCGCCCTGGGCGGTGAAGGTCACGCACATGTGCGTCATGAAGCCGACGACGACGAGGTCGCCGTTGCCGGCCGCGTCGACGTGCTCGCCCAGGTCCGTGCCGAAGAACGAGTCGGGCGCCTTCTTGACGACGACGGGCTCGCCGTCGACCGGGGCGACGCTCGGGTGGATCCGGCCGATCTCGGCCCGGATGTCGTACGGGGTGCCCTCGCCGCCGTCGTGCATGACGTGGATGACCTTGGTGCCTTCCCGGCGGGCGCGGGCCAGCAGCCGGGCGCCGGCGTCGAGGGCGTCCTGCCAGCCGTCGAGCTCCATCACGCCGGTCGTGTAGGTGTTCTGGTAGTCGACGAGGACCAGGGTGGAGCCGGCGAGCTTGGCGGGCGTGTCGTCGAGTCCGTTGAGGCGGCGCAGCGTGGTCCTGGGCATGGGGGAACTCCCTGGTCTTCGTCGGTTGAGGGTGCGGCTGGTGGCCTGCTCCTTCGACGCTACGGGGCCCCCGTGGTGTCGGCAATGTCGTCTAACCTGCAGATACCGACATGACCGCTGGGGAGGACCGTGAACTCCGTGAGACGACTGATCGTCGTCGTCCTCTTCGAGGGCGTCGACCTGCTCGACGTCACCGGGCCGCCGGAGGTGTTCGCCCTCGCCCGGCGCGAGACGGACGAGGCGGCGGGCTACGAGGTGGTCCTCGCCGCCGAGACCATGGACCCGGTCACCACCGGCGCCGGGGTCCGGGTCCTCCCGGACGTCACCTTCGACGGCCTGTCCGCCCGGAGCGTCGACACCCTGATCGTGCCCGGCGCGGTCGAGGTCGACGGGCGGCGCCGCGTCCGCGCGGTCACCGACCCGGCCGTGGTGGAGCGGGTGAGGCAGCTCGCCGGCCGGACCCGGCGGGTCACGTCCGTCTGCGTCGGCGCGCACGTGCTGGCAGCCGCCGGGCTGCTGGACGGCAAGCGCGTCACCACCCACTGGTCGACCGCCCGACAGCTCGCCGAAGACCATCCGGCGGTCGAGGTGGACGCCGACCCGATCTTCATCCGGGAAGGCGACGTGTGGACCGGCGCGGGCATCAGCTCCTGTCTCGACCTCTCCCTCGCGCTCGTCGCCGACGACCTCGGCGAGGCGGTGGCGTTGCGGGTGGCCCGGCAGCTCGTGATGTACCTGAAGCGGCCGAGCGGGCAGAGTCAGTTCAGTGTTCCGCTGGAGCAGGTCTCCACGACACGGCGCGTCGAGGAGCTCCGCCACCACGTCATGCGCAACATCGCCGAACCGCTCACCGTCGCCGACCTCGCCGCACACGCGCACGTCAGCGACCGGCAGCTCACCCGGATCTTCAAGACCGAACTCGGCACGACCCCGTACGCCTACGTCGAGTCGGTCCGCATCGAGGTGGCGCGCCAGCAGCTCGAATCCACCGACGCGACCTTGGAGAGGGTCGCCTCCGCCTGCGGTTTCGGCACCGTCGACACCCTGGTCCGGGCATTCCGCCGCCGGCTCGACACGACACCGACCGAGTACCGGCGCCGGTTCCGGACCGGCTCGGAGCGGACCGGCCCGAAGCAGACCGGCTCGGAGCGGAGCGGACCGGCCTGAAGCGGACCGGTCCGAAGTGGGCCTTGCCGACGCGGGGGTGCCGGGGGCCGGGGACCGGGGACCGGGTCAGCAGAGCACTGTCTTGCGGTAGCTTCCCAGTCCCTCGTACCACCAGACCTTGTGGGCACCGGACTTCAGACTCCAGCACGGGCTGTCACCGCCCAGCTTGATGTCGATCTTCACCTTCTTGGTCGTGGCGCAGTTGTTCGTCACCTTGACGTAGATGCTGGACGGGTAGCCGTCCACGTACGTGTCGACGCAGGACGGCGCCGTGTCACCGGCCGCGGCATGCGCGGCCGGAGCGGTGGCGGCGACGGTGAGTGCCGCGGTGAGCAGTGCGGTGCTCACCAGCACGGTCCTCTTCATCGAAGACATGGTGTGGATCATCCCCTCACGAGTGACGCGGTCAGCCGCCGGGCAGGTGGCCCGGCGAACGGCTGTGAACCAGTGCATCCGAGAACCTCGCCGTCGGCCACCTCGAAAGTTGCAGGGTTCAGCTCGTCGGCTTCTCGAAGGTGACCGGTGCCTCGAAGGCCGCCCGGCGGGTGGCGCGGCGCAGTGCCTTCAGGACCGGGGTGCCGAGCGCGAGGGTCAGGACGACCGTCACGGCGGCGCGGCCTCCGTCCCAGCCGAGGGACGTGGCCAGGCAGTAGGCGAGGAAGCGGGCCAGGTTGTCGGGGATCGACGCGTCCGGGTCGAAGGCGATGTTCGAGGCGAGCGTGTTCATGAAGGTCCAGCCCGCCAGGTTCATCACCGTGCCGTAGGCGAACGCGGCCAGGAAGCCGTACGCGGCCAGCAGGAGCAGCTCCGCCCGGCCGCGCAGGCGGTCGGGGAAGGGCAGCAGGCCCGCGCCCATCGTGAACCAGCCCATCGACAGCATCTGGAACGGCATCCACGGACCCACCCCGCCCGTGAGCAGCGCGGACGCGAACATCGTGACCGAGCCGAGGACGAAGCCGAAGCCGGGGCCCAGGACCCGGCCGCTGAGGACCATGAGGAAGAACATGGGCTCCAGGCCGGCCGTCCCCGCCCCGATCGGGCGCAGCGCCGCGCCCGTCGCCGCCAGGACGCCGAGCATCGCCACCGCCTTGGGGCCGAGGCCCGACTCCGAGATCGTCGCCGCCACCACGGCCACCAGCAGCACCAGCAGGCCGGCGAACAGCCACGGCGCGTCCTGCGCGTGCGCGTTCAGCGAGGCGTCCGGCGGGGCCAGGAAGGGCCAGCCGAAGCCCGCCACACCGACCGCGCTCACCAGCACGAGGGCGACGACCGAGCGGGGGCCCAGGCGGACGGCGCGGGTCTGGCGGTCGCGCGGCGAGGACGGCCCCGTCATGCCAGCGCCTCCCGTACCTGCGCGACCGTGAGCCACTTACGCGGCGCCAGCACCTTCGCGACCTGCGGTGCGAAGGAGGGGGAGGCCACCACCACGTCCGCCGCCGGACCGTCGGCGATCACCTCGCCCTCGGCGAGCAACACGACCCGGTGGGCCAGCTCGGCGGCGAGTTCCACGTCGTGCGTGGCCAGCACGATCGCGTGGCCCTCGGCGGCCAGCCCGCGCAGGATGCCCGCGAGACGGGCCTTCGCCGCGTAGTCCAGGCCGCGCGTCGGCTCGTCCAGGAGGAGGAGGGGCGGGCGGGCGGTGAGTACGACCGACAGCGCGAGGGTGAGGCGCTGGCCCTCGGAGAGGTCGCGGGGGTGGGTGTCGTCGGTGACGCCGGGGAGCAGTTCGGTGAGGAGGGCACGGCAGGTGCCCGGGTCCGCCTCCGCGTCCCGGTCGGCGGCCGCGCACTCGGCGGCGACCGTGTCGGCGTACAGCAGGTCGCGCGGCTCCTGCGGGACCAGGCCGACGCGGCGCACGAGGTCGCGGGGGGCTGTGCGGTGCGGCACCGCGTCACCGGCGCGGACGGAACCGGCGGACGGCTCGACCAGGCCGACGAGCGCGGAGAGCAGCGTGGACTTGCCGGCGCCGTTGCGGCCCATCAGGGCGACGGTCTCGCCGGGGGAGACCGCCAGGTCGACGCCGCGCAGCGCGTGGATCCGGTCCCGGCGGACGGCGAGGGAGCGGACCTCGGCGGCGTACGGGGAGGAGGCGGCGGCCGTCTCCGTGGACTTCCCGCGCCGCCAACGGGAGGTGACGGGCCGCAGGGCGGGGAGCGGCGGGAGCGTGGCGGCCGGCGGCGTGTGATCCGGGATCTCCCGGCCGGCCAGCCGCTCCCGCAGCGGGGCCGCGCGGCGGCGGGCGTCGCGGACCGTCAGCGGCAGCGGGGACCAGTCCGCCAGCCTGCCCAGGCCCACCACCGGCGGGTACACGGGGGACACGGCCATCACGTCCGCCGGAGGGCCGAGGAGCGGGGCCGCGCCCGGGGACGGGAGCAGGACGACCTGGTCGGCGTACTGGATGACGCGTTCCAGGCGGTGCTCGGCCATCAGGACCGTCGTGCCGAGGTCGTGGACCAGGCGCTGGAGGACGGCCAGGACCTCCTCCGCGGCGGCGGGGTCGAGGGCGGAGGTCGGCTCGTCCAGGACCAGGACGTCCGGGTGCGGGGTGAGGACCGAGCCGATCGCGACCCGCTGCTGCTGCCCGCCGGAGAGCGTGGCGATGGGGCGGGACCGGAGATCGGTCAGGCCCAGCAGGTCGAGGGTCTCCTCGACGCGGCGGCGCATCACGTCCGGGGCCAGACCGAGGGACTCCATGCCGTACGCGAGCTCGTCCTCGACGGTGTCCGTCACGAAGTGGGAGAGCGGGTCCTGGCCGACCGTGCCGACGACGTCGGCGAGTTCGCGCGGCTTGTGGGTGCGGGTGTCGCGGCCGGCCACCGTGACCCGGCCGCTCAGTGTGCCGCCGGTGAAGTGCGGCACGAGGCCGCTGACCGCGCCGAGCACGGTCGACTTGCCGACGCCGGACGGGCCGGCGAGCAGGACGAGTTCACCTTCGGGGACCTCGAAGTCGACGCCCCGGACGGTGGGGCCGGCCGCCCCGTCGTACGTCACGGAGACATCCTCGAAGCGGATCACGACGGCTCCTTGACGGGGGCGGGTACGGAGAGGGAGGCGGGTACGGAGAGGGGGGCGGGGGCGGGGGTGACGAACGCCGGGAGCAGGCCGACGAGCACGGCCGCCGCCGGCCACAGGGGGAGGACGGGGGCGACCAGCGGGACCACGCCCGGGTGCAGCGCCGCCGGGTCACGGGCGGCGGCGAGGAACATCAGCGCCGCGACCGCCACGCCGGAGGCGGTGACCAGCCAGGCGCGGGCGTCCCAGCGGTCCGGGCGGTACCGGGTGCGGACCGACCGGCGACCGCCGAGCCACAGGCCCGCGAGCGCGGCGGCGACGCCGGCCAGCAGGACGGGGATGCCGTACGTGCCGCCCGCCGCGGTCAGCAGCCCGTACGTCCCCGCGCAGACGCCGAGGAGGCCGCCCAGGGTGAGGGCGGCGGTGGTACGGCGTACGGGGGCGGGGACCTGGGCGGTACGGCCGTAACCGCGGGCGTCCATCGCGGCGGCGAGGGCGACGGAACGCTCCAGGGCGCCCTCCAGTACCGGCAGTCCGACCTGGAGCAGTCCCCGTACGCCGTTGTCGGGCCGGCCCCTCAGACGGCGGGCGGCCCGCAGACGCTGGACGTCGGCGATGAGGTTCGGCGCGAAGGTGAGGGCGACGACGACGGCCACGCCCATCTCGTACAGGGCGCCGGGGAGGGACTTGAGGAGGCGGGACGGGTTGGCGAGGGCGTTCGCGGCGCCGACGCAGATGAGGAGGGTGGCCAGCGTCATCGCGTCGTACAGGGCGAACGTGAGGCCCTCCGCGGTGACCCGGCCGCCCAGGCGGATGCCCTGCGCCCAGTCGGGGAGGGGGACTTCGGGGAGGGTGACGAGGGTGTGCGTGCCGGGGACGGGGGAGCCGAGGACCGTGGTGAACAGGAGGCGGATGACGAGGACGGCGAGGGCGAGCTTGACGAAGGCGCCGTAGGAGCGGGCCCAGGGGGCGTGGGGGCGGCGGGCGATGACGACGTAGGCGGAGACGGCGACGAGGAGGGCGAGGAGGAGGGGGTTGGTGGTGCGGGTGGCGGCGGTGCCCAGGGCCAGTGCCCAGAGCCACCAGGCGCCGGGGTGCAGGGGTGGGCGGTACTGGTCGCGGGAGGCGGGGGCAGGTGCGCTTGCCGGCGCTGACAGGGTGCCTCCCCCAGCGGGGGCATCCCCAGCGCCCACCCTCCCCCGCTCTCGGCTTCGCCCGAGCGGGGGGACCCTCATCGCCCCGGCGGCGCGGCTGCCCGCAGGCAGCGCGGCGCGGCTGCCCGCGGTCCGCCGGCCCGCGGGGTCAGCCGGTGGCATTCCTGCGCCGCCTCGCCTGCCAGGTCGCCGCTCCGGCCAGGGCCGCCACCAGGGCGATGCCCGCGTAGAGGCCGACCGACGGACCGTTGTCGTCCTGCGTGCTCTTCCGGTCCGGGGCCGCGGTGGCCGTCGAGCCGTCCTCCGAGTTCTCCTTCGAGTCCTCCTTCTGCGCCACCTGCTCCCCGCACCCCGACTCCGGGTAGCCCGCGATGCCGCACAGCAGGGCGTTGGTGTTGTAGCGGAGCGGGTCCGCCACGGCGGCCAGGGCGTCGGCCGTCGTCGCTTCCGGAGCGACCTGGGCGCAGGCCGTGCGCGGGGCCGGCGGGGTCTCGCCCGACGGGGCGTCGGACGCCGTACCGAAGTCGACGACGAGGGCGACGCGCTTGCTGCCGTCCTCGGCCGGTGTCTTCGCGCAGATCGACGCGAAGTCCGCGGCGCCGCGTGGCTGCGCCGCGTCGTCCGAGTTCTCGCTCACCGCGAAGCGGAAGCCCTGGACGTCGCCGTCGGAGGGGCGGACGAGCGACGGGCCCTGGGTGGCGTAGACCCAGCGGCCGCCGTCGCGGTCCCAGAAGGACCAGTACCGGTAACCGGCTGCCTGCGCCTGGCCCGCGGTCCCGATGAGCAGGAACGTGGCCAGGAAGAGGAGGACGACGCGGCGGCTCACGGCTGCTGCTTCTTGTTGCGGCCGCTCAGCAGGAAGCCGATGCCGATACCGAAGACCAGGCAGACACCGACGAACCACCAGACGCCGAAGCCGGAGTCGTCCTTCTCGTCCTTCTCCTCGACGGCCTGGTCGGTCGTGGTGGCGGTGTCCCTCGCCTCGGAGCCCCGCGGGCTCGGCCCCGTCGCGTTCAGCTCCGCCACCAGGTCCGTGCCGCCGAAGGCACGCGGGTCGGTGCCCGTGGCCCGGGCGGCGAAGATCAGCTGGGCGTAGGCGGCCGGGCCGCTCTCCTTCGCCCACTTCGCGGCGTTCTCCTTCAGCCACGCCAGCGGCTCGGCGGCCTTGTCCGCACCGCCCTGCGCGGCGAGCGCGACGACGGCGTCGGCGGTGTTGCCGTAGTCGGGCTGGTCGGCGGAGCCGCCGAGGGCGGACTTCAGGTGACCGTCCTCGGCGACAGCGCCGGTGAGATACGCGGCGCCGTTCGCGGCGGCCTGCTCGCGGGTGGGCTTCGCCGCGTCGGTGCAGGCGGCGTCGCCGGCCTTCTCGCCGGCCTCGGTGACCAGGCCCTTGCCGAGCGCGCCGAGAACGCCGGCGGCCGTCGCGTCCGCGTTGGCGAGCAGCTTGCCGTCCTTGTCGGGCTGGAAGGCGAAGGCGCCCGCGCCGTCCTTCTCGGCACAGGGGAGGGCGAAGGTCAGCAGGGCGTCGTACGGGGACTTGCCGCCCTTCTCGATCTTCTCGGGGTCGGTGCCCGCGGCGGTCAGGGCGCCGATGACGACGGAGGTGGAGTTCGCGTCGCTGGGGCCGCCGGGGGTGTAGCCCCAGCCACCGTCCTTGTTCTGCACGGACTTCAGCCAGGCGAGGGCGTCCTCGACGACGTCGCCGCGCCCGCCGACGGCCCACAGCGCCTGGACGGCGGCGGCCGTGCTGTTGGTGTCGACCATGGTCTTGGCGTCGCACGCCTTGGCGGGGTCGGCGCGGAACGGGGCGAAGGCGCCGCTGTCGCACTGCTGCCCGGTGAGCCAGTCCACGGCCGCCGGTGACGGGCTCACACCCACCGTGTCCTGCGCGAGCAGGGCCAGGGACTGGCGCCACACGCCGTCGTACTGGGGGTCGGTGGTGCCGTACAGCCCGGAGGACCTGGGCGCCGGCGCGGACGGGGAGGATGACGGGTCGGCGGCGACCGCGGGCGCGGCGGCGGCGCCGATCACGGCTATGGCGGCCAGGGCCGCGGCGCTGCTGCGACGGCGGACGTTCATGATCGGCGGGTGCCTTTCCCTGCGCGGAGCCGGGCAGCACGGGCACCCCCGGGCGGCTCGGCCCCGTATGCCTCGACGGTGCCCGTGCGCCGGCGGGTGCCGGGCACGTGAGCCGGTCACGTCCGTGCGGGGCAGTCCGGCTCACCGTCCGCGGAAGTCCCCGAAAAAGTCCTCGAGGCGGTGCCGGCGGGCGGCTCACGGTTGCGGGTCAGCGCCGGAATTGCACCGGCTTCCCCCCGTACGGGTGTGATGACGACGCGGCCACCTTACCCGGAGGCAACGGGGCCGGGCCGGGGCGCCCGCCCACCCGGACCGGCGTCCGTCAGGTCGATCAGGCGGCAGACCGTCTCGATGTCCACCCGCACCTGGGCGAGGGAGGCGCGGCCGGCGAGCCAGGTGATCAGGGTGGAGAGCCAGGTGTGCTCGATGACGCGGACCGCGGAGAGCTGCCCGGGGGTGGGGTTCTCCAGGCCGCCCATCGCGTCCAGGATGATCGCCGTGGTCTGGCGGGAGACCTGGTCGGCCTCCGGGGAGACGCTGCGGTCGGCGAAGGTCAGCGCACGTGCCATCGCCTCGGCCAGCCGGGGTTCGCGCTGCAGCGCGCCGAAGGCCCGCATCAGGGCCTGCGCCACCCGGTCGGCCGCCGTCTCGCCGGCCGGCGGACTCTTGCGCAGGGTGCCGTGCAGCTGCTCCAGCTGGTCGTGCATGGTCGCCACCAGCAGATGGACCTTGGACGGGAAGTAGCGGTACAGCGTGCCGAGGGCGACCTGCGACGACTCCGCGACCTCCCGCATCTGCACCGCCTCGAAGCCGCCCCGGCAGGCCAGCCGGGCGGTCGCGTGCAGGATGCGGCGGCGGCGCTCCCGCTGCCGCTCGGTGAGGGGCGCGGCGGCGGAGCGACGCGCGGAACCGGGGACCTCCACTTCCGGGATGTCCACCTTGGTCACCTTCTCCCCGATGTCCGGTCCGGCACGGTGTCCGCAAGGGTGCCCGGCAGGCGTCCGGCAGGGCTTCGCGCCGTGGCGTGAATCACCTGATCCACTCGTCACAGCGTCCCTACCTGCCGGTAGATTCGAAGCCTCAGAACGATCAAGTCTGAAACTTGTTCCAGATTAACGTCCCGGCATAGTGTCGCGGGACAGCGCAGTGAGAAGGGGGCCCGGAGTGACCGCTGAGGCCAGTCGGACGGGTCCCCGTCCGGAGCCTGCCGCCGACGGCTTGCGACCGCTCCGCATCGCACTCCTCACCTACAAGGGAAACCCGTTCTGCGGCGGCCAGGGCGTCTACGTCCGCCACCTCTCGCGCGAACTGGCCCGCCTCGGCCACCGGGTCGAGGTCATCGGCGCCCAGCCGTACCCCGTGCTCGACGTGGTCGACGGGGACCGCGGCGGCCATCACGAGCCGCCGTCCCTCACCGAGTTGCCCAGCCTCGACCTCTACCGCCAGCCCGACCCCTTCCGCACCCCGAAGCGCGACGAGTACCGCGACTGGGTCGACGCGCTGGAGGTCGGCACGATGTGGACGGGCGGCTTCCCCGAACCCCTGACGTTCTCGCTGCGCGCCCGCCGCCATCTGCGCGCCCGCCGCGGCGACTTCGACGTCGTGCACGACAACCAGACACTCGGGTACGGGCTTCTCGGCGACGTCGGCGCACCCCTCGTCACGACCATCCACCACCCCATCACCGTCGACCGGCAGCTCGAACTGGACGCCGCCGAAGGCTGGAAGCGGCGCTGCTCGGTGCGCCGCTGGTACGCGTTCACCCGCATGCAGAAGCGCGTCGCGCGCCGCCTGCCCTCCGTGCTCACCGTCTCCGGCACCTCCCGCCAGGAGATCATCGACCACCTCGGCGTACGGGACGACCGCATCCACGTCGTCCACATCGGCGCCGACACCGACCTGTTCTCGCCCGACCCGTCGGTGCCGCGGGTACCGGGCCGGATCGTGACGACGTCCAGCGCGGACGTGCCGCTCAAGGGCCTGGTCTTCCTCGTCGAGGCGCTGGCCAAGACGCGCACCGAGCACCCCCGGGCCCACCTCGTCGTCGTCGGCAAGCGCCCCGCCGAAGGGCCCGTCGCGCAGGCGATCGAGCGGTACGGCCTCGAAGGCGCCGTCGAGTTCGTCAAGGGCATCTCCGACGCCGAACTGGTCGGCCTCGTACGCTCCGCCGAGGTCGCGTGCGTGCCGTCGCTGTACGAGGGGTTCTCGCTGCCGGCCGCCGAGGCCATGGCGACGGGCACCGCGCTGCTCGCCACCACCGGCGGGGCCGTCCCGGAGGTCGCCGGACCCGACGGGGAGACCTGCCTCGCGGTGCCGCCGGGGGACGCGGGCGCGCTGGCCGCCGGACTGAACCGGCTGCTCGGCGACCGCGAACTGCGCGCCCGGCTCGGCGCGGCCGGACGCGAGCGCGTACTGCGGCACTTCACCTGGGCCCGCGCCGCGGAGGGCACGGCCGCCCGCTACCGCGAGGCGATCGGCCCCTCCTCCACGGCCACCCCGAGGACCGTGCCCGCGATCCCCACCACCAGTGACACCGGCGTCTACCCCGAAAGCAGGGCCACGTGCTGACCGTCGACTTCTCCCGGTTCCCGCTCGCCCCGGGCGACCGCGTGCTGGACCTCGGCTGCGGCGCCGGCCGGCACGCGTTCGAGTGCTACCGGCGCGGCGCCCGGGTCGTCGCGCTGGACCGGAACGCGGAGGAGATCCGCGAGGTCGCCAAGTGGTTCGCGGCGATGAAGGAGGCCGGTGAGGCCCCGGCCGGCGCCACCGCCACCGCGATGGAGGGCGACGCGCTGGCCCTGCCCTTCCCGGACGAGTCCTTCGACGTCGTCATCATCTCCGAGGTGATGGAGCACATCCCCGACGACAAGGGCGTCCTCGCCGAGATGGTCCGCGTCCTCAAGCCCGGCGGGCGCATCGCGGTCACCGTGCCGCGCTACGGCCCCGAGAAGGTCTGCTGGACGCTCTCCGACGCCTACCACGAGGTCGAGGGCGGCCACATCCGCATCTACCGGGCCGACCAGCTCCTCGCCCGCATCCGCGAGGCGGGCCTCAAGCCCTACGGCACCCACCACGCGCACGCGCTGCACTCGCCGTACTGGTGGCTGAAGTGCGCGTTCGGCGTCGACAACGACAAGGCGCTGCCGGTGCGGGCGTACCACAAGCTGCTGGTCTGGGACATCATGAAGAAGCCGCTGGCGACGCGGGTCGCCGAGCAGGCCCTGAACCCGCTGATCGGCAAGAGCTTCGTGGCGTACGCGACCAAGCCGCACCTGCCGCCGGTGGACGCCGCGTGACGTCGCCCCGCAGTCCTCGCACGCCCCGCACGGAACACCTCGTCCTGCCCGGCGTCCTCACCGACGCCGAGGCCGCGGCGACCGTCCGCGGCATCCTCGCCGAGCAGCGGGAGGACGGGGCGATCCCGTGGTTCCGCGGCCACCATCTCGACCCCTGGGACCACGTCGAGGCGGCGATGGCCCTCGACGCGGCCGGCGAGCACGAGGCCGCCGAGCGGGCGTACGAGTGGCTGGCCCGGCACCAGAACCCGGACGGTTCCTGGTACGCGGCCTACGCCGACGGCGACTTCGCCGACGTCACCGACCGCGGCAGGGAGACCAACTTCGTCGCCTATGTCGCCGTGGGCGTCTGGCACCACCACCTCGCCACCGGCGACGACACGTTCCTCGACCGGATGTGGCCCGTCGTCCACGCGGCGGTCGAGTTCGTGCTGAGCCTCAAGCAGCCGGGCGGGCAGATCGGCTGGCGCCGCGACGACGACGGCACGGACACCACGGACGCGCTGCTGACCGGCAGCTCCTCCGTCCACCACGCGCTGCGCTGCGCGCTGGCCATCGCCGAGCAGCGCGAAGAGCCGCAGCCCGACTGGGAGTTGGCGGCGGGCGCGCTGCGGCACGCCATCCGCCGCCACCCGGAGCGGTTCCTGGACAAGGGCCGCTACTCGATGGACTGGTACTACCCGGTGCTGGGCGGCGCGCTGACCGGAACCGAGGCCAGGTCCCGCATCGCGGAGAGCTGGGGCCGCTTCGTGGTCCCGGACCTCGGCGTGCGCTGCGTCGTCCCCAACCCGTGGGTCACGGGCGGTGAGTCGGCCGAACTCGCGCTCGCCCTGTGGGCGGTGGGCGAGTCCGACCACGCCCTGGAGATCCTCCAGTCGATCCAGCATCTGCGCGATGCGGACAGCGGCCTGTACTGGACGGGCTACGTCTTCGAGGACGAGGCGATCTGGCCGCGCGAACTGACCACCTGGACGGCCGGTTCCCTGCTCCTCGCCGTCGCCGCCCTCGGCGGCCACGAGGCCACCTGCCAGGTCTTCTCCGGCGATCGTCTGCCGCGGGGCCTGGACCCGGACTGCTGCGTCTGACCGCCGGGCCGGGTCCGCGTCCGGCTCAGTGCCGGTGGAGGCGGTTGGCGATGGCGTGGCCGACGAAGAGGTAGACGACGGCGGCCAGTCCGTAGCCGGCGACCACGCGGGCCCAGGCCTCGTCGAAGGTGAAGAGGTCTCGTGACCAGCCGGCCAGCCAGTTGGCCGCGTCATGGACGAACTGAACCAGGTCGTTGGCCCGGTTGGCGTCCAGCAGGTACATCAGGATCCACAGTCCGAGGATGACGGCCATGATGTCCGCGATCACCGCGACGGCCGTCCCGGCGGAGTTGGAGCCACTGCGACTGCGACTTCGAGGGGACATGTCGGTCGGGTTGCCGCCCCGCACGGTTCGAAACCGTGTACGGCCATTTGCTCGCCGTTTGCCTGGAGTTGAGGATTCCTGGTGTGCTCGTTCCCCGCCGTCGCCGATGATCCTGCTCCCTGAGCGGTAGGAGGGCAGGCCGTTGTCCGACGACAGAGCACCCACCATCGAGGAGCCCCGGCTCACCACCCGGCGCACCGACCGCCGCCGAGTGCCCCGGTACGTGCTCGCCGTGCTGCCCCTCGGCGTGGCCGGCCTGATCTCTCTGCTGGTGTCGGGCAACACCCTGCGCCCCTTGGAGCACATCACCACCATCGAGGCCAGAATGGCCTCCAAGTCCGACTACTTCCGGGACCCGGAGGTACAGCGGCTGTTACTCCGGCACGGCATCCGCGTCGACATCCACCGCCTCGGCTCCCGAGGCATCGCCACCCAGTCCCTGCGGGACATGGACGTCGTCTTCCCGTCCGGCCAGCCCGCCGCCAAGCTCGTCCTCGACCGCCAGGACCGCTCGGTCCGCTCGGTGCGCCCCTTCGTCAGCCCGCTCGTCCTCGGCACCTTCCGCGACTACGCCGAGACCCTGGTGAGGGCGGGCGTCGCCACCCCGCAGCCGGCCCCCGACGGCAGCGACGAAACTCTCTACTACAACCTGGACATGGCCCGCTTCACCGGCCTCCTCGACGGCGTCGACGACCGGCGGAACCCCGAGGACGGCGAGGGCCGCACCGCCGACACCTGGAACGGCGTCGGCTACGACGAGGTCACCCGCGACGGCCGAAGCAACAGCGGCCGCGTCCTGGTCCGCACCTCCAACGTCTGCGAGTCCAACTCGGCGGGCACGTACCTGAGCATCCTCGCCTTCGTCGCCAACGGAAACCGCACCCCCGGCACCCAGAACAGCAACGACACCCTGCTCGCGGCGAACGCCGTCCAGCGCCTCGCCGCCGAGATCAAGCCGCTCATCGACCTCCAGGGCATGTGGGCCGACGAGCAGGCCGACAGCTACTTCTCCGACCTCGGCGAGTCCATCGCACCGGTCTCCGTGATCTACGAGCACCAGTACCTGGCCCACCAGATCGCCCACCACGGCCGCGAGGACCGCCAGGACACCAGCCGCGTCCTGCTCTACCCCACGCCCTACGCCCTCACCGAACCCCAGCTGATCTCCCTCACCGACCGGGGCGACCGGCTCGTCGAGGTGATCCAGGAGGACGAGGAACTGCGCCGCCGCGCCGTCGAACTCGGCTTCCGCGTCCGCTTCTCCGGCACGGCCGGCACCAGCGATCAGTTGAACGCCCACCTCGCCGAGCACGACGTCCAGGTGCCGCAGGAGAACAGCGACCGGACCAAGGTCTACGAACCCGACCTCGAGGTCCTGGAGGAGATCATCGATCACGTCGGCGACTGCCCGCCTCCTGTCCAGGACACACCATGAGGGCCGCCGCCCGCGCCCTGCTCGGGCTCGTCCTGCTCGGCGCCACGCTCACCGCCTGCACCTCCGACGACGGCTCCACCACCCTCCGCGTCCTCGCCAGCCCCGAACTCGCCGACGTGGAGCCTCTGCTGGCCGACCTCGCCGAGGACACGGGCGTGGAGCTGGACATCGACTACCGGGCCAACGCCGACCTCACCGGGCAGTACCCGCCCTCGCGCGGCACCCCCGGCTACGATCTCGCCTGGCTCGCCTCCGACCGCTCCTTCCTGCTGCGCGTCCAGGACTCCGACGGCAGGCTCACCCGCCCCGAGTCCACACCGATCATGCGCTCCCCGGTCGTCGCCGGCCTCACCCCCGCCACCGTCCGGAGCCTGCGCGCGAACGCCCCCGGCGGCCGGGTCTCCTGGGCCGGCATCGCGGACGCCGCCGCCGACGGCACCGTACGGTTCGGGATGGCCGACCCGCGGCGCAGCGACACCGGCCGCGCCGCGCTCGTCGGCGTCGCCACCGCCGCCGCCGGCACCGGCAGCGCCCTGCGCGAACAGGACGTCTCCTGCGACCGGCTGCGCGGCTTCCGCTCCGGCCAGACCCTCGACGCCGCCAGCTCCCGCGACCTCGTCGCCCGCTACCCCGCACGGCAGGACGACACCAACGCGCTCATCGCCCACGAGGCGGAACTCCTCGCCCTGAACGCCTCCGGCGAGCTGCGCACCCCGCTGGAGATCGTCCACCCCGACGACGGCATGGTCCTGTCCGACTTCCCGCTGCTCCTGCTGGACGCCACCGAACTGCCCGCCTACCGCAAGGTCGTCGACCGGCTGCTCGCCGAGGACACCCAGCGCGCCCTGATGGAACGGACGTACCGCCGCCCCGTCAACCAGGACGTCACTCCCGACGGCGCCCTGCGCACACCCGTCGGCAACGCGCTCTCCTTCCCCGACCGCCTCTCCGTCGTCCAACGGCTGATCACCGACTACGGCGACCCCGACCACCGCACCGCCGACCAGGTCGTCTTCGTCCTCGACTTCTCCACCTCCATGCGCGGCGCCCGCATGGCCGGTCTGCGCGCCGCCTTCGCCGGGCTCAGCGGCGCCGACTCCTCCGCCACCGGCAAGTTCGCCCGCTTCTACCGGGGCGAACGGCTGACCGTGATCCGCTTCGGCGGCGAGATCCTGGAGGAACGCACCATCACGGTTCGCGGCGACGTCGACCTCCGCGACCTCAACGCCACGGTCGCGAACGGCGGTTACGACGACGCCACCGCCGTGTGGTCCGCCCTCGACCACGGCTACCGTGTCGCCGCCGACGCCGTACGCGACGATCCGGACCGCCCCGTCGCCGTCGTCCTGATGACCGACGGCGAGAACAACGCGGGCATCACCTACGAGGAGTTCCTGCGCCGCCACCGCGCCCTCGGCGCCGAGGCCGAGGCGGTGCCCACCTTCCCCGTCCACCTGGGAGAAGCCGACGCGGACGCCCTGCGGCGGGCCGCCGACGCCACCGGCGGCCGCGTGGTCGACGCCGGACTCACCTCCCTCCCCGACGCGTTCAAGGAGATCCGTGGGTGTCATCGACAGTGAGTGGTGGGCCCTGTGGTGGTGGCCATGGCTGGTCGTCTGGGCGGGCACCGCGGTCTGCTGGGCCGTCCTGCTGCGCTACGGCCTGATCCGCCTCGGCTGGCTGCGCAGACGCCGCCGACAGGGCGGCCGTACGGTCCACGGCATGTGCTTCTTCCTGCACGAGCAGCGCGTGATGGACCTCTACCAGCAGGGCGGATTCTCCGACGCCCTCGAACAGGAGGTCGCCGACCGGATCAACGTCACCAGCGGCGTCGGCCTGCGCGCCAAGTTCGGCTGGGGCGACGGCAACGCCAACAGGGACGTCACCAAGGAACGCGTCACCGCCTATATCCAGCAGAGCACCCCGATCACCGTGATACGGCTGCTCATGGACACCATGCGCAAGGAGGACGTGATCGTCCACACCGACCTCACCACCGGCCTGATCGTCCCCAACCGCCGGCTCTCCGACGCCCTCGCCGACCGCGGCGACCGCATCCCGCTCACCTCGGTGGAGGTCATGTCGGCGTTCGTCTCGGTCACCGGCCGCTTCACGGCCGGCCGCACCTCGGACAGCGGCGACATCGTGCTGCGCGCCCCCTACGGCGACGGCCCCCGGCCCGCCCACGTCCGCATCACCTGCGAGGCCGCCGGGGTGCGGGAGGGCTTCCAGAACGCGGAGTACTTCACCGGCGAGTTCCAGGCGCGCTGCCTCGGCAAGGTCCAGACCTGGAACAGAGAGACGGGCGAGCTGTCGTTCAACCCGGTCGCGATCTTCCTCTGACGCGTCAGGCGTTCAGCTCGGCGAGCGTGCGCAGCGTCGGGAGGACCGGGGACAGGACCAGCAGGTCGGTCACCGGCCCCTTCCGACGCTCCGACGCTCCGCCGGCCGCTCGGCGATCCGCTCCAGCGGCCCGACCAGCGAGTTCTCGTCGGCGAACGCGTCGGGAACGGCCCGCACGGCGTCCTCCCGGCGCCCGGCCAGGAACAGCTCCCGCATGCTCCGCGCCTCCTCCGCGCCCCCGTGCGGGCCATCAGCGCGGCGTGGAAGGTGCGGGACGCGTGCCCCATGCCGCCGATGGAGAAGCCGGGCGCGGCCTTGACGGGCAGCCCTTCCCGGACGTCGTCGCACACCCGGGCCTGGGCCGTGGGCGCCGTCACGAGGAAGCCGCCGGAGCCCCCGGGTGGAGGCGGCGACTGTACGCCAACGGCCCCGCACCCGGGAGGGCGAGGGGCCGTGCGGGTGCGTGCGGCGAAGCTCAGCCGCGCTGGATGCCGCTCGTGTCCTGCAGTACGCCGCGGCGGCCGTCCTGCGTCTGGGCGACCAGGTTCGCGCCGCGCTGCTCGACGGCCAGGTACCAGGTGCCCGGCGCCAGCTCGGCGATCGGCGTGGGGGAGCCGTCCTCCGCGAACAGCGGACGCGGCACCGGCACGGCGAACCAGAACGGCGAGAAGTCCCCGGCCGGGGCCGGCTGCGCCTGCGCCTGCTGGGGCTGCGGGGCGTGCGGCTGCGGCTGGCCCGGCTGCGGCTGGCCGCCGAAGGACTGCCCCGGCTGACCGGGCTGGCCCGGGCCGGGCTGCCCCGGCTGCCCGCCGTACGGCTGCTGCTGCGCGCCCGGGTAGCCGTAACCGCCCTGGGGCTGGCCGCCGTAGGGCTGCGGCGCGGCCGGACGGGCGGCCGGGATCAGGGAGCCCTTGAGGGCGGGGACCAGCGGCGTCGCCACGGCCGCGGCGGCCATGATCAGCGTGGCGACGAGGGCGAGGATCAGGCCCGTGCCGGCACCGAATTCGTCGGTGATGCCCCCGTCGCCGTCGAAGGCGCCCGCCGGGTCGAAGATGTTGCCGAGCGCGGACCAGGCGGCGAAGACCGTGAACGCGACGCCGAACTGACCGAGGTCGAGGCCCGCCACCTTCTTGGGCTGCGGCAGAGCGCGGGCCACGATGACGAGCGCGGTGCCGATGATGCCCGCGAGGACGACACCGAGCACGACCGCCCCACTGCCCCACAGGCTGGGAATGTCGGCGTCGTCGGGGGCACCGTCGATCGAGTAGATGTCGAGGAACGACGCGATGAACAGCAACACCGCTGCTCCGATCACCACGCCGTCGCCTCGAGTGAGGGAGCGGATATTCACTTCAGGTCCTTCGTAGGTCGTCTCGTCGTCGGTAGAGGCGTCGCTGTCACCGAGTCGCCGTCAGGTTCGGGTTCCGGTGCGAAGCGCGGGGGTGGCCCCTCATCGTACGGATGACACTATCGTCCGCGCCTCGGAGCTGTCCGCAGGGATGAGCGCGCTGATCACTACCCGCGCAGGAAACTCACGATTCCCTCAGACATCCCGTGCGCTGCCTTCTGCCGCCAGGCACCGCTGGTCAGCGATGCCGCGTCCTTGCTATCGCGCATGTTGCCGCACTCGATGAACACCTTGGGAACCGTTGACAGATTGAGACCACCGAGGTCCGTGCGCGTGACGAGACCGGTGCCGCCGCCGACGTAGTTGGAGGGCGCGCTGCCCGTGGCGCGGACGAAGTTGCCCGCGATGCGCTGGCCGAGTTCGGCGGAGGGGGCGGCGATGGCGCGGGTGTCGGCGGCGCCGTCGTGCACCGGGCCCGGCAGGATGACGTGGAAGCCGCGGTTGCCGGCCCCCGACCCGTCGGCGTGGATCGAGATCGCGGCGTCCGCCTTCGCCTCGTTGCCGATCCGGGCCCGCTCGTCCACGCAGGGCCCGTACGGACGGTCGTCGTCCTGCGTCAGCCTCACCGTGGCGCCCTGTGCCTCCAGGAGCGTGCGCAGCCGGTGGGCCACGTCGAGGGTGAACTCCGCCTCGGGCCAGCCCGCGTCGGTGGCCGTGCCCGTCGTGTCGCACTCCTTCCAGTGGGTGCCGACGTTCACCTTGCGGTTGATCTCGGAGGCGTGCTGGAAGTTGCCCGGGTTGTGGCCCGGGTCGATGACAACGACCTTGCCCCTGAGGGGGCCGGAGGCCGCGGACTTCGACGCGGACGCGGACGGATTCCCAGCCGTGGAGGAGGAAGAGGGAGAGGAAGAAGCGGAAGGGGAGGCGCCGGTGGGCCTCTTGGCGTCGTCCGTGGGGGACACCGGGCCACTGGAGGACGGCGCGGACGACGTCCGCACGCTGCCCGCACGGTCCGTACCGCCTCCGCCGCCCCCGTCGTCCGGGCCGCCGACCGCCGCGTACACCCCCCACCCGAGCAGCGCCCCCGGTACGAGCGCGGCGATCGCCACGGTCAGCGGACGGCGCAGCGGGGAACGGCGGGGCTGGGGAGGATCGAAGTCCGGGCCTGTGTACGACACGCAGCGACTCTAGACCGCGCCCTCAGATCCCCGCTCCCGTTCGCCGCAGCACGCGCAGCGAGTCGGTCACGGAGATTTCGGTGAACGCGCCGGACGCGAGAGCCCTGAGGTACACGCGGTACGGGGCCTGGCCGGTGAACTCGTCGGCCGGGTACGGGAAGACGTCGTGGATGACCAGGAGGCCCCCGTCGGCCACGTGCGGCGCCCAGCCCTCGTAGTCGGCGTTCGCGTGCTCGTCGGTGTGGCCGCCGTCGACGAAGACGAGGCCGAGGGGGGAGTTCCAGACCGCCGCGACCTGGGGGGAGCGGCCGACGAGGGCCACGACGTGCTCCTCCAGTCCGGCCCGGTTGAGGGTGCGGCGGAAGGCGGGGAGGGTGTCCATCACACCGAGCTCCGGGTCGACCGTGTCGGGGTCGTGGTACTCCCAGCCCGGCTGCTGCTCCTCGCTGCCCCGGTGGTGGTCGACGGTGAGCGCGGTGACCCCGGCCCGGCGGGCGGCGTCGGCGAGCAGGACGGTGGAGCGCCCGCAGTACGTGCCGACCTCCAGCAGCGGCAGCCCGAGCCCGCCGGCCTCCACGGCCGCCGCGTACAGGGCGAGGCCCTCGTGGGCGGGCATGAACCCCTTCGCGGCCTCGAAGGCGGCCAGGGTGTCGGGGGTGGGTGCCGCGGACATGGAGGTCCTTCCGGTGGTACGAGCGTGTCGGCGCCCCATGGTGCCGCACCCCCCGCCGCGCGATGCGAACAGGGGGTGCGGGCGCTCCGGTACGGGTGGGCCGGGCGGAGGGTTCAGGCGGAGACCGTCTCGCCCGGCAGGGACAGGTCCAGGTCGACCGGGTGGTCGTCGCCGGTGTACGTCGCCGAGTGGGCGAGCGGACCGTGGCCCGCGGCACGGGCGGCCAGCACGTACGGGCCCCGGGCGGGGACGGCGAGGGCGTAGCTTCCGTCCCCGGCGGAGAGGGTCGCGCCCGCCTGGCGGCCGTGCCGGTCGATCAGCGTGACCTTGGCGCGGGCCACGGGTGCGCCGTCGGCGGCCAGTACCCGGCCGCGGAAGCCGCGCACCGGCTCGCCGGCGACGGCCGTCCCGGTGCCGGGCCTGCCGGCCAGTGCCTGTTCGGCGCGGGCCAGGTTGGCGTCCTCCTCGCTGCTCGCGCGCAGCTGGGTGGTCGTGGCCGGGCGGCGGCGGGGGAGGAAGAAGGCCAGGGCCAGGCCGACGGCGACCGCGCCGGTCGCGATCAGGAAGGAGATACGGAAGCCCTGCATGGTGGGGACGGCGACCCCGCCGACGTCGTCCGCGGTGTTGGCGAGCACCATGCCGATGACGGCGCTCGACACCGACGTACCGATGGACCGCATCAGGGTGTTGAGGCCGTTGGCCGCGCCCGTCTCCGAGGCCGGGACCGCGCCGATGATCAGCGCGGGCAGAGAGGAGTAGGCGAGGCCGATGCCGGCGCCGAGCAGCACCGAGGTGACGACGGTCTGCCAGGCGGCGCTCATCAGGCCGAGGCCGCCGCCGTAGCCGATCGCGATGACCAGCAGGCCGATGAGCAGGGTCGTCCGGGGGCCGTAGCGGGCGGACAGGCGGGCGTACACCGGCGCCGTGAACATCATCGTCAGGCCGAGCGGGGCCACGCACAGGCCCGCGACGACCATCGACTGCCCGAGGCCGTGACCGGTCTCGGAGGGCAGCTGGAGGAGCTGGGGCAGGACCAGGGAGACGACGTAGAAGGCGACACCGACCATGATCGAGGCGAGGTTGGTGAGCAGGACCTCGCGGCGGGCCGTGGTGCGCAGGTCGACCAGCGGGGCCGCGACGCGCAGTTCCATCAGGCCCCACAGGAGCAGCACCACGACGGCGGCGGCGAACAGGCCGAGCGTGGTGGGCGACGACCAGCCCCAGTCGCTGCCCTTCGTGATCGGCAGGAGGAAGAGGACCAGGCCGGCGGTCAGACCGAGCGCGCCCGGCAGGTCGAAGGACCCCTCGGCGCGCAGCGGGGACTCCGGTACGACGGCGAGGGTCAGGGCGATGGCGAGGACGCCGAGGCCGGCGGCGCCGTAGAACAGGGCGTGCCAGTCGGTGTGCTGCGCGACCAGGGCCGCGGCGGGCAGCGCCAGGCCTCCGCCGACGCCGATCGAGGAACTCATCAGTGCCATCGCGGAGCCGAGCCGCTCGCGGGGCAGCATGTCGCGCATCAGGCCGATGCCGAGGGGTATCGCGCCCATCGCGAAGCCCTGGAGGGTACGGCCGACGATCATCGGGAGCAGGGCGTCGGTGAACGCGCTGACCAGCGCGCCCACCACCATCACCGAGAGGCTGGCGACCAGCATGCGGCGCTTGCCGAAGAGGTCGCCGAGCCGGCCCATGATCGGCGTGGCCACGGCTCCGGACAGGAGCGTGGAGGTCATGACCCAGGTGGCGTTGCCGGGTGTCGTGTCCAGGAGTCGGGGCAGGTCCTTGAAGACCGGGACGAGCAGGGTCTGCATCACCGCGACGACGATGCCCGCGAAGGCGAGCACCGGGACGGTGGCCCCGCTCGCTTTCCGGGCGGGCTCGTCGGTCGTCGTGTCGGACATTGAGTGAGGCCTCCAGGCCGGGGGAGTCGGCGGATGTGTGCAGGCTGAACCTCGTGCGCCAGGGCAACTATTCCGTTGCTTCGAGTCCCTAACGAATTCTTGACCTTCTCTTTGGGGAGCGTCCACATCCAGGCAATGTCCGAGCCCGAGCCCGAGCCCGAGCCCGAGTCCGAGTCCGAGCCCGAGCCCGAGTCCGAGCCCGAGTCCAATTCCCAGGACTGGACGGAAATTCCGGGACCGAGGGCCGAGGGCCGAGGGCCGAGGGCCGGGGACCGAGGGCCGGGGACCGAGGGCCCAGGACGGTCTGGGACCGAATCCCGATGCAAGGGGCGCACCGGGGTTGAGACCATGACGCCCATGCTCGAAGCCACCGGTACGAACACCGCCCGAATATCCTCGCGCCGCACGCCACCCACCTGGCTGGTCGTGGCGCTCGCGTGCGCCGGACAGTTCCTGGTCGTGCTCGACGTGTCCGTCGTCAACGTCGCCCTGCCGTCGATGCGGACCGACCTCGGACTGAGCGCGCAGGGTCTGCAGTGGGTCGTCAACGCCTACGCCATCGCCTTCGCCGGGTTCATGCTGCTGGGCGGACGGGCCGGGGACCTCTACGGGCGCAAACGGATGTTCCTGGTCGGGCTCGGACTGTTCACGCTGGCCTCGCTGGGCGGCGGACTCGCCCAGGAGGGCTGGCAGTTGCTGCTCGCACGGGCCGTGCAGGGACTGGGTGCGGCGGTACTCGCCCCCTCGACGCTCACGATCCTGACCGCCGCGGTGCCGGAGGGAGCCGCGCGGGCCCGGGCGATCGCGACCTGGACCGCCGTGGGCGCGGGAGGCGGTGCGGCGGGAGGCCTGGTCGGCGGCGTCCTGGTGGACGGGCTGTCGTGGCGCTGGGTGCTCCTGATCAACGTGCCGGTGGGCGCGGTGGTGCTGGCGGGCGCCGTGTACTGGCTGACCGAGAGCCGGGCGGGGGAGCGGCGGCGCCTCGACCTGCCGGGCGCGCTGCTGGTCACCGCCGGGCTGGCCACCCTGGCCTACGGCATCTCGCAGAGCGAGTCCTCCGGGTGGGCGGCGGCCGCCACGCTGGTGCCGCTGTTCGCCGGGCTCGCGCTGCTCGCGCTGTTCCTCCTCGTCGAGGCGCGGACGGCGGCGCCGCTGATGCCGCTGGGGCTGCTGCGGCTGCGGTCGGTGGCGTCGGCGAACGTGGCCATGCTGGTGTCCGGCTCGTCGATGTTCTCGATGTGGTTCTTCATGACCCTGTACGCGCAGAACGTACTGGGCTACTCCCCGCTGGAGGCGGGACTCGCCCTGGTGCCCAGCTCGCTGGCGGTGGTCCTCGGCTCGAAGGCGGCACCGCGGTTCATGCCGCTGATCGGGGCGCGGAACGTGGCCGTGCTGGGCACGCTCGTGGCGGCGGTCGGCTTCGGCTGGCAGTCGACGATGACCGCGGACGGGGGCTACGTCACCACGATCATGATCCCCGGGGTGCTGATGATGCTGGGCGCGGGGCTGGCGGCGACTCCGCTGGCGTCGCTGGCCATCTCCGGGGCGGCCGCCGGGGACGCCGGACTGGTCTCCGGGCTGGTCAACACCTCCCGGACGATGGGCGGTTCGCTGGGACTCGCCGTGATGTCGACGATCGCGGCGGCCCGGGCCGGGGGAGAGGACGCCGGGCCCGGGGAGCTGACGGACGGGTACGCGCTGGTGTTCCGCACGGCGGCGGTGGTGCTGGCCGCCGGGGCGGTGCTGATGCGGGTGTGGCTGCCGCCGGGGGAGCGGACGAAGCGCGGGGCGCGGGAGTAGCCGCGGCTGGGACCCGAGCGGCAGCGGTCGGCGGACGAAGCGCGGGGCGCGCGCGTAGGCGCGGCTGGGATCCGAGCGGTGGGGGGTGTCGGAGGCCGGCGGGACGAGTGTCATGGGTGGCCGGCGTCCCGTACGGTCATGGCTGTCCGTGCCGACGGTACCGGGACGACGGATGCCGGTACCGGACGGGACGGCGGGTGCCGGCGGTACCGGGACGACGGATGCCGGTACCGGACGGGACGGCGGGTGCCGGCGGTACCGGGACGACGGATGCCGGTACCGGACGGGACGGAGGGGGCGGCGGTACCGGGACGACGGGTGCCGGTACCGGACGGGACGACTGCCGTGCGTACCGGGGTGACAGGAGAGCCATGCCCATCGACGCAGCCCAGGCGCTCGCCGCCGCGCCCCGCGTCCGCGAGATCGCCTGGGACCACAAGGACGTCCAGCTCTACCACCTCGGCATCGGCGCCGGCCTGCCCGCCACCGACCCCCGCGAGCTGCGCTACACCCTGGAGTCCCGGCTGCACGTCCTGCCGAGCTTCGCCACCGTCGCGGGCGGCGGCCCGCCCGGCGTGATCCGGGCGCTGTCCATGCCCGGTGTCGACGTCGACCTCACCCGCGTCCTGCACGGCGGGCAGTACCTGCGCCCGCACCGGCCCGTTCCGGTGCGGGGCCGGGCGCGCGCCGCCTCGCGCGTCGTCGCCGCGTACGACAAGGGCACGGCGGCCGTCCTGGTCCTGCGGACCGAGGTCACCGACGCGGACGGACCGCTGTGGACCGACGAGGCCGAGATCTTCGTACGAGGGGAAGGCGGCTGGGGCGGTGAACGGGGGCCGTCCGGACGCCCGGCGCCGCCACCCGCCACGGCACCGGACCACGTGGCCGAGCGCCCCGTACGCGAGGACCAGGCCCTGCTCTACCGGCTCTCCGGCGACTGGAACCCCCTGCACGCCGACCCGGAGTTCGCCGCGCGCGCCGGCTTCGGCCGGCCCGTCCTGCACGGGCTGTGCACCTACGGGAGCACGCTCAAGTCGGTCGTCGACACGCTGCTGGACGGTGACGTGACCCGGGTGCGCGAGTACCGCACGCGGTTCGTCGGCGTCGTGTATCCGGGGGAGAGGCTGCGGGTGCGTATGTGGCGGTCCGCCGCCTCGGCGCCGGCGGACGGCGGCACGGTGCGGGTGGCGGTGGGCGCCGTGGAACGGGACGACGCGCCGGTCCTCGCCGACACCGTCGTCCGGTTCGGACGACGACCGGATGACGACGCCGGATGACGACGACCGGATGACGACGACCGGATGACGACACCGTATGACGACAACCGGATGACGACAACGGCCCCGCCCGTCACAGTGACGAACGGGGCCGGAGCCGCTTGCTGCTTCCTGCTTCGTGTGTCTCGCTCCTGGCGTGCCGTCAGGCCGCCGCTGAGTCGGCCTCTTCGGCCGGCTTGCGGTGGCGGCCCCGCGGAGCCGCCGCCCCGTCCTGACTGGAGACCGGTCCTCGGTGCCGGCCGTGGCCGGTGTCGGTCTCGCGAACGTCGGCACCGTCGGCCTGCATCGGCTGGGTCGTGCTGGCGTCGTTCATCGGAAGGAATTCACCCCGTTAACATGATCTTTCCTACAGCCGGGCGAGTGTAACCAACACACCTCGGCCCGAATCCAGGCGACCACGCCAACCGGCACTACTTCGTTACAAGCCGTGCCAGCGGGGCCTGTTGCAGGGGTACGGGGCGCGTCGACGTGGACGCCGGGGCGCCTGATCCGCCCGCTTCCTCCGGATCGCCCGGAGTCATATCCTCCGTATTCTCCGCACCCCGCGCACCCTCCGTATCCCGCGCACCTTCCGCGCCCCGCGTCCGCTCCGCGCCCTCCGGGTCCCCTGCCCGCCCGCCGCCCGCGTCGTGTGCGGTCAGCCGCGCCACACCGCACGGCGACTGCGGGGTGGCGCACGGCAGGCGCAGTTCCCCGTCCGCGGTCCACAGCCCGGCGCCCGTCAGCCATCCCTCGGGGGCCGGCAGGTGACGCACCCGTCGCTCGGCGGGCCGCCACACCCCCACCCAGCTGCCGAACGCGCCGTCCAGGCGCAGCGCCACCGCGCAGCGCTCCGGCGTGAGCGCCTGGCCGGGCTGAATCGCGAACGGCGTGACGACGCAGTCCGGCAGCCGCAGGCACTCCGGGAAGCGGACCGGCAGTGTGCTGCCCAGCACCCCCCAGCCGAGCCTCTCGTGCCCCGGCGAGGGCGCGTCCGAGCGGATCAGCGCCAGCCCGCTGTCCGGGTCGGCCAGCAGTATCCGGTCGTCGCTGTCCGCGGCGATCTGCAGCAGCGGGGACACCTCGCCGCCCCGCTCCAGGTCCACCACGACCGCCTTGGTGCGCCCGTCGGACTCCCGGTCCACGGCCAGTATCCGGCCCGTGCGGTCCAGCCAGGCCCCGCCCGAGCACCGGCCGGGGATCTCGGCGGCCCGCTCAGGCCCGAAGAGGCCGCCGGCGACCTGCCACAGCACCGTCGTACGCGGGCCGACCGCGAGGGCGTATGCCCGCTCGCCGTCCGGGGCCGGCGGCAGCAGCCGCAGCGCGGTGGTGTCCGACGGGCACTCGACCGCGCCGAGCGGCAGCTCGCCGGTGCCGGGCCCGGTCGGGTACAGCAGCGAGAAAACGTGCCGTCCGGCCGCGACGCGGTGGACCAGGACCCGTCCGTCACCCATCGGCTGCACCTCGGTGCCGGGCTCCTCCGGCTGATTGCCGGGCAGCGGCACCGCGTACGGTTCGGGGCCGTCCAGGGTCCAGCGCTCCGGGTACCAGGAGTCTCCGCTCAGGGTGAGGCGCGCGGCGTAGGCGCCCTGAGCGGTGATGCTGCAGGCCGCCCGCGGGGGGCCGCCGTTCCCGGGGTTCGCCGAAGGCTCGATTGCACAGACCGTCATCGTTCGGTCACCTCCAGCGACGAAGCTAGTTTCGTACGCACGGCCGGGGGACCGGCGACAGTCCCCATCACACATACGTGTGGCACAGGAACGATTCGCCTGAGAGAAGGGCGGCGCGTGTGCTGCGCAGGAGCGGTGCGACCGCGGGGGCACGCTGCGGGTACAGCGGCACAGAACCTCCAGGTAGCCTTGCATCCGTGCCCCGTCTGTCAGAAGTCATCGCCGCGCTGGACAACCTGTGGCCCGCCGAGCGGGCCGAGTCCTGGGACGCGGTCGGCACCGTCGTGGGCGATCCCGGCCAGGAGGTCTCCCGGGTCCTGTTCGCCGTCGACCCGGTCCGGAGCATCGTCGACGAGGCGGTCAAGCTGGGCGCCGACCTGCTCGTCACCCATCACCCGCTGTATCTGCGGGGGACGACGACGGTCGCGGCGTCCACCTTCAAGGGCCGCGTGGTGCACACGCTCATCAAGAACGACATCGCGCTGCACGTCGCCCACACCAACGCCGACACCGCCGACCCGGGCGTCTCCGACGCACTGGCCGGCGCCCTCGACCTGCGCGTCGTACGGCCCCTGGTGCCCGACCCGGCCGACCCGGACGGACGTCGGGGCCTCGGCAGGGTGTGCGAGCTGGAGCACCCGCTGACCGTCCGCGAGCTCGCCGCCCGTGCCGCCGAGCGGCTGCCCGCCACCGCGCAGGGCATCCGCGTCGCCGGCGACCCGGACGCGACCGTCCGCACGGTCGCCGTCAGCGGCGGCTCCGGCGACAGCCTCTTCGACCACGTGCGCGCGGCCGGCGTCGACGCCTTCCTCACCGCGGACCTGCGCCACCACCCGGTGTCGGAGGCCCGCGCCCACAGTCCCCTCGCGCTGCTCGACGCGGCGCACTGGGCCACCGAGTGGCCCTGGTGCGAGCTGGCCGCCGCCCAGCTCGACGAGATCTCCGACCGCAACGGCTGGGACCTCCGGGTCCACGTCTCCAAGACGGTCACCGACCCCTGGACCGCCCACGCGGCGTCCGCCCCGACCTCCGACTCAATGGGAGCCCCCAACTGAAAGCCGCGCCCGCCGACCAGATCCGACTCCTCGATGTCCAGGGCCTCGACGTGCGGCTCCAGCAGCTCGCGCACAAGCGCCGGTCGCTGCCCGAGCACGCCGAGATCGAGTCGCTGACCAAGGACCTCACGCAGCTGCGCGACCTGCTCGTGGCCGCGCAGACCGAGGAGAGCGACTGCGCCCGCGAGCAGACCAAGGCCGAGCAGGACGTGGACCAGGTGCGCCAGCGCGCCACCCGCGACCAGCAGCGCCTTGACTCGGGCGCCGTCACCTCCCCGAAGGACCTGGAGAACCTCCAGCGCGAGATCGCCTCCCTCGCCAAGCGGCAGGGCGACCTCGAGGACATCGTCCTGGAGGTGATGGAGCGCCGCGAGTCCGCGCAGGAGCGGGTCGCCGAGCTGACCGAGCGGGTCGGCGCGGTGCAGGGCAAGACCGACGACGCCGTCGCGCGCCGGGACGCCGCCGTCGAGGAGCTGGACGGCGAGGCGGCCTCGGTGACCAAGGAGCGTGAGGTCATCGCGGGCTCGGTCCCCGCGGACCTGCTGAAGGTCTACGAGAAGCTGCGCGAGCAGCAGGGCGGCGTCGGCGCGGCCAAGCTGTACCAGCGCAGCTGCCAGGGGTGCCGCCAGGAGCTGGCGATCACCGAGCTGAGCGAGATCCGCTCGGCGGCGCCCGACACGGTCGTACGCTGCGAGAACTGCCGCCGCATCCTGGTGCGCACGGCCGACTCCGGGCTGTAAGGGGCCTGTCCGGTGGCAGATCCGGTGGCGGGCCCGACGGGAGATCTCGCGGCAGGTCCGGTGGCGGGCCCGACGGGAGATCCCGCGGCGCGTCCAGTGGCGGCCCCGGCGACAGGTCCGGCGGCGGGCCCCGTGGCAGGTCCGGCGGCGGTCCCGGGGCGGGAGTTCGTCGTCGAGGCGGACGGCGGGTCGCGGGGCAACCCGGGGCCCGCGGGCTACGGAGCCGTGGTCCTGGACGCGGCGACCGGGCAGACCCTGGCCGAGGCCGCCGAGTACCTCGGGGTCGTCACGAACAACGTCGCCGAGTACCGGGGTCTGCTGGCCGGTCTGCGCGCGGCGAGGGAGCTGGACCCGGACGCGCGCGTCCACGTCCGTATGGACTCCAAGCTCGTCGTGGAGCAGATGTCGGGCCGCTGGAAGATCAAGCACCCCGACATGAAGCCGCTGGCCGCCGAGGCGGCGCGCGTCTTCCCGCCGGGTCGGGTGACGTACGAGTGGATCCCCCGCGCGAGCAACAAGCACGCCGACCGTTTGGCCAACGAGGCGATGGACGCGGGCGCCCGCGGCGAGCAGTGGTCCGCGTCCACGTCGACGGCGGAACCGGAGACGGGCGGCGCCCGGCCCGCGGCGGCCGACGCGGACGCGGAGCGAGGCGCCGCCGAGGCCGGTGGCGGTGCCGCCGCGGGCGAACGTGTCGCTCAGACGGCCCGGACGGCGGACGCCGAGACCACCGATGCGCCCCGCCCCTCCACAGCCACAGCCGCTGCCGACGTGCGGGCCGCGAAGACCGTGGCCTCGCCCGGCTGGGGACCCCCCGACATGGGCACCCCCGCCACCTTCGTCCTGCTCCGGCACGGCGAGACGCCGCTCACCCCGCAGAAGCGGTTCTCCGGAAGCGGCGGCAGCGACCCGTCCCTGTCGTCCGTCGGCCGGGAGCAGGCCGAGAAGGTCGCCGAGAGCCTCGCCCGGCGCGGCACCATCCAGGCGGTCGTGGCGTCCCCGCTGGCCCGCACCCGCGAGACGGCGGGGATCGTCGCCGCCCGCCTCGGGCTGGAGGTGACGGTCGAGGAGGGGCTGCGGGAGACCGACTTCGGTGCCTGGGAAGGGCTCACCTTCGGCGAGGTGCGCGAGCGGTATCCCGAGGACATGGACGCCTGGCTCTCCTCCCCGGACGCCGAGCCGACCGGTGGCGGCGAGAGCTTCGCGGCGACCGGCGCCAGGGTCGCCGCCACCCGCGACCGGCTGGCCGCGGCGCACGCGGGCCGCACGGTGCTGCTGGTCTCCCACGTGACGCCGATCAAGACGTTCGTACGGCTCGCCCTGGGCGCCCCGCCCGAGTCGTTGTTCCGCATGGAACTGTCGGCGGCCTCGCTGTCCGCGGTGGCGTACTACGCGGACGGCGGCGCGAGCGTCCGGCTGTTCAACGACACGTCCCACCTGCGCTGAGCCCCGCCGCCGCACGGGCCAGCGCCTCCACGCGCCCCCAGTCACGGCCGGTCACCGCGTCCTTCGGAAGCATCCAGCTGCCCCCGACACAGCCGACGTTGGGCAGCGCCAGGTACTCCGGCGCGGAGGCCGGGCCGATACCGCCGGTCGGGCAGAAGCGGGCCTGCGGCAGCGGGGCGGCGAGCGCCTTGAGGTAGGCGGTGCCGCCGGCGGCCTCGGCCGGGAAGAACTTCATCTCCCGCACCCCGCGCTCCAGCAGCGCCACCACCTCCGACGTGGTCGACACCCCCGGCAGGAACGGCACCCCGGACGCCCGCATCGCCGCCAGCAGCGCGTCCGTCCACCCCGGGCTGACCAGGAACCGCGCCCCGGCCGCCACGACCTCCCCGACCTGCTCCGGCGTGATGACCGTACCCGCGCCGACCACCGCGCCCGGCACCTCGCCGGCGATCGCGCGGATCGCGTCGAGCGCGACCGGTGTCCGCAGCGTCACCTCGATCGCGGGCAGCCCGCCGGCGACGAGCGCCCGGGCGAGCGGCACGGCGTCGGCGAGGTCGTCGACGACCACGACGGGCACGACGGGCGCGAGATCCAGCACCGACGGCGTCGAGGCGTGGGGGGAGGAGGGCAGCGGAGAGGTCATGCCCTCATCGTGCCGCCGCGAAGCATCCTGTGCAATCGCCGTTGCGATATGTGCAACGGGTGGGCGAAGGGTGATCTGGTGGCCGACTCAGTGGATCTCCGCCACCAGCACGTCCAGAGACCACGGCTTGCCCGATTTCGCCGGAGCCTCGGCCTCCACCTCGTACCCCAGGTCCCGCAGCGCCTCCACCAGCTCCGCGGGCCCGTCGGGCGCGCTCGCGGACGTCAGCAGACTCCGTACGATCCGCCCCTTGGTCGCCTTGTTGAAGTGGCTGACCACCTTCCGGGTCGGCGCGTGCAGCACCCGCACGGTCGCCGTCCGCCCGGCCACCTCCCCCTTCGGCTTCCACGCCGCCGCGTACGCCGACGAGCGCAGGTCCAGCACCAGCCCGTCCCCGGCCGCCTCGGGCAGCACCTCGGCCATCGGCGCACGCCAGTACGCGCCCAGCGCCCCGAGCCCGGGGAGCTTCACGCCCATCGAGCACCGGTAGGAGGGAATCCGGTCGGTCACCCGCACCGCGCCCCACAGCCCGGAGAACACCAGCAGCGAACGGGCGGCCCGCTTCCTGGCGGCCGGGTCCAGCGAGGCCAGGTCCAGGGCGTCGTACAGCACGCCGGTGTAGATCTCCCCGGCCGGACGCGCCCCCGCCGTCCGCAGCTCCGTGTTCTTCGCGACCTCGCCGCGCAGCCCCTCGCTCAGTCCGAGCACCTCGCGCGCCTTCTCCTCGTCACCGGCGCACAGCTCGACCAGTTCGCCGAGGACGGTCTCCCGGGCCGGGGTCAGGCCCGGAAGGGACAGCGACTCCGGCTTCAGCGGGGCGCCGCGGCCGGACGCGGCCTTCCCCTCCGACGGGGGCAGCAGGACAAGCACACGTACTCCTTCACTCGGAGCCCCGGGACTCCACCACTCCAGGGCTCCTGGTCAGGGTACGGCGTGCCCCTCCCGCGCCCGCTCGACGGCCCGTACGAGCCCCCCGACGTCGTCGGCGTGGCAGCGCACGACACGGACCTCGCGCCGCCGGCCGAAGAGGGTGACGTGGGGGACGGGCTCGGCGAGTTCGATGGTGACGGAGGTCTGCGCACCCACGGCGAGATCGAGCTCACCGTCCGCCCGCTTGGTCATGGCCCGCGTCTCGCGCCGCACGGAGGTGATCCGCCCCAGCGGTATCCGCACGTCCACGTGCGCGGCCCGGCGGATCCGCAGCGTGCCGGCGTCCGGGTCCAGCACGTGCGGACGGACGACGGACGCGGCGTGCAGCCCGACCACGAGGACGAGGGTGTACACGTCCAGGACCAGTACCACGAGGTGCACGGTGGGCCAGTCGCGCAGCAGCAGGGACATCATCACCGTCTCGATCACGCACACGAACGTCAGCCCGAGCGTCATCGCGCCCTGCCCCCGCGTGTACCCGAAGGCGGTCCCGCCGGGCACCGTCCCCTCGGTCCGCCGGGCCGCCCACAGCAACATGCCGGCCAGCAGCCGCAGCTCGTGCCTCACCAGTGCGTACGGGACCCTCATGTCCGCCGCCCCCTCGACGCGATCTCCATGGCCTGCCGGATCGCCTCCGCCTGACCCGGCGCGAAGTCGGCGTACAGGGCACTCATGAAACCGTGGCCGGAGTCCGGTACGACGTCCTCCTCGGGCAGCAGCTCCGCGGGCAGGCAGTCGGCGAGCACCCGGGCCGCCTCCGCGACGCGCGGATCGTCGACGGCGGCGTCCGCCAGCTCGTCGAGCAGCGCGTAGGCACGGTGGGCCCGCGCCATCGCCTCCGGCGAGCCCAGGGCGCCGCGCACCGCGGCCAGCAGCCCCTCCCGGTCCTGAGGTGCCACCGTGCTCTCCAGCAGCGCCAGCATCTCCCGGTCCCGTACGGCCATGGGGGAACCGGAGACGTCCCCCATACCGGCGAAGAGCTCGGCCAGCTCCGCCGAGACCGGCCCCTCGGGCGGCAGCCCGCCCTCCGTCCCCAGCAGCGCCCGCAACCGCGTCCGGCGCTCCCGGATCGCCGCCTCCTGCCGCGCCAGATCCGCGTCCAGTTCCTCCAGCACCTCGGCCAGATCCTTCCCGGCCTCGTCCGCGAGCACGTCCCGCACCTCCGCCAGCCCGAGCCCCAGCTCGGTCAGCCGCCGGATCCGGGCGAGCACGACGACGTGCCGCAGGGTGTACGTCCGATATCCGTTGGCCAGCCGTTCCGGCTCGGGCAGCAGGCCCTGGTGGTGGTAGTGCCGCACGGTCCGCGTGGTGACGCCGACGGCGTCGGCGAGTTCTCCGATTCGCATGACCCCAGTAGAGACGTTGACGTTGCGGCAGGGTCAAGCGTGGCGGGACCGGCTTCCGACGGCGGGCGTGATCGTGTGCCACGATCGAGGGAACGGTTTCCGATCTCTCGGACAGGTGATCAGCCGATGTCCCAGTCTGGCGAGCGACCGAAGGAGGGGCGTGACATGACTGCCATGGCCCATGAGCCGCTGACGCAGGCGGATGTCCTGCTGGAGGGCTTCCTCGCCCTGGACACGCCGGAGGGCTTCCGGGCCGAGCTGATCGAGGGGGAGATCGTTGTGACGCCGCCGCCGGACGGGGATCACGAGGACTACATCGGGCTGATCGTGAGCCAGGTGATCAGGAAGTCGCGGACCGACATGCAGTTCTCCGGGAACAAGGGCCTGAAGCTCAGGGGCGGACTCGACTGTCCGATGGACCACGTCATCCCCGACGGCACTTTCGCGCCTACGGGACTACGTCTGTATCGCGGCGCGGATCCCTGGATGCCCTGTCATGGCGTCGCCATGGTCCTGGAGGTGACGTCCAGCAAGCCCCATGCCGACCGCGAGGCCAAGCGCCGCTGCTACGCCGGTGGCGGCATTCCCCTCTACCTGCTGGTCGACCGACAGGCGTCCTCGATCACGCTCTTCAGCACCCCGGAAAGGATCGACCACCGAGACGACTACCGAGAGCACCGCACCCGTCCCCTCGGCAAGCCGCTCACCCTCCCCGCCCCCTTCGCCTTCGAACTGGACACCGCGGACTTCCTCTGATCCCGTTGGGGCAGGGGGTGGGGGAAGGTGCACGCACGTGAACAGGCGCGGTGGACGAGGGCCAGGCTGGGGACGGACGGCCCGCCCCTCGATCTCCTGACCGCCCGCTTCGACCGCCACGTCTACGCCCCGCACGCCCACGACGAGTTCACGGTCGGCGTCACCGTCGGCGGCCTGGAGGTCATCGCCTACCGGGGCGGGCACATCCACTCGGGCCCCGGCTCCATCGTCGTCCTGGAACCCGGCGAGATGCACACCGGCGGCCCGGCGGCCCCCGACGGCTACTCGTACCGGGCCATGTACGCGGCCCCGTCCCTCCTGGCCGACGGCACACGCGCCGCCGCCCTCCCGCACTTCCGCGAACCCGTCCTCGACGACCCGGAACTGGCCGCGGCCCTCCGCGCCGCGCACACGGACCTGACCCGCTGCCCCGACCCCCTGGAGGCCGAGTCCCGCCTCCCCTGGCTGCTCACCGCCCTGGCCCGCCGCCACTCCACGGCCCGCGCGGCCGACGACACCGTCCCCGGTGCCGGCCGCGTCGCCCGCGTCGTACGCGACCGCCTCGCCGACGAACTCCTCGCCCCGCCGTCCCTGGCAACGCTCGCCACCGAACTCGGCCTCTCCCGCTACCAGCTCCTGCGCGCCTTCCGGGCGACGACGGGGATACCGCCGTACGCCTGGCTCGCCCAGCACCGGGTGGCCAGGGCGCGCGGGCTCCTGGACGCGGGCCTGCGCCCCGCCGAGGTCGCGGCACTGGTGGGCTTCGCCGACCAGGCGCACCTGACCCGCTGGTTCCGCCGCGTCCTGGGCGTGACCCCGGCGGTGTACCGCAACAGCGTTCAAGACGGCACGGCCTGACCCGGCCGAGACTCGCCGCATGACTGCACGCGGCTGGTTCCTGTTCTCCCTGATGGGAGTGGTCTGGGGCATCCCCTACCTGATGATCAAGGTGGCGGTGGACGAGGTGTCCCCGTCGGGAGTGGTGTTCACGCGGTGCGCGCTGGGCGCCGCCGTCCTGCTCCCCTTCGCCCTGCGCAAGGGGGGCCTGTCCGGCACCGTACGACGCCACTGGAGGCCCCTCCTCGCCTTCGCCGTCATCGAGATCATCGGCCCCTGGTGGACCCTGACCGACGCCGAACGCCACCTGTCCAGCTCCACCGCGGGCCTGCTGATCGCGGGCGTACCGATCGTCGGAGTCCTCCTGGCCCGATTCTTCGGCGACACCGAACACCTCGGCGTACGGCGCCTGACCGGCCTCGGCCTCGGGCTGGCCGGCGTGGGCGTCCTCACCGTCCCGCACCTGGCCGGCGGCGACGCCCGCTCCCTCGCCGAGGTCCTGCTGACGGTACTGGGCTACGCCACGGCCCCCCTGATCGCCGCCCGCCACCTGAAGGACGTACCGTCCCTCCACCTCACCGCGTCCTGCCTCACCCTCGCGGCCCTGGTCCACGCCCCCGCCGCCGTCCTGTCCCGTCCCGACACCCTCCCCTCCACCGAGGTGCTCGCCGCCCTCGCGGGCCTGGGCGTGATCTGCACGGCCGTGGCCTTCGTCGCCTTCCTGGAGCTGATCAAGGAGGCCGGCCCGATCCGCGCGTCGGTCATCACGTACGTCAACCCGGCGATCGCGGTCGCGGCCGGCGCGGTCTTCCTGGACGAGTCCCTGACCCCCGGCATCATCGCCGCCTTCGCCCTGATCCTCACGGGCTCGGTCCTGGCCACGGCGGCCACGGGAGCCGGCCGGCCCGCACGCCCGGTACCATGGTCGACACGGCAGACGAGCCGGGCGGGCGGCCGCGTGGAGTCCCTCACGGGACTTCCCGAGGAACGTCCGGGCTCCACAGGGCAGGGTGATGGCTAACGGCCACCCGGGGTGACCCGCGGGACAGTGCCACAGAAAGCAGACCGCCGGAGGCTTCGGCCTCAGGTAAGGGTGAAACGGTGGTGTAAGAGACCACCAGTGCCCAGGGCGACCTGGGCAGCTAGGTAAACCCCACCCGGAGCAAGGTCAAAAGGAGACACCCCGGTGTCTCTGCGCGGACGTTCGAGGGCTGCCCGCCCGAGTCCGCGGGTAGACCGCACGAGGCCGGTGGCAACGCCGGTCCTAGATGGATGGCCGTCGCCGGCGGGCCCGCGAGGACCCGCCGGAACAGAACCCGGCGTACAGCCCGACTCGTCTGCCGCCACCTGCGGCCATGCCCCGGAAAGGGCTTCTCCGACCGGTACTTCGCTCGGCCGTCACCGAAGAATCCGGGCATGCCCGAGCGCCGTACCCGTCACCCCCGCCCCGCTCCCGATGCGGGAGTGTCAGAAGACGATTTCCGGACCGACGGCGTGCCCTCAGGGGTGGTGTACACACAGGTACCGAAGTCGCTCCACCCCGACTGGACTTCGTCCCACTCGCCGTGGCTGTAGTAGCTGGTGCCGGCCTCGCTCAGGGTCACACCGCCGTTCTTCTGTCGGCCGGTGTACTGCTCGTAGCCGCCGTCCCCGGCGGACTGGAACACGTGGAGCTCGGCGCGCCCGTCCTGGTCCTCGTCGGTCGCACGCACCGCGGCGACGAAAAACGGGACCTGAACGCGGATGGTGCCGCTCCGGCTGCCGCTCAGGTCCCGGGCGAGCGGTCCGTAGCGCACCTCGTGCACGAGCAGGTTGGAACGGGGACTGTCCCCGGTGTCCTCCTGGCTGTGGAACAACGCCAGATCGAGATAGCCGTCGCCGTCGAAGTCGCCGAACGTGCCCCGGGTCTCCAGGTCCGGCGTCAGCAGGCCCCGGGCCTTCTGCCAAACGCCGAGAGCCTCGCCGACACCGACCTCGACACGGTCGTCGGCCCGGCTGAAGAGGACGGATGCCTTTCCTGAGCGGTCGGGGTCGCTTATCTCGTCCAGGCGCCCGTCCGCGTCCACGTCGGCGGTCAGGCCGGTGTTGCCGGTGTCGGTGCACACCACCGTCGGTGCGTGATCACCGGGCTCGGGCCCGGAACCGACGAAGAGCACTGTGGCGACCGCGCCCAGAGCGGCTCCCGCGCCGATGACGAGCCACCTTCGCCGGCGTGTGTACGGCCGTCTCGGCAGGGCGGTGAACACGCTGCTGACACTGCCCTGTCGAGGACCCACCGGTTCCGCCATGGCGGGATTCTAGTGATCCGCTGATCTGCGCCAGTGGTTGACCGTCAGCAGTCGCGCGCCTTCTGACTGCGGACGCGTCGGGCGGCATCGGGCCAGGCTCTCGCACTGCGGGCGCGCACGCCGGCGAACACGGCGTCGCCCGCGGTGCTGCTCACCAGGTCCGGCGCCACCGTCTCGATGACCGTCGTGCCGGGATCCCGCCTCTTGTCACCCGGTGAAGGGGGTGCCTCCGTACTGGTCGTCGAGGAGGGGAAGCGTCACGTTGACGCGCAAGAAGAAGGTGGGCCGGTTGCGCGGGTCGTGACCGTCGGCAGCGGTGAGCGCGGAGCCACTGCTGCCCAGCCACAGCCCGGTGATCAGGTCCGTCAGGTAATGCTCCAGGCCGATGGCGCTGTGGCGGATCTCCGAGTGCCCGACGACGAACGAACCACGGCCGCCGGCCTTTCCGGCTTCGTGAGCGGCAAGAAACTTGGCAGGTACGACCCGGATCTCGCCGCTGCCGGCGATGAGCCAGTAGGCGGCAGTCGCACTCTGGTCGAGCAGCGTGGTGAGTTGAGGTGATTCGATCTTCCAGGAATCGCGGGGCGGTGCGCTGGGGATCAGCGCTTGTGCCTTCTTGACCTGTACGAGGTCACCGACCCGTGCGGCCATCCGGCCGGGGGCGGTGATCTCGAGGATGATGCCCACGTCGGCGCCGTTCCGTTGCTCGGCATGCTTCGTCTCCTGTCGACTGGCCAGTACCACCTCCGGGGTTCCGGGCGTCAGTCGTCGTCCCGCCGTAGATGTGGTGGACAGGTGCTCCTCCAGCATCCGCAGCAGAGTCGCGGTCAGCGGCTCCTCGTCCTGCGCGCCCGCCCGGGCCACGAACGCCGTGAAATCCCGAACCGCCGCGGACACCCCACCGCGTATGAGGTCCTCCAGTTCACAGCTGGACAGCCAGGTCGACGAAGGATGTTCCAGAGGCCTCGGGAACACGTGGCGACGAGCATCGACGGACTGCGAGAGCGCGTTCAGCAACTTCTCTTCGATCGGGCTGCTGCCCCTGGCAAGGGCAGTGATGCCTGCGGCTCGCTTCCGGACCGAGGGGATCTCACTGCGTGTGCTTCGCTTCAGCGCGGCCTTCACGCAGGGGCGTGTCTCTGCCAGCGACAACGTCACGATCACGTCGAGGTCGTTCAGCTGATCACCGACGGCGAACAACCAGTCGAGTGATGCCGCCCAGGCCCGGGGCCGGCGGCTTGCCAGCTCCTGCACGTCGGCGCGCAGACCGGCCGTCGCCACCGTCGACCTTTCCGACATGAGGAGGGCAACGAGATACCACAGCTCCGCTTCAGCGCTGTTCGTGTGCCGCTGGAATTTCTCCAGTACGGTCCTCGCCCCCCGGTCGAACCTGGACAGCTCGTCGCGAGCGCGGGCATCACCCACGATCACGGCGGTCAGGACCGGGAGCGTCGTCGCGAATCTCTCCGGGTGCCTCAGATGCGCCGCCCAGTCGACGAGGCTCGACGAGCGACGTCTGTACGGGAGGCGAGCGAACAGCTCGGACTCGCCCGCCAGCCGAAGCACGTGCCGCTCAACCACGCGGGCGTGCTTATCCACCAGGCCCTCCAGTCCCATGGCCAGTCCGATTCCCTCGGCCTCCCGGGACCGTTCGACGAGGGCGTCCAGACAACACCGAGGGCAACCGTCCTCGAAGTCGGTGCTGCTGTAGATGGTGTGACGGGAGTGGTCCATGCGGGCGACGGTAGCCGACGACGAGGGCCCGAGGGCGGTGATGGAAGCGGCATCCGTCTGCCGTGGCCGACGGCTTGGCGGAAGTGTGCCGGGCCCGCTCCCAGTACTCCGGCAGCGGGCATTGATCTTTGCTGTCGAAACATTCGGTCGGTCGTCTGGTGATTTCCGAGCAACGCACCGCATGAGTTTTTGGCGGACGGTTTGCTCTGTCCATACAGGGCGTGTGGCCTGCTATTACTGTCGTTCTTTGAGTGGCGAGGCGGGGACGAAGGTTTCGAAACTTCTACCGAAACCGTTGACGCTTGACGAGTGCAGGCCAACACTGGCGCCGTTGTCCCACCCCCACGAGAGGAAGCACTCGCCATGAACGTGCTCGTCCGACCCGGGCGCCGCAGAAGCGGCCCCGTCACCCTGCTCGTCCGAAGTGCCTGGGCCTTCGCGCTGGCCGCCCTGGCCGCGCTGATGCTGCCCGGCACCGCCCACGCCGGCACGGTCGTCACGACCAACCAGGAGGGCACCAACAACGGCTACTACTACTCGTTCTGGACCGACAGCCAGGGCACCGTCTCCATGGACATGGGGTCAGGGGGCCAGTACAGCACCTCGTGGCGCAACACCGGCAACTTCGTCGCGGGCAAGGGCTGGAGCAACGGCGGACGCAGGACCGTGCAGTACTCGGGCACGTTCAACCCGTCCGGCAACGCGTACCTGACCCTCTACGGGTGGACGTCGAACCCGCTCGTCGAGTACTACATCGTCGACAACTGGGGCACCTACCGGCCCACGGGCGAGTTCAAGGGCACCGTGACCACCGACGGCGGCACCTACGACATCTACAAGACGACCCGTCACAACGCGCCCTCCGTCGAAGGCACCCGCACCTTCGACCAGTACTGGAGCGTGCGGCAGGCCAAGCGCACCGGTGGCACCATCACCACCGGCAACCACTTCGACGCGTGGTCGCGGGCCGGTATGCCGCTGGGCAACTTCAGCTACTACATGATCATGGCGACCGAGGGGTACCAGAGCAGCGGCAGCTCCAACATCACGGTCGGTGGCACGGGCTCCGGCGGTGGTGGCGGCGGGGGTGGCGGTGGCGGTGGCTGTTCCGCCACGCTGTCCGCCGGACAGAAGTGGGACGACCGGTACAACCTCAACGTGTCGGTCAGCGGGGCGAGTGACTGGACCGTGACGATGAACGTGCCGTCCCCGGCGAAGGTCCTGTCCACCTGGAACGTCAACGCCAGTTATCCCAGCGCGCAGACGCTGACCGCCAAGTCGAACGGCAGCGGCGGCAACTGGGGCGCGACCATCCAGGCCAACGGCAACTGGACCTGGCCCTCGGTCTCGTGCAGCGCGGGCTGAGAACACCGGACACGAGGAGAGGAGGACCCACTCGTATGCGCACCAGACCACGCCCGTCCTTGCGTTCCCTCGTCACCGGGGTGACCGTCGCCACGCTGGCCGCCGCGGGCACCGTCGCCGCCGACGCCGCCCCCGCGCGGGCCGCCGCCTGCAACGGCTACGTCGGGCTCACCTTCGACGACGGCCCCTCCGGCAACACCCAGGCCCTGCTCAACGCGCTCCGGCAGAACGGGCTGCGGGCCACCATGTTCAACCAGGGCCAGTACGCGGCCCAGAACCCGTCGCTGGTACGGGCCCAGATCGACGCCGGCATGTGGGTCGCCAACCACAGTTACACCCACCCGCACATGACCCAGCTGAGCCAGTCGCAGATGGACTCGGAGATCTCCCGGACCCAGCAGGCCATCGCGAACGCGGGCGGCGGCACACCGAAGCTGTTCCGCCCGCCGTACGGCGAGACCAACGCCACGCTGCGGGCGGTCGAGGCCAAGTACGGGCTGACCGAGGTGATCTGGGACGTCGACTCGCAGGACTGGAACAACGCCAGTACCGACGCGATCGTGCAGGCCGCCTCCCGGCTGGGCAACGGCCAGGTCATCCTCATGCACGACTGGCCCGCCAACACGCTCGCGGCCGTTCCGCGCATCGCGCAGACACTGGCGAGCAAGGGGCTGTGCTCCGGCATGATCTCGCCGCAGACCGGCCGCGCGGTCGCCCCCGACGGCGGCAGCGGGGGCGGAGGCGGTGGTGGCGGTGGTGGTGGCTGCACCGCCACGCTGTCCGCCGGGCAGCGGTGGGGGGACCGGTACAACCTCAACGTGTCGGTCAGCGGGGCGAGTGACTGGACCGTGACGATGAACGTGCCGTCCCCGGCGAAGGTCCTGTCCACCTGGAACGTCAACGCCAGTTATCCCAGCGCGCAGACGCTGACCGCCAAGTCGAACGGCAGCGGCGGCAACTGGGGCGCGACCATCCAGGCCAACGGCAACTGGAGCTGGCCGACGGTCTCCTGCAGTACGGGCTGAACCGAGCACGTGGTGCGGCACGGCGGTCCCGGCCGCCGTGCCGCACGAGCGTCCGCCGGCCCCAGAAGGACGTGCACGCCCCGAGGCGCTGGGATGCGTTCACGCCTGTTCGAAGGGGGACCGACACGGCGAAGCTGAACCAGATCCCCAGGGGCCCGGGAGCCGGATACGACTCCCGGGCTCCGCCACGTCCGCGATCGGGCCGGGCTCCGCCACGTCCGCGACGGGCCGGGCTCAGGCTTCCAGTGACCGCTCCGCCACCCGCGCCAGGTGCCGCGCGAACACCTCCCGTGCCTGAGGCGTCAGCGTCCGCAGCGTCACCAGCGCCGTGATCACGACATCGCACAGCTCCGCCTCGACGTCCTCCCACGTGTGACTGACGCCCTTGCGCGGGTTCTGGCCGGTCGCGCCGATCACCGCCTCGGCGACCTCGCCGACCTCCTCGGACAGCTTCAGCATGCGCAGCAGAAGGCCCTCCCTGCCGCCGACGGTCTGGTCCGTCTCCAGCCACCTCCACAGGTCGTCGATGGTGCCCCAGAGGTCCTCGGGCGCGCTGCCGTGATCGTCGTCGTCCATGCGCGGCAGCCTGCCACGGGTGACGCGACGAGCGGTACGTGACCGCCCCGTCAGTCGAACAGCGGTTCCTGCTGCTGTTCCGCCGCTTTCCGTACCCGTCTGTTGCGTGCCCCCACGATCACCGTCGTGGCCGCGGCCGTCGCCGCGAACGCCGCCGGGACCATCCAGTTCCGGTTGACGGTGTGGCCGAGCGCGTGGTCCAGGGAGAGGCGGCCCGGGCCCGTGACCGCGAGGCCGACGGCCGTCAGGCCGAGCGACGCCGCGTACTCGTAGCCGCCGGCCTGGGCGAAGAAGCCGTTCGGGGCGTGCACCGCCGCGGCGCCCGCCATCGCGCCGGCCGCCGCCGCACCCGCGGCCGGGGTGGCCAGGCCCAGCGCCAGCAGCGCCCCGCCGCCGGCCTCGGCGAGGCCCGCCGCGGTGGCGCTGGCCCGGCCCGGCGCGTAGCCCATGGCCTCCATGGCCTGGCCGGTGCCCTCGATCCCGCCGCCGCCGAACCAGCCGAGCAGCTTCTGCGCGCCGTGCGCGGCCAGGACGCCGCCGGTACCCAGCCGGAGCAGCAGCAGCCCCAGGTCACGCCGGTCAAAACAGTTCACGTCGACTCCCTCGTATCCCACGTATCCCGCGCAGACAGTGGCGGCTCTCCTCCCCACCGTCGCCCGCCCGCGCCGCGAGGGCCCGCCGCGGACGTCGTTCGGGTGGCGGGTCGACGGGCGGATCGGTGGGCGGGCCGACGGGCGGAGCGGTGGGGCGGGCCGACGGGCGAACGGTCGGTGGGCCGGGTGGCCGGTCGGGTGGCGAGGGGGCGGAGGCGGTGTGACGCTGGCCGGCATGACCATTCAGACCACGCGACTCAGCGACCCGGCCGTCCGCGCCTTCGTCGCCGCCGTCAACGCCCACGACCGCGAGGCCTTCCTCGCGCTGCTCGCGCCGGACGCCACCATGGCCGACGACGGGGACGACCGGGACCTCGCCCAGTGGATCGACCAGGAGATCTTCTCCTCCCACGGTCACATGGAGGTCGACAACGAGTCGAACGGCGGCCGCGCCCTCATCGCCCGCTACAGCAACGACACCTGGGGCGAGATGCGTACGCGGTGGAGCTTCACCGTGGGTGACGACGGGCGGATCGCGCGGTTCGAGACCGGGCAGGCGTAACCGGCGCAGGGAGGCGTCGGACCGGCCCGGCCCTTGCCTTCGTGTGCGCTTCAACTCCTAGCGTCCCCGGGCATGGAGACCACCAACGGCACCACCAGAACCCTCGGCCGCAGCGGCATCGAGGTCAGCGCGCTCGGTTTCGGCTGCTGGGCGATCGGCGGGGAGTGGCAGGACGCCGCGGGGCAGCCGCTCGGCTGGGGCCGCGTCGACGACGACGAGTCCGTACGGGCCCTGAGGCGCGCCCTCGATCTCGGCGTCACCTTCTTCGACACGGCGGACGTCTACGGAGCCGGCCACAGCGAACGCCTGCTGGGCCGCGCCCTCGGCCGGCGGCGGGACGACGTGGTCGTCGCCACCAAGTGGGGCAACGTCTTCGACGCGGACACCCGCACCCTCACCGGCGCCGACGACTCACCGGCGTACGCCCGCCGGGCGCTCACCGCGTCGCTGGAGCGCCTGGGCACCGACCACGTCGACCTCTACCAGCTGCACCTCGCCGACGCCGACCCGGAACGCGCGGCGGAACTGCGCGACGCCTGCGAGGAGTTCGTACGGGAGGGGCTCGTGCGCGCGTACGCCTGGAGTACGGACGACCCCGGGCGCGCCGCCGTGTTCGCGGCCGGTGAGCACTGCGCGGCCGTGCAGCACCGGGCCAACGTGCTCCAGGACGCGCCCGGGATGATCGCCCTGTGCGAGGCGTCGGGGCTGGCGAGCGTCAACCGCAGTCCGCTCGCCATGGGGCTGCTCAGCGGCAGGCACGCGGGCCGCCGGGCCCTGGAGGCCGGGGACATCCGCAGCAGGCCGCCCGCCTGGCTGCCGGGATTCCAGGACGGGACGGGCGCCGACCCGCGGTGGCTGGCGCGGGTCGAGGCGCTCAGGGACGTCCTCACCGCGGACGGCCGTACGCCCGCGCAGGGCGCCCTGGCCTGGCTGTGGGCCCGCAGCCCGCTCACCGTGCCGATACCCGGATTCCGTTCCGTCGCGCAGGCCGAGGAGAACGCGGGCGCGCTGGAGAAGGGGCCGCTCGGCGCGGAGCAGATGGCGGACGTGGACCGGATTTTGGGGCGCTGACACAGGGGGTGATCTACGCGGCAGCCGTTCCGTCCACCGGTGCGTATCCCGCGGTCGCACGCGGGATCCACCCCCACCCGGTGTGACGGAACGGCTGCCGCCTCCCCCCTCGGAAGGGCCTGCGGGGCTGCCGAAGACCGATATTCCAAGTGTGAAGCTCTCGTGAAGGAGAGTTGATCGTACGTCCGTCACCGGCCGCAATACAGCGGACTCAGGAATTCCGATTGTGTGAATCGAGGCGGGGTGAGGCGGGGCGGTGCGGGGTGAGGTGAGGTCCTCAGCCCCGCCCCACGTACGGCATCGCCGTCGCCATGACCGTCGCGAACTGCACGTTCGCCTCGGGCGGCAGCTCCGCCATGTGCCGCACCGTGCGCGCCACGTCGGCGACGTCCATCACGGGCTCGGGTGCCGTCTCCCCGTTGGCCTGGAGCGCGCCCGTCTGCATGCCGGCCGTCATGTCGGTCGCCGCGTTGCCGATGTCGATCTGGCCGACCGCGATGCCGTAGGGCCGGCCGTCCAGCGACAGGGACTTGGTCAGGCCCGTCAGCGCGTGCTTGGTCGCCGTGTACGCCACCGAGTGCGGGCGCGGTGTGTGGGCCGAGATCGAGCCGTTGTTGATGATCCGGCCGCCCCGCGGATCCTGCTCCTTCATCTGCCGGTACGCCGCCTGCGCGCACAGGAACGCTCCGTGGAGGTTGGTGTCCACCACGTGCCGCCACGCGTCGTAGGGCAGCTCCTCGACCGGCACGCCGCCCGGGCCGAACGTCCCGGCGTTGTTGAACAGCAGGTCCAGGCGCCCGAAGCGGTCGCGCACGGCGTCGAACAGGGCCGCCACGTCCCCGGGTTGTGACACGTCGGCGCGTACGGTGAGCGCCGTGCTGCCCGCGGGCGCCAGTGCGGCCGTCTCCTCCAGGGTCCCGGGGCGCCGCCCGGCCAGGGCCACCGACCAGCCCGCGGCCAGCAGTTCGACGGCGACCGCCCGGCCGATGCCGGAGCCGGCGCCCGTGACGACGGCCACGCGCTGCGCCCTGCCCGTGCCGGCCTGTTCCTTGTCGGTGGTTCTCACGGTGTTCATGAGTCGGCAGCGTACGGGGGGCGGAACATACGGATCTCACCCTTCCGGCATGCGGTCGCCATGTCCGCGCCAAGGACGTGCCGTTCCCGGCCCTTCGAATGCCCCTTGCAACCACCGCAAGGGGAGGAACGGATGACGCACGCGAACCACCAGGCGCAGGCGCAGGCGCAGTCCCAGCTCCAGTCCCGGCCCCCGCACGCGCCCGAACTCCGCGCCGCCGCCCGGAAACTGGGCCGCCGCCGCTTCCTGACCGTGACCGGCGCCGCCGCCGCGCTCGCCTTCGCCGTGAACCTGCCGGCCGCGGGCACCGCGAGCGCCGCCGAACTCGACGCGGCGCGGCTCACCGACGACCCCTTCACACTCGGCGTCGCCTCCGGCGACCCGTAGCCCGGCTCCGTCCTGCTGTGGACGCGCCTGGCCCCCGTCCCGTACCAGGCCGACAGCGGACTGCCCGCCGAACGCGTCACCGTCGACTGGGAACTGGCCCTCGACGAACGGTTCCGCCGCGTCGTCAGACGGGGCAGGGCCACCGCCCACCCCGAGTTCCACCACGCCGTCCACGTCGAGGTCGGCCACCTCGCCCCCGGCCACGTCTACTACTACCGCTTCCGCGCCGGCCGCTGGATCAGCCCGGCCGGCCGCACCCGCACCGCGCCCGCCGGCCGCAGCATCTCCATGGACTCCTGGGACGGCTACCCGGCCTCCCCCGAGCGGGTGCCGGCGGGCGCGCAGGCCGCCGGTGTCGAGAACCTGATGGTCCTCACCGGCGACGTGCACGTGCACTACGGCTTCGACATCAAACGCGACTTCGACGACCCCGGCTCCCGGACCCTGGGCACCGAGATCGTCACCACCTCCGTCACGAGCGGTCGCGACGGCTCCCGGAAGCCGTCCAACCGGGACACGCTCATGGCCGCCAACCCGCACCTGAGGTTCTTCGACGGGCGGCGCGGCTACACGACGGTGTCGCTCGGCCGGGAGCTGGCGCGCGCCGACTTCAAGACGGTGTCCCACGTGACCACCGAGGGTGCGCCGCTCACGACCGCCGCGTCGTTCGTGACGGAGGTGGGGGAGCAGGGACTCAAGCCGGCGTGACGACCGGCGCGTCCGTTTCCCCCGGGTAGCGGACGCCGACGCGTTCCCGGATCGCGTCGAGCGTCCGCATCACGGCCAGGGTGCCGTCGAGCGGGACCAGCGGGGACTCGGTCTCACCGGCACGCAGGGCGCGCATCACCTCCCGGGCCTCGTGCTGGAGGCTGTCCCGGGTGCCGTCGGCCGGGTCGGCGCGGAACTCCTCCGGCTCCTGGCCGTCCCGGTGCAGTACGAAGTGGTCCGGGAAGAAGAAGCCGTACGGGACGTCGATACGGCCCTTGGAGCCCGTGATCGAGGCGGAGTTGGGCGTACCGCCGGTGATGGAGCAGTGCACCGAAGCGAGAGCGCCGCTCTCGTAGGAGAGCAGGGCACCCGTCTGGAGATCGACGCCCTCCTCCGAGAGCACTGCTCGCGCCGCGATGTCCGACGGCTCACCGAGCAGCAGCTGCGCGAACGACACCGGGTACACGCCCAGGTCGAGCAGCGCGCCGCCGCCCTGCGCCGGGTCCCGCAGCCGGTGCGCGGGCGGGAAGGGTCCCGCCAGCCCGAAGTCCGCCTGCAGGCTGCGGACCTCGCCGATCGCACCGTCGTCGACCAGTGTCTTCAGCCGCCGCACCATCGGGTTGCAGTACATCCACATCGCTTCCATCAGGAAGCTGCCGCCCCCACGGGCGAGCGCGACCAGTTCCTCCGCCTCGCGCACGTTCAGTGTGAACGGCTTCTCGCACAGCACGTTCCGCCCCGCCTCCAGGCACAGGCCGGCGGCCGCCCGGTGCGCCGAGTGCGGGGTCGCGACGTACACCACGTCGACGTCCTCGTCCCGCGCCAGTGTCTCCCAGTCGCCGTACGCCCGCGGTATCCCGAACCGCTCCGCGAACGCCTTCGCCGACGCCTCGGTCCGCGAGGCCACCGCCACGACCTCCGCGTCCGGCAGATCGACCAGATCCGCCGTGAACCTCGCCGCCATACCGCCGGTCGCCAGAATCCCCCAGCGCACCTTCTGTCCGGTCACCGCTGACACCCTGCCCCACCCTCGTTCAGGTTCGTTCAAGTCTGTTCGTTCAAGTCCGTACGAGCTGAGAGCATAGGTGCCGGATCTGTCGAAGAGGGAGGGGCACATGCCCGAGCGCGGGCCGTCCATACCGCACGAGTCACCGGACACGACCACCGCACCGGACACCACACTGAAGACCACGAGCACCGCAAGCACCACGAGCACCACGAACACGAGCACCGCCAACACAAGCACCGCCGACACCACAAAGACCACAAAGACCACGAACCCCGCGCAGGCGGCCGGACCGGAAACGGGACCGGCCGCCCGCTCGCTGCGCGCCACCCGCCGCACCGGCCTGCTCGTCACCCTCATCCTCGGCAGTCTGACCGCCACGCCGCCGCTGGCGCTGGACATGTACCTCCCCGCGCTCCCGGAGGTCACCCGGTCCCTCAGCGCGCCCGCCGCGACCGTCCAGCTCACGCTCACCGCCTGCCTGGCCGGCATGGCCCTCGGCCAGCTCGTCGTCGGGCCGATGAGCGACAAGTGGGGCCGTCGCCGCCCTCTCCTGGCCGGCCTCGCCGCCTACGTCGTCGCCACCGTCCTGTGCGCGATCGCCCCCACCGTCGAGCTCCTCATCGTCTTCCGGCTGGCGCAGGGGCTCGCGGGCGCCGCCGGGATAGTCATCGCCCGGGCCGTCGTCCGCGACCTCTACGACGGCATGGCCATGGCCCGTTTCTTCTCCACCCTCATGCTGATCTCCGGCGTCGCCCCGGTCGTCGCGCCGCTCATCGGCGGGCAGGTCCTGCGCGTCACGGACTGGCGGGGCGTGTTCGTCGTGCTCACCGTGGTCGGGGTGGTGCTGGGCGTGACCGTCTGGGCCAAGCTGCCCGAGACGCTGCCGGCCGCCGAACGGCACGCCGGCGGCGTCGGCGACACGGTCCGCGCGATGCGCGGCCTGCTCGCGGACCGCGCCTTCACCGGGTACATGCTCGCGGGCGGCTTCACCTTCGCCGCGCTGTTCGCCTACGTCTCGGCGTCCCCGTTCGTCATCCAGGAGATCTACGGCGCCTCCCCGCAGATGTTCAGCCTGCTGTTCGGCCTCAACTCGATCGGCCTGATCGTCGTCGGACAGATCAACGGCAAGATCCTGGTCGGACGGGTCCGGCTGGACCGGGTACTGGGCCTCGGCCTCCTGATCGTCATCGCCGCCGCGACCGCTCTGCTGCTGATGACCCTGGGCGTGTTCGGCGAGGTCGGCCTCGTGCCGGTCGCCGTCGCGCTGTTCGTGCTGATGTCCGCGATGGGCATCAGCATGCCCAACACCCAGGCGCTCGCCCTGATGCGGGTCAAGAAGTCCGCCGGCTCCGCCTCCGCGCTGCTCGGCACGTCCTCCTTCCTCATCGGCGCCGTCGCCTCCCCGCTCGTCGGGATCGCGGGGGAGGACACCGCCCTGCCGATGGCCGTCGTCCAGCTGGTGGCGGCGCTGATCGCACTCGCCTTCCTGGTGGGAATGTGCCGTCCTGCCGCAGGACGTACGGCAAGGCGTACGCCCGGGGAGGGAGAAGAGAGCTGAGCACTCCGAGACTGCGCACCGACACGCCGGAGCGGGCCGGACTCGACCCCGAGCAGCTCCGCCGTGTCGTCGAGGAAGTGCACGGCCTCACCACGGGCGAGCGTCCCTGGGCGGCGGGCGCCGTCGTGGCCGTCGGCCGCGGACCCGTGCTCGCCGTCGAGGAGGCGGCGGGCTGGGCCGTGCGTTACGCGTCCTACGACCCGCGCACCGACACGGGCGTGGAACTGCCCGCGCGCTCCCGCGTGCCGATGGCCGCCCGCACGCCCTTCGACCTGGCGTCCCTCACCAAGGTGTTCACGGCGGTCGCCGCCGTACAGCAGATCGAACGGGGCACGCTCGGCATCGACGCCGAGGTCGGCGCCTATCTGCCGGACTTCCGCGCGGCCGCCGCACACCGCGTCACCGTGCGGCAGCTGCTCACCCACACCTCCGGACTGCGGCCCGAACTGCCGCTGTACGACTGCGCCGACGACGAGGAACGGCTGCGACGGCTGCGCGCGGAGCCGCCGGTGGGCGTACCCGGCACGTACTGCTACTCGGACCTGAACATGCTGCTCCTCCAGCAGGTCCTGGAACGCATCACCGGCCGCGGCCTCGACGTCCTCGTCCACGACGGGATCACCCGCCCGCTGGGCATGACGGCGACACACTTCGGGCCGTGTCCGGGCGCGGCGGCGACGGAGGACCAGCGGCGGCCGTGGGCCAAGGCGGACCGGGGGATGCTGCGGGGTGTCGTCCACGACGAGAACGCGTGGGCGCTGGGCGGGGTGGCCGGCCACGCGGGGCTGTTCTCGACGGGCCGGGACCTCGCGGTCTTCTGCCGCGCGCTGCTCGCGGGCGGCTCGTACGGGCCGGCGCGCATCCTCGGCCCCGACTTCGTGGAACTGCTCCTGACCGAGCCGGGGCTCGGGTTCGCCCTTGACCAGCCGTGGTTCATGGGCGGGCTGGCGGGGCGCGGAGCGGCCGGGCACACGGGTTTCACGGGCACGATGCTGGTCCTCGACCGGGCGACGGACACCTTCGCGATCCTCCTCGCCAACACCGTCCACCCCCGTCGCCGTGCCCCGGACAACGGACCCCGGGCGGCGTTGGGGACGCGGGTGGCTCGCGCGGTGCGGGCGGTGCGGGAGATGTGAGCGGGGCGCCCGCGGCGGACTGCCCACCCGGCTCGCCCGTAGAATCACCGGGTGAACGACCCCGCCTCCCCCGCCGACGCCCTGCGTGCCGCCCTCGCCGGCCTGGTCGACGGGCTGCCGCCCCGGCAGGCCGCCCAGGCCGTGGAGCGGCTGATCGCCAACTACCGCGGGGCCACTCCGACCGACGCCCCGATCCTGCGGGACCGCGCCGACGTCGTCGCCTACGCCGCGTACCGCATGCCGGCGACCTTCGCGGCGGTGCGGTCGGCGCTGGCGGCGTTCGCGGACGCCGTGCCCGGGTGGGCGCCCGGGAGCCATGTCGACGTCGGCGGCGGGACCGGCGCGGCGACCTGGGCGGTCGGCGCCACCTGGGACGGTGTTCGTCCGGTGACCGTGCACGACTGGGCCGAGCCGGCGCTCGCCCTCGGCCGGGAGATCGCCGCCGCCCTCCCCGCCCTGCGCGACGTCCGCTGGCAGCGCTCTCGGATCGGAGCGGCGCTCACCATCGAGAGCACTGATCTCGTCACGGTTTCCTACGTGCTCAACGAGCTGACCGGCCCCGACCGCACCGCGCTCGTCGACGCCGCCGCCTCCGCCGCGCAGGCCGTCGTGATCGTCGAGGCCGGCACCCCCGACGGCTACGCCCGCGTCATCGAGGCCCGCGACCGGCTGATCGCCGCCGGGTTCCAGGTCGCCGCCCCCTGCCCCCACAGCGCCGCCTGCCCTATCGTGCCCGGCACGGACTGGTGCCACTTCGCGGCCCGGGTCAGCCGCTCCTCCCTGCACCGCCAGGTCAAGGGCGGCTCCCTCGCCTACGAGGACGAGAAGTTCAGCTACGTCGCCGCCACCCGCTTCCCGGCCGGCCCCGCCCCCTCCCGGGTGGTCCGGCGTCCGCAGATCCGCAAGGGGCAGGTCCTGCTCGACCTGTGCGAGACGTCGCCGGCCGACCCGCACGAGCAACTCGCCCGCCGGACGGTCACCAAGCGCCACGGCGACCTGTACAAGGCCGCCCGCGACGCGGACTGGGGCGACCCCTGGCCCCCGTCGCAGGCGTGAGCGGCCACGGAGTCCGGCCGGGCACCGTGGCCGGCCGGACATGACGGCCGACCCCGGAACCCAGTAGGGTCGTCGGCCGAAGGAGGGGCGGATGGCGGCACCGCTGGACAGCACGGCCGGCGGCCTGCCCTCCAGGCGCCGGGACATCGTTGTCCATACTGTCCGGGCCGCGCTCGCGGCGGTGCGGCAGCTCACCGGTGGCCTCGGCACGGCGTTCCTCGCGCTGGTCCTCCTCTGCGGGCTCCTCCTCACCGCCCTGGCCTGCCTGGCCGGCGTCGGCCTGCTCATGGCCCCGGCCGCGCTGCGGGCGCTGCACGCGCTCGCCGGAAGGGAACGCGAACGGCTGGGCCGCTGGGGCCCCGAGATCATCGCCCCCGACCCGCCGCCCACCCGGCTGCGGCTCGCCCTCGCCGACACCACCACCCGGCGCGAACTGCGCTGGCTGGCCCGGCACGCCACCCTGGGACTCCTCCTGGGCCTGCTCGGCGTCCTGCTCCCGGTCTGCGCCGTCCGGGACACCACCTTCCCCCTGTGGTGGCGGCTCGGACCCGAGGAGGCCACGACCACGTCCATCGGCATCGGCACCGCGCAGACCTGGCCGGACGCCGTCGCGGCGGCCCTGCTGGGGGTGGGCTGGACCGCGATCGTCCTGGGGCTGGGGCCGGGAATGGCGCGGCTGCAGGCAGGTCCGGCCCGGCGGCTGCTGGTCGCGGGTCCGGATACCGATCTGTCGCTGCGGGTGGCGGAGCTGACGGCGACCCGGGCGGCGGCGCTGGACGCGCACGCGACGGAGCTGCGGCGTATCGAGCGGTCGTTGCACGACGGTGCGCAGAACCGGCTGGTGTCGGTGACGGTGCTGCTGGGTGCGGCACGGCGGATGGCGGTGCGTGATCCGGCGGGTGCGGACGCGTTGCTGGAGCGGGCGCAGTCGGCGGCGGAGCAGGCGCTGGGGGAGCTGCGCGCGGTGGCGCGGGGGATCCTGCCGCCGGTGCTGGCGGACCGTGGGCTGGCGGGGGCGTTGTCGGGACTGGCGGCGGACTGCGGGGTGCCGTGCCGCGTCGAGGCGGACGTGCCCGAGCGGTGTGCGGCGTCGGTCGAGGCGACGGCGTACTTCGTGGTGGCGGAGGCGCTGACGAACATCGCGAAGCACAGTGGGGCGGAGCGTGCCACCGTCACCGTCCGGGGGCGTGCCGGCCGGCTGCGGCTGCTGATCGAGGACGACGGCCGGGGCGGTGCGGACGAGGCCGGCGGTTCGGGACTGACCGGCATCCGGCGCCGGGTCGCGGCCCATGACGGCACCCTGCGCCTGACCAGCCCGCCCGGCGGACCGACGATCCTGGAAGTGGACCTCCCCCGTGGAACGTGACATGGACCCTGACGCGACCGGCGGCGCGGACCGCGCCCTGCGGATCGTGATCGCCGAGGACGACCCGTTGCTGCGCGAGGGGCTCGCCCTGCTGCTGCGCGCGGAGGGCCTGGACGTGGTGGCCACCGCGGACACCGCCGAGTCGGTGCTCGACGCCATCGACGAGCACGAGCCCGACGTGGCCGTCCTGGACGTACGCATGCCGCCCACCCACACCGACGACGGCGTCCGAGCGGCCGTCGAGGCCCGGCGCCGCCACCCCGCGTTGGCCGTCCTGGTGCTGTCCGCGTACGTCGAGCAGTCCTTCGCCACCGACCTTCTCACCGGCGGGGTGGGAGGCATCGGCTATCTGCTCAAGGAACGCGTCGGGCGGGTCGAGGAGTTCATGGACGCGCTGCGCCGGGTCGCGGCCCGGGGTACCGCCATCGATCCGGAGGTCGTCGCCCAGTTGTTCGCCCGGACCCGCCAGGACACCCGCCTGGAGCGCCTGAGCCGCCGTGAGCGCGAGGTGCTCGCCCTGATGGCCGAGGGCCTGGGCAACAGCGCGATCGCCGGACGGCTCGTCGTCACCGACGGCGCGGTCCACAAGCACATCCGCAGCATCTTCGCCAAGCTCGACCTGTCCCCGGCCGACCAGGTCGACCGGCGCGTGGCGGCCGTCCTGCACTACCTGGAGAACGCGCGGGCGCAGTCCCACTGAGCGGCGGGGTACAGCCTGGCGGGGCCCGGCGATCCCGTTGATCACCACCAGGGGCCGGCCCGGCCAGGGCCCGGCGGGCCCCCTTCATGACGGCTGTTCTCCATGACGGCTCTTCTTCACGACGGCTCTTCTTCACGACGGCTCTTCTTCACGACGGCTCTTCTTCAAGACGCCTCGTCGCTCCCGGCGGCCTCCTCACGCTCCTGCCGCTGCCGTTCCTGGAGCCTGCGCAGCAGTTCGCGTTTCTGGGCCCGCGGGTCCGGTCCGCCGCCGGTCCGGCCGTTACGGTCGCCGCCGCGCAGGGCGTTGCGGCCGAGTGTGCGGCGTGTGCCGCCGACGCCCAGCATGTTTCCGGCTCCACCTCGGGACATGGGTCCTCCTCTCTCGGCACGAGACGTATCGTCTCGATCTACCGTCGCTCCACTGTCCGGCGAGACGTACCGTCTTGTCAACCTGGTAAATTCGACACATGGCCGTCCAGAAACCAGCCCACGCCCCGACATCCGCCCCCGACGCCACCCGTCGCAGCCAGCGCTCCCGCCAGGCCATCTACGACGCCGCCCTCGCGCTCGTCGCGGAGGTCGGTTACCCCAAGACCACCATCGAGGGCATCGCCGCCCGCGCCGGCGTCGGCAAGCAGACGATCTACCGCTGGTGGTCCTCGAAGGCGGACGTCCTGCTGGAGGCCTTCCTCGACCTGGGCGAGCGGGCCGTGCAGGCCGCCGGCGAGGAGGCGTACGCCATCCCGGACACCGGCGATGTCGCCGCCGACCTCAAGGCCGTGCTCCGCGCCACCGTCGACGAACTGCGCGATCCGAAGTTCGAGGCCCCCTACCGCGCCCTGGCCGCGGAGGGCGTCGTCAATGAACAGCTCGGCCGGGAGTTCGTCGCCAGGCTCCTGGAGCCGTCGCTCCAGCTCCACGCCGACCGGCTGCGCGCCGCCCAGGACGCCGGCCACGTACGGCCGGACATCGACCCGCGCATCGGACTGGAACTCTTCGTCTCCCCGCTCGCCCAGCGCTGGCTGCAGCACACGGGGCCGATCACCCACGCCTACACCGACACGCTCGTCGACTACGCGCTCCACGGGCTCGCCCCGCGGTGACCGGCGACCGGTTGCCGATGGCCGGCGACCGGTTGCCGGTGACCGTGACCGCTGCCGGAGAAGCCTGAGCGGGGAAGTTTGTCCCTTCCCGACCCCGAAGCGCGGAATGGTGCGACCATAGGGCATGCTGGTGCGCACGACGGCGAGGCGAAGGGGATTGATGAGCGCGGAGTTCGGCGGTCGGAGCGGTCTGCAGGGCAAACTCTCCCAGTGGCTGCGCGGACGCCGCCCCAAGGAGGCCGCCGGTGACGGTGGCCGGGAGGACCTGCTGCTCGCCGCCGCCGGTGCGGGACTGCCCCTGGCGCCCGCCGCGCACCCGGCCGGATACCGCTGCTCCTGCGACCGCGTCGGCTGTCCCACCCCGGCCCGGCACCCGGTGTCGTTCGCCTGGCAGACGCAGTCCACCACCGACCGCGCGCAGATCGAGCGCTGGGCCCGCCACCAGCCCGAGGCCAACTTCATCACCGCGACCGGCATGGTGCACGACGTCCTCGACGTCCCCCTCCAGGCCGGTCGCGAGGCGCTTCAGCGCCTGCTCGACGCCGGTATCGAGGTCGGCCCGGTCGCCGAGAGCGACGACGGCCGCATGCTGCTGTTCACCCTCACCCGCGGCACCCCCGAGGACGAGGACGAGTGGTGGCCCTGCGAGCTGGACTGCCACCCCGAGACGATGGACGAGCACCCCGGCCTGCGCTGGCACTGCCGGGGCTCCTACGTCCTCGTACCGCCCGCCCGGCTGCCCGGTCAGGACCGGACGGTGCACTGGGTGCGAGGGCCCGAGCACCCGCTGCCGGACCCGCTGACCCTGCTGGAGACCCTCACCGACGCGTGCGCCCGGCACGCCGGCGAGGAGAGCGACCAGGCGGGCACCGCCTGGCCCCTGCGCCGCTGAGCGGGCGCCGCGCCACCGGCCGCGGCTACTCGCCCTTCGCCGACGTCAGCCCCTGGACCCGCCCCAGGACCGACACCCGCCCGTCGCCCGAGCCGTCCGCCGGGTCGAGCGCGATCTGGTTGGAGACGAACTCCATCGTCAGGGACTGCTTGATCTCGCCGTCCGTCAGCGCCAGCACGTCCTTGTTCGGCGTCGGCACCGACGTACCCTGCGCGGCGGTCTGCTTCTCGTAGTGCCGCGTGGTGAAGAACACCAGCGCCCCGCCGTCCTCCGTACGCAGCGCCAGCGGCGCGTGGTCGTCGTTCGTCAGCGGCTCGTCGATGAACTGCGTGACCAGGCCGGGGCGGATCGCCCGCTTCTCGCGCAACTGCCGCCAGGAACTGGTGTGGGAGCCGTCCGCGAAGGACTCTCCGCCGTCCTTCAGATACGTCGTGTAGGCCTTGCTCAGGCCGGCGGGCGGGACGGCAAGGTCGGTGGTGTTCGCGGGGACGGCCTCGGCCCAGCCGTCCCGGTCGGTCCTGAACTCGGGCACCTTGCCGGGGGCGACCAGCGTCAGGTACGCCGCCTGCCAGGTCTCCTCCAGGCCGTGCCGGGTGAAGACCAGCAGCCAGCGCGAGTCGCCGCCCTTGTTGCCCTTGGCGTCCGCGACGAACCAGCGAGGCCAGCCCGCCTTCTTCGGGATCGTGAACTTCGCGTCCGTCAGCTCCAGCGGCGTGTGCGACGCGTTGCCGTCCGGGTTGTTGGCCCGGCCCGCCTCCAGCCGCGCCGAGTCGATGGCGGCGAGGGCGCCGGTGGTGTGCTCGGCGTCCAGGGAGGCGTCGTACGCCTTGTCGGCCGCGTTGTACGCGGAGGTGAACTCCTGGAGCACCTTCGCGGCCTCGGCCCGGGTGGTCGCGGGGAGCACCTCGCGCTCTCCGTGCACCACCACGCAGCCGCTCGCCGTCACCGACAGCGCGGTCGCCGAGGCGGCTATGAGCGCGCACTTGTCAAGCCTGCGGGGCCTACGAGGGCCGTGATCCCTGCTCATCAGGTTTCCTTCACCTTCCCCTTCCCGGAGGCGAACCCTACCGGGGCGAGGCGGCGCGCGAACGCCCGGACCGGGTACAGCGGCCACACCGTGACCTCCCGTCACGGCTCGCGGCGCGGGACGACCAGCACCGCCCCCGTGCGCGGATGCGGCAGCAGCTCCACCGGCTGGTCGTAGACCTGGGACAGCAGCTGTCCGGAGAGGACCTCCGCCGGCGGCCCGTCGGCTGCGACCCGGCCGGCGCGCAGGATCGCGACCCGGTCCGCGTACGCCGGCGCCAGCGAGAGGTCGTGCAGTACGACGACCACCGCGTCCCCGGCCCGCGCCCGCTCCCGGCACAGCCGCAGCACCAGTTCCTGGTGGCGCAGGTCCAGTGCCGCGGTCGGTTCGTCGAGCAGCAGCAGGGGAGTGCGCTGCGCGAGCACTCGGGCGAGCGCCACCGGGGCCCGCTCGCCGCCGCTGAGCGCGGAGAACGGCCACCCGGCGAAACCGGTCACCTCCGTGCGTGCCATCGCCTCGGCCACCGCCGCCTCGTCCTCGTCCTCCAGGCCCGTCCCCGCCGTCCTTGAGGTCCTCGCCGTCCTCGCCGTACAGCTGGGCCACGACCGACTTCGGACGCAGGCGTAACGGGAGTTGCGTCCCGGCCCGCACCGTCTCCCGGCCCCTGCCCGGAGGCCTGCGCGGCCGGGAAGCGCTCGCCGCCCCGGCGATGCTTGAATGCGCCGGTGACTGACTACGACGTACTGCGTGTCTTCTGCGCGCCGAACGGTGGCTACGGCAACGAACTCGGCGTCGTCCGGGACGGCTCCGCGCTGCCGGACCGGGCCGAGCGGCAGGAGCTGGCCGGGAAACTCGGCTTCAGCGAGACAGTGTTCGTCGACGACCCCGAGCGCGGCGTCGTCGACATCTACACCCCCACCCTGCGCCTGCCGTTCGCCGGCCACCCCTGCGTCGGCACGGCATGGCTGCTCGACGTGCCCGAACTCGTCACCCCGGCCGGGGTGGTGGGCGCCCGGCAGGACGGGGAGTTCTGCTGGATCGAGGCGCGGGCGGAGTGGGCGCCCCCGCGCACCCTGCGCCAGTACGCCACCGTCGCCGAGGTCGACGACCTGCGGGTGCCGCCACCGGGGGAGTGGATCTACGCCTGGGCCTGGGAGGACGAGGCGGCGGGGCGTATCCGTGCCCGCGCCTTCCCGGGACGGGACGACGGGATCGACGAGGACGAGGCGACGGGCGCCGCGGCGCTGCTGCTGACCGAGCGGCTGGGGCGTGCCCTCAACATCACCCAGGGGGTCGGCTCGCAGATCCTCACGGCCCCGCAGCCCGAGGGCTGGGTCGAGATCGGGGGACGGGTACGCCTGGAGCGGTGACGGCGGTGACGGCGGTGACGGCGGTGGACGACGCCCGCAGCGCCCGCTGGTGGCCGCTCGACAGGCTGCCGCCGCAGCCGGCGTTCGACCACGCCCACATCCTCGCCGAGGCCACCAGCAGCGTTTGTCTGCCGGTTCGGGCGTCAGTTGGTGATCACTGGGCCATGGAATGTTCACGAGAGACAGCGTCAGCGCATGGACCAGCGCGGCCTGGACCGCCGGCTCGGGTGTCAGGGGACATGGTGGCGCCCCGGAAGGACGTTCGCCGCCTGCCGGAGGAACTGCGGGGCCGACTGCTCTCCGAGCACGGGCGGGCAAGGTTGCGGGTAGCCCCGCCGACGAGGAACGCCGCCATCCTCAACCGTCGCGAGTCGACCCACCCCACTTTGGCACTGCTGCTGACCGTGACAGCCGCAGGGGGAACGACCAGCCGCCGGTGGGCACCGGTCGCGAGAGGTCTCGCCGCTACCCCGGCATCAGGGCTGTACCGGTGACGTGGACTGCCATGCGGGGCGGAGGAGCGCTGCCGCTTGCCTGCGTGCGTCGGCCAGCCAGGTGGCGCGTTCTTCGGGGAGCGAGCCGGTGACGGTGCGGAAGACGACCCTGCGTACGTCGGAGACTCCCACGTACGGCAGCACACACGCCGCCCAGACACTCTGCAGTGGATCACCGAATTCGCTCTCCTCCCGGTCGGCGGGAGTATCGGAGGTGTTCAGCACGAGGGCTCGGCCGGCCTTCAGCAACCCGGCGGGTTCGCCCTCCGCCGTCTCCAGCTTGTACGCGACCCCCGGCGCCAGGACCCGCTGCACCCAACCCGTGAGGACAGCGGGCGGCATACCCCACCAGTTCGGGTGCACGAACACCATGGCGTCCAACGTGGACAGCTCTTCCCGGTGCAGCGCCAGCTGCGCGTCGTGGGAGTGCCCTGCCGATTGGACCGTCCCCGTCTCGTCGGCGGAGAGCAGGGCCGGGAACCCTTCCGCGTAGAGGTCGTGCGCCACCACCTCGGCTCCTCCCTCACGCAGCTCTTCGACCACGGCGTCGAACACGGCGTGGTTGAAGCTCCCCGGACGCGGGTGAGCAAGATAGACCGCTACGCGCATGGTTCCCCCAGTCGACACAGACGACGTCGGCCCCGCCGGATGGGAGCCGGACACCGGAGCGCCGCAAGGCGCCTACTCACCATTATCCGTATCCCCTTTTGCCGACGGGGCCGGTGCGGAGACCTCGAACTGCCGACCAGGACCGGCAGGGGCAAGGACCCAGCCTCAGGTACCGCTCGGCTGGATCATCATCATCCGGCCCGTGGTGCTTCCGCCGTCCACGGTGACCGACGCACCCGTCATGCAGGCTGCGTATGCTCTTCGAGCAGGCTCAGGACGCACTCCGCCGGCTGCTGGTCACGAGGGTCTGGGCAGCGTTGATGTCGGTGGTGGCCAGTACGCTCCGGGAATGCGAGTTTCAGGAACGTTCAAGGTCGTCGACTTCACGCCCGCCTCGGTGCCGAGCCCGGCGATCGAGACCGCGGTGCCTGTCGGGGTCGCCACGATGGACAAGCGGTTCGAGGGCGAGGTCGTCGGGCGCGCGGCCACGTTGTTCACCTCCGCGTTCGACCAGTCCACCAATACGGGCACCTATGTCGCCATGGAGTCGTTCGAGGGAGTGCTCCATGGGCGGACGGGGGCCTTCAACTTCGCGCACTCCGCCACGATGTCGGGTGGAGAACGGCAAGACGACTTCTTCGTCGTCATCGTTCCGGGCAGCGGAACGGGTGAGCTGGCCGGGATCACAGGGACCGGGGGCATCGCGATCGACTCTGACGGCACGCATCGGATCTGGTTCGATTACGACCTCGGCCAGTAGCTCAGCAGGTCACAGGCAAAACCACAGCCGGATCGCCGCGAGTGTGACGGTGCGGATCCGGTGGCCGCCGCCGTCGGGGATGCTGCCCCGGCTTCTTGCGTACACGTGAGCGAACGCGCACAGCCGAGTACGGATGAACGTGCCCACCCTCGGGCACGGCCAGGCCTCTTCTTGACCTGAAGCATGATTGAGGTTCTAGCGTGTCGCCCACTCGATCATCCAGCGACGGGAGACACGCTCGTGATCCTCGTGACCGGAGCCACCGGAAACACAGGCAGTGCCCTGCTGAAGGAGTTGCACGCACGCGGTGTCGGGCCGCTGAGAGGGCTCACCCGTGACGCCGCACGAGCCGTCCTCCCCCAAGGGGCCGAGGTCGTGGAGGGCGACTTCGCAGAGCCGGCGTCGTTGAAGCCCGCGCTGGAGGGGGTGCGCTCGCTGTTTCTTGTGTCGCGTCTGGGTTCGGACGCCGACATCCTCGAAGCCGCACGGCAGGCGGGAGTGGAACACGTCGTACTGGTGTCGTCCATCACCGTCCAGACCCACCCGCACCTCGGCCCCGCCGACGAGAACCTGGCAGTGGAGCGACTGCTCAAGGAAACCGGCATGGCCTGGACGATCCTGCGGCCGACGCAGTTCGCGTCGAACGCCCTGATGTGGGCTGCGTCCATCCGCGGCCGCAAGACCGTCCGCGCGCCGTACGCCGAGACCGCGCTCCCTACCATCCATCCCGCGGACATCGCATCGGTGGCACGGGTGGCACTGACCGAGCCCGGCCACCACGGACGCACGTACGCCTTGACCGGGCCCGAGCCGGTATCCGCCCGACAGCAGGTCGAGGCCATCGCGGCAGTACTGGGCCGGGAGGTTCCCTTCGCCGAGATCAGCCGTCGGCAGGCCCACGCGCAGATGGTCGCGGTCTTCGGGGCCGAGGCCGCGGACGCGGTGCTCGACGTCACTGGCGGAGACGTGAACCCCGAGCTGCTGATGGTGCGCGACACGGTCTCTCAGGTCACCGGAACGCCGGCTCGCTCGTTCCGGCAGTGGGCTTCGGAGAACGCCGACGCCTTCCGTTGAATCGCCAGGGCCTGAGCACCTTCATGGCAAGGGCCGGGAAGAACGAGGCGCAGCCGGACGGGGGACGCAACACGCACTCAGCAACGGGGTCATCCCTGACTGCTCGTCGGGGGTCGAAATCAGGGGTGCTTCGGGGGCGGCCTGGTGGTCCGGCCGGGTCGCTGGACCAGAGAATGCAGACCATGATCACAACAGGACGCCGCGCCTTCAGCCACTTACTTGCCCCGACAGTCTGGGCCGCCGTCGCTCTGGCCGTGGGCGCGGCCTTGTGGTCCCCCTCGGACACGGACCCCTACCTCAGTCCGTTCTCCCTGACCGTCAGCGACTTCGCTGCCCTGGACCGCGGCGGTCCGATCGAAACCACCATGGCCCTGCTGGGCGCGGTCTCGTTGGTACTCCTGACGGTGGCGAGGGGGCGATGCGTGCCCGTGCGCGGTCTTCCCTCCGCCCTGCTGACCGTCTGGGGTCTGGGACTCGTGGTCGCGGCTGTGGTGCCGACCGACCCGCTGACCACACAGTTGAGCGGGTCCGCGTACGTGCACCGCTATGCCTCCATCGCGGCGTTCGCCGCACTCCCGGCCGCCGGGCTCCTTCTCGCCCGGCGGCTCTCCACCGAACCGCATGCGGTGCGAACAGTTCGATGGCTGCGTGTCCTGTCGTGGATCGCCCTGGTCGGGGCCACGCTGATGGCCTACTCGGCGGGCCCCGGTGGCCGGGAGCTGATCGGCTTGGTCGAACGCCTGCTGCTCGGCAGTGAGGTGACCATGCTCGGCGTACTCGGCCGGTACGTACAAGGATGCGCACCGATCACGGCCCACGCCCCGCGCGGTCGCACGCAGGCGAGTGAGCACCTGGCGTTTCTCCGCCGGCTCGGACATGGTCGTTGTGCCGCGAGGGAGTGCTGATGCTGCTGCCCGTTCTCGGCCGCACAGCCGGTTGCGTCGGATCAGGCGGTGGCCGGGCGTCTCGTCGGCGTCGCCGAAGCCCTCGGGCCCGGAGGCCGACGGCCCCCTTGCGGGATCGCGACAACATGACGGGGGCTCATCCGTCCTCGCGAAGGAAGGTCACCACCGCGGAGAGCGGCTGCGCGGCCGCGTGGCCGGTCCGCCTCACGCCGACAGCGGGAACTCCTCGCCCAGCCCCTGGAAGACCGCCGTGTTCAGGGCGAAGGCCCGCTTGCACTCGGCGACGACCCGCTGCTTCTCCAGGTCGTCCGCGTGGATGCCGTCCAGCAGTTCGCGGTACTCGCGCTTGAACGCGGCCGGGTTGGTGATCTCCTCGAAGACGTAGAAGCGGACCCCGTCGCCCTTCTTGGCGAAGCCCCACGTCCGCTCCGCCTTGTCGCGGATGATCTGCCCGCCGGACAGGTCGCCGAGGTAGCGCGTGTAGTGGTGGGCGACGTACCCGGCCGGCCACTGCTCGGCGCACTCGCGCACCCGGGCCGCGTACGCCTCGGTCGCCGGCAGGGCGGTCAGCTCCGTGCGCCACCGCGGGCCGCGCAGGTGCGCCAGGTCCCGCTCCAGCGAGGCCAGCCGCATCAGCTCCGGGCGGACGAACGGCCCGGCCACCGGGTCCGACGCCAGCCGGCCGGCGCCGGCCTCCAGGGCCTCGTAGACGAACCACAGCTGCTCGGTGTAGCGCGCGTACGCGTCGACGCCGAGCCGGCCGCCGAGCAGGTCGCTCATGAAGGTGGAGGTCTCCGCCTCAACGTGCTGCTCGTGGGAGGCCGTGCGGATGAGGGTCGAGAAGGAGTCCATGAGCCGATCTTCTACGGTAAGGCTTACCTAAGTCAATGTTTTTCCGACGCCCTGTCGGTAAGAGCGTACCCGGACACGAGAAGGCCCGCCCTCCGAGGAGAGCGGGCCTTCGAACCCTCGAACCGGGACGGCGGGCGACGCTACGGCAGCGTCAGGATCTCCGCCCCGGAGTCCGTCACCACCAGCGTGTGCTCGAACTGCGCCGTCCGCTTGCGGTCCTTCGTCACGACCGTCCAGCCGTCGTCCCACATGTCGTACTCGTGCGTCCCGAGCGTGAGCATCGGCTCGATGGTGAAGGTCATCCCGGGCTGGATGACGGTCGTCGCGTGCGGGCTGTCGTAGTGCGGGACGATGAGCCCCGAGTGGAACGACGAGTTGATCCCGTGACCGGTGAAGTCCCGCACCACCCCGTACCCGAACCGCTTCGCGTACGACTCGATGACCCGGCCGATGATGTTGATCTGCCGGCCCGGTTTGACCGCCTTGATCGCGCGGGCCAGGGACTCGCGGGTGCGCTCGACCAGCAGCCGGCTCTCCTCGTCCACGTCACCGACCAGGTAGGTCGCGTTGTTGTCGCCGTGCACACCGCCGATGTACGCCGTCACGTCGAGGTTGACGATGTCGCCGTCGCGCAGCACCGTGGAGTCGGGGATGCCATGGCAGATGACCTCGTTGACCGAGCTGCACAGGGACTTGGGGAAACCGCGGTAACCGAGCGTCGAGGGGTAGGCGCCGTGGTCGCACATGTACGCGTGCGCCACCCGGTCCAGCTCGTCCGTCGTCACGCCGGGCGCGATGAGCTTCGCGGCCTCCTCCATCGCCCGCGCCGCGATCCGGCCGGCCACGCGCATCGCCTCGATCGTCTCGGGCGTCTGCACCTCCGGCCCGGTGTACGGCGCCGGCGCGGGTTTGCCCACGTACTCGGGCCGGCGGATGTTTCCGGGTACGGAACGGGTGGGAGACAGCTCCCCTGGTACGAGCAGCGACTGGCCAGACATGTCAGCGAGTCTAACCAGCGGGCATGCGAGAGCATGCCCCCCGGCAGGTGGACGAAAGGAGCCGGTCATGGCCTTGTTCAAGAAGCGCACGGTCGGAAAACCGGGCGAGTGGTACTACTGCCTGGAGCACCGGAAGGTCGAGGAGGGGCCGGACTGCCCGGGCAAGGACCGTTTCGGGCCGTACGCGTCCCGCACGGAGGCCGAGCACGCGATGCGCACGGCCCGCGAGCGCAACCTCGAGTGGGAGAACGACCCCAGGTGGCACGACGCCTCCGCCGCGGGGCGCACGGACGAGGACTGACGGGCCAGGGAAGCCGCGGTCAGACGGGTCTGGGAAGCCGCGTCACCAGCGGGACGGAGGCGGGGCCGTCAGGTGGTCGGCGAGGCGCGAGAGGCGGTCCCGGAAGCGCCGGCGGCCCCGGGGCGGCGGCGCCGCGTTCTCCCCGGCCGCCGCGCTCACCAGGTGCTGCACCGTGTCCAGGTCCAGCTCGGCGCCGTCCGGCACGGTCAGCGCCTCGTGCGCCATGGCCGTCAGCTCCCGCTCGCCGGCGCCGAGCGCCAGGACCGTCGCCCCGGCCCGGCGGGCGTCGTGCACCCGTTCCAGCAGCGGGGCGCCCGGGTCGTCGGGCGCCACCACGAGCAGCGTCTCCCCGCGCCGGGCCGCCGCCAGCCGCCCGAGACCCACCGCCAGATGTGCCGGGTCCGACGGGCGCGCGTCGTGCCGCACGAGCGTGGGGGCCAGCCCCGGCGTCCCCGACCAGGCGGCCTCGTCCACGAGGTGGGCCGCCAGATGCCAGGGCTCGTAGTCTGCGGTGCCCACCAGCAGCAGCCCGCCCCCGTGCGGGACCACGGACCCCCGCAGCGTCCCCGCGAATCTCCGGGTGGCCCCCAGCCACTCGGTCCCGGCGAGCACGTCCCGCAGCAGCGCGACCCGTACGGCGTCCATGGGCCCGCATCCTGCCGCAAACCGGCCCGCGCGGCCCGGGATTCGCTCCGGATTCGCCCGACCCGGGGACGGCCGGCGCACTGGCCGGGACGGCCCGGGGGACGCGGCGGGGGCGATCCGGGGACGCGGCGGGGGCGATCCGGGGACGGCCCGGAAACGGCCCGACACCGAGGGGGACCTGAACCCGTCCGGCGGCCGGTACGGACGTAGGGTCGGCCCATGACCTCTACCGACAGTGCTGCACAGAAGGCCCCCGCCAAGGACCCCTGGGACCTGCCCGACGTCTCCGGGCTCGTCGTCGGCGTGCTCGGCGGCACCGGCCCCCAGGGCAAGGGCCTCGCCTACCGCCTCGCCAAGGCCGGCCAGAAGGTGATCGTCGGCTCGCGCGCCGCCGAGCGCGCCGAGGCCGCCGCCGAGGAGATCGGGCACGGCGTCGAGGGCGCCGACAACGCCGAGACCGCGCGCCGCAGCGACATCGTGATCGTCGCCGTGCCGTGGGACGGCCACGCCAAGACCCTCGAATCCCTGCGCGAGGAACTGTCCGGCAAGCTCGTCGTCGACTGCGTCAACCCGCTCGGATTCGACAAGAAGGGCGCCTACGCGCTCAAGCCCGAGGAGGGCAGCGCCGCCGAGCAGGCCGCCGCCCTGCTGCCGGACAGCCGGGTCGCCGCCGCCTTCCACCACCTGTCCGCCGTCCTCCTCCAGGACCCGGAGATCGACGAGATCGACACCGACGTCATGGTGCTCGGCGAGGAGCGCGCCGACGTCGAGATCGTGCAGGCCCTCGCCGGGCGCATCGCCGGCATGCGCGGCGTCTTCGCGGGGCGGCTGCGAGGCGCCCACCAGGTCGAGTCGCTCGTCGCCAACCTGATCTCCGTCAACCGCCGCTACAAGGCACACGCCGGGCTCCGCGTCACCGACGTCTGAGGCGATGGGGGACACTGGTGGGTGCCGGCGGTGCCCGCACCGCCCGTGTTCGCCGCAGTACCCGCACGTGTCCCCCGACAGGAGCCCGCACCATGCCCCGTCTCGCCCTCTACGCCCTGGCCGTCTGCGTACTCGCCGTGGCCGCCGCCGTCGTCTCCTTCGTGCAGGGCAGCGTGCTGATCGGCGTCGTGTGGGTGCTGCTGTCGGGGGTGTCGTCCAACATGTGCTGGTACTACGTCAAGCGCGGCCGGGACGCCCGCCGCGCCACGTCCGTCACGGGCTGACCCGCGTCAGCCGACGACCGAGCACAACTCGTCCGTCTGCCAGAAGCGGTACAGCTCGAAGCCGCAGTACGTGTCGACCTCGCTGATCCCGAGGCCGCGCAGGACCGCGTCGATCGCGTCGAAGAAGACGCCGTTGAGCGCCGGGATCCACAGCAGTGCGAACACGATCAGCAGTCCGAACGGCGCCAGCGGCTCCACCTGCCGCCGCACGTTGTACGACAGCCACGGCTCGATCACCCCGTACCCGTCCAGGCCCGGAACCGGCAGGAAGTTCAGGATCGCGGCCGTGACCTGGAGCAGCGCGAGGAAGGCCAGCGCGATCCGGAAGTCGCGCGGCACGCCGTCCAGCGCGTCCAGCCAGAACGGGGCCGTGCACACCACCGCGAACAGGACGTTCGTCAGCGGGCCCGCGGCCGAGATCAGGCTGTGCCGCCAGCGGCCCCGGATCCGCCCGCGCTCGATGAACACCGCACCGCCCGGCAGACCGATCCCGCCCATGATCACGAAAAGCACCGGGAGCACGATGCTCAGCAGGGCATGGGTGTACTTGACCGGGTTCAGGGTCAGATAGCCCTTCGCGCCGACCGAGACGTCGCCGCTGTGCAGCGCGGTGCGGGCGTGCGCGTACTCGTGCAGGCACAGCGACACGACCCACGCGGCCGTCACGAACAGGAACACGGCGACGCCCGGCTGCTCGGCGAACCCGGTCCAGGTGGCCCAGCCCGTGACCGCGGCGACGGCGACGATCCCGAGGAAGACGGGACTGATCCGCCGGTCACTGGGGCGGGCGGTGGCGGTGGTCATGGGACTCCCTGGCTGTCGGACACACATGGGGCCTGAGGGGCCGGCCGGAGACCCGGCCGGGATCCGGCAGGCCCCTGGCGGGGGCCTGGCGGGGGCCTGGCCCGGTCCTGGCCCGGTCCTGGCCGGGACCGGTAGGACTGCCCGACCGTACCGGGCGCACCGGGAAAACGTCTCGCGGGCGACGGGAGGTTCCGGGTACCGGCGCAAGGTTGCGAGGCGCCGGCGGGAGGTTCCGAGGCGCCGGCGGGAGGTTCCGGGCCGCCCTCCCGCCGGTGAAGGCCCCCCGGACCCGCGGCTTCCCGCGCCGCACCGTCAAAACCCCGTGACCGGCTTCGACGGCAGCGGGGACAATGGACCCCGTGCGCTATCGCATTCTCGGCACCACACAGGCAATCCGCCCCGACGGCACCGCCGTCCCGGTCGGCGGGGCGCGGCTGCGCGCGCTGCTGACCGTGCTCGCCCTCAGCCCCGGCCGCGCCGTGCCCGCGGGGCTGCTGGTGGAGGAGGTGTGGGACGGCGACCCGCCCGCCGACGCGCCGGGTGCGTTGCAGGCGCTGGTCGGGCGGCTGCGCCGGACGCTCGGCGCGGACGCGGTCACCTCCGCGGACGGCGGCTACCGGCTCACCACCGCCCCCGACGACATCGACCTGCACCTCTTCGACCGGCTGGCCGGCGAGGGCACCCGCGCCCTCGCCGACGGTGACCCCGCCAAGGCGGCCGTCGTGCTCGACGACGCACTCGCCCTGTGGCGCGGTCCCGCCCTCGCCGACCTGCCCGACCGCACCGCCGAGGCGGCCCGCTGGGAGACCCGGCGCCTGGACGCCCTGCGCGCCCGCCACACCGCCGCCCTGGACCTCGGGCAGGCCGAACACTCCCTGCCCGAGCTGACCGCGCTGTGCGACGGACACCCCCTCGACGAGCCCCTCCAGGCCCTGCGGCTGCGCGCCCTGCGCGACACCGGCCGCACCGCCGAGGCGCTGGCCGCCTACGAGGCCGTACGCCGACTGCTCGCGGACCGGCTCGGCACCGATCCCGGGCCCGAACTGCGGGCGCTGCACGCGGTGCTGCTCAATCCCCCGGCTTCCTCGGCACCCGCGCCCCCCGAGTCCCCCGCGCCGCCCATGCACCCCGCGCCCCCGGGTGTTCCTGCCGTGGCGCCCCGCCTCCGTGGCAACCTCCGCGCCCGGCTCACCTCCTTCGTGGGCCGGGACGCCGACCTGGACGCCCTCCGCGCCGACCTGGCCACCACGCGCCTCGTCACCCTCCTCGGGCCCGGCGGTGCCGGCAAGACCCGGCTGTCGCAGGAGGCCGCCGAAGGCGCCGGGGACACGGCACGGGACGGCGTGTGGCTGGCCGAGCTCGCACCCGTCGACGACCCCGGCGCCGTACCGGAGGCCGTGCTGACCGCCGTCGGTGCCCGCGAGACCGTGCTCTACGGCGCCGGCGCCGAGGAGATGCGGGCCGTCGCCGACCGGCGGGGTACCGCGGACCGGCAGGCCACCGCCGTCGAGCGCCTCGTCGAGCACTGCGGCCGGCGTCGCATGCTGATCGTCCTCGACAACTGCGAGCACGTCGTCGACGCCGCCGCCCGCCTCGCCGAGGAACTGCTCGCCCGCTGCCCGAACCTGACCGTCCTCGCCACCAGCCGCGAACCCCTCGGCGTACCGGGGGAGGTACTGCGCCCGGTGGAGCCGCTGCCCGAGCCGGCCGCGCTGCGGCTGCTCGCCGACCGGGGCGCCGCCGCCCGCCCCGGCTTTCGCACCGACGCCGACGAGGGGACCGCGGCCGCCTGCGCCGAGATATGCCGCCGTCTCGACGGGCTGCCGCTGGCCATCGAACTGGCCGCCGCCCGGCTGCGCATGCTCACCCCGCGCCAGATCGCCGACCGCCTCGACGACCGCTTCCGCCTGCTCACCTCCGGCAGCCGGACCGTCCTGCCCCGGCAGCAGACCCTGCGCGCGGTCGTCGACTGGTCCTGGGACCTGCTCGACGAGGACGAACGGACCGTCCTCGGGCGCCTGTCCGTCTTCGCGGGCGGCTGCGACCTCGCCGCCGCGGAGGCCGTGTGCGGGCCCGCCGCCCTGGAGGCCCTCGGCTCCCTGGTCGACAAGTCCCTGGTCGTGGCCGCGCCGTCCGGGAGTGACGGCATGCGCTACCGGCTCCTGGAGACCGTCGCCGAGTACGCCGGCGAACGCCTCGACGAGGCCGGCGGACGAGCCGGGGCAGAGCGCGCGCACCTGGCGCACTACCGCGAAGTCGCCCGCACCACCGACACGTTGCTGCGCGGCGCCGAGCAACTCGCTGCCATCGGGCGACTGGAGCGCGAGTACGAGAACCTGCGTACCGCCCTGCGCCACGCCGTCACCGCGCGCGACGAGCAGGAGGCGCTGAGCCTGTCGCTGTCGCTCGTCTGGTACTGGCAGATGCGCGACCTGCGGGTGGAGGCCCGGAACTGGCTCAGCGCGGTCATGACCCTCGGCCCCGACCCCTTTTCCGAGCCGGTCCGCCGCGCAGAGCCGGTGTGGGAGCGGTGCACGGCGGCCCCGCCGCCGATGACCGGCGAGGTCCTCGCCGAGGCCCGGCGCGGCGTGCACCTGGCCCACCTCGCCTGCATGGACACGGAGCTGGACAAGTGGCAGACCCCGACTGCCCAGCGGAAACTGCGCGCCATCGCCGACACCTACGAGCCCGGCATGCCGCAGAACTGCGCCAGCCCCGGCCTGCTCTGGTTCTTCGCGGTGATGCTCACCGGCGACGTCGAGCGGCTGCGCGAGATCATGGACGCCGCCGTGCGCACCTGCCGCGAGACGCCGGGATACGAGTGGGAGCTGGCCGGCAGTCTGCAGATGCGCGCCAACGCGCTCGCCAACCGCACCGACTGGGCGGGCGACGCGGCCCGCGACGCCGACGAGGCGCTGGAGATCTACCGCCGCCTCGGTGACGCGTGGGGCACCGCCGAGGCCCTCTCCGCCCGCGCCGAGGCCCGGGAGCGCAAGGGCGAGTACCTGCTCGCCGCCGCCGACTACCGGGCCGCCGCGGAACACGCCGAACGGCTCGGCGCACATGCCCAGGTGGACGTCCTCGGCGCCCGCCTCGGCAGCGTGCTGCTGGAGGCGGGCGACACCGAGGAGGGCGAGCGCCTCCTGCGCGACGTGATCGACCGGTCGGCGGGGACGGGCCACAACGCCGCGATGCCCGCCGCCCGGCTGTTCCTCGCCGGGTGGCTCGGCATGACCGACCGGACCGCCGAGGCCGGCGAGCAGTTGCGGCTGTTGCGCGAGGAGTTCTCCATCGCCCACTTCGTCGTCTTCGACGCCTTCATCCTCGCCGCGGAGGCCTGGCTCGAGACGCTGGAGGAGCGGCACGAGGAGTCCCTGACCAGGATCCGGGAGTCGCTGGAACGGGCCGGTGACCCGCTGTCCGCGGCCGTCGCCCCGCACATGCGCTCCGCGTACCTGACCATCGCCGCGATGGCGCTGGCCCGGGTGGACGGCGGGCGCCGGGCGACGGATGCCGCGCGGTGCCTCGGCGCCGCCGACGCGATGCTGCCGCCCCGCCACGTCGCGACGGGCCTGGAACGGGACGCGGGGATCCGGGCCGTCGAGCGAGTCCGTGCGGCGCTCGGCACCGAGGCGTACGAAGCGGCGTACGCCGAGGGCGCCGGACTCTCCGCGGAGGAGGCCGTCGCCCTCGTCTGACGCGGACGTGACTCAGCTCTTCGTACGGAACTTGTGGATGGCGACCGGCGCCATCACCGCCGTCAGGGCCGCCGACCAGCCCAGCGTCACCCACAGGTCGTGCGTGACGGGGCCGCCCACCATCAGCCCGCGCGCCGTGTCCGCGAGGGCGGAGAGCGGGTTGTAGTCGGTGAACGCCCGCAGCCAGTCCGGCATCGAGTCGGTCGGCGCGAAGATCGACGAGCCGAACTGGAGCGGCATCAGTACCAGGAAGCCCATCGCCTGCACGGACTGCGCGTTCTTCATGATCACACCGAGTGTGATGAAGACCCACATCAGCGCCGAACCGAACACCGCGGACAGTCCGATCGAGGCCAGCAGACCGGCCCAGTTGGTGATGTCGAAGCCGACGAGCAGGGCGACGACCAGCAGCACCACGGTCGCGAACAGCATCCGCAGCAGTTCCACGGCGATCTTGGCGAACAGCACCGAGCCGCGCCCGATCGGCAGGGACCGGAAGCGGTCCATGACACCGGAGTTGAAGTCCTGGTTGAAGCCGGTGCCGACCCCCTGGGCCATGGTCATGCCCATCATGGCCATCAGGCCGGGGATGACGTACTGCACGTACGCCTGCTGCCCGCCGCCCAGCGACTGCCCGATGGAACCACCGAAGACGTACACGAACAGGAGCGTGAAGACGATCGGGAACAGGACGGCGTCGAACATCGACTCCGGGTCCTGCCGGATCCACAGCAGGTTGCGGCGGACCAGCGCGCTGGTGTGCCGCAGATGCCCGCGTACCGAGATCCGGGCGTCGGCGGACGGCGGCGCCGGCACGGCAGCGGGGGCGGTGGAGGCCGGGGTGTCGGTGGTGGTGGTGGCGCTCATACGGCGACCTCCTCGCGGGCGTCGGCGGGCGCGGGGTCCTGCGGGGCACTGGCGCGGTGGCCGGTGAGGGACAGGAAGACCTCGTCCAGGCTGGGCAGTTCGGTGGTGATGGAGGTGATCGTGATGCCCCGCGCGGTGACGGCGCCGACCACGGCGGTCAGCTGTTCGTCACTGAGGATCGGCACCAGGACCGCGTCGCGCTGCGCGTCCACGGTCGCAGTGGCGAGCCCGGTGATGCCCAGCTCGTCCAGGAAGGCGGCGAGCGGGCGCAGTTGCAGCGGGTCGGCCGGCCGGACGCGCAGGGTGCGCCCGCCGACCTTGGCCTTCAGCGCCTCGATGCCGCCGTTCGCGATGACCTTGCCGCGGTCGACGACGGTCAGCTCGGAGGCGAGCTGCTCGGCCTCCTCCATGTACTGGGTGGTGAGCAGCACGGTGACGCCGTCGCCGACCATGCGCTTGACCTCGTCCCACACCTCGTTGCGGGTGCGGGGGTCCAGGCCCGTGGTGGGCTCGTCGAGGTAGAGGACGGCCGGGCGCCCGATCATGGAGGCCGCCAGGTCCAGCCGCCGCCGCATGCCGCCCGAGTAGGTGGCCGCGGGCCGCTTGCCCGCCTCGGTGAGCGAGAACCGCTCCAGCAGCTCGTCGGCCCGCGCGCGCGAGTCCTTGCGGGACAGGTCGAGCAGCCGGCCGATCAGGTAGAGGTTCTCCCAGCCGGGGAGCTTCTCGTCCACGGACGCGTACTGCCCGGTGAGTCCTATCACCCGCCGCAGCTGCCGCGGCTGCCGTACGACGTCGTAGCCGGCGACGTGCGCCCGGCCGGCGTCGGGGGTGATCAGGGTGGACAGGATGCGGACGAGGGTGGTCTTGCCGGCGCCGTTCGGTCCGAGCACACCCATCACGGTGCCCTCGCGCACATCGAGGTCGACGCCGTCCAGCGCCTTGGTCTCGCCGTAGTGCTTGACCAGCCCCCGCACGGTGACCGCGCTGCCCGCGGCCGGGGGGTTGTCGTCGATTCGCTTCATGCCGACGACGTTGCCAGCCCCCACCGACAAACCACCGACATCCGGCCGACACCCCACCGACAGGACCCGGAACGGGGTGCACGGGGGTGCCGGGGACCCACCGGCCCCGCCGACGGGGGAAGATCGGCGGGGCCGGTGTGCCGTACCGCGGTGGCTAGTGGACGGAGTGCTCCTCCTGCGGGAACGTTCCGCCGACGACGTCCTCGGCGTACGCCTTCGCCGCGTCGCCCATGACCTTGCGCAGGTCGGCGTACTGCTTGACGAACTTCGGCATCCGGCCGCCGGTCAGCCCGAGCATGTCGGTCCACACCAGCACCTGCGCGTCCGTGTCCGCACCCGCGCCGATGCCGACCGTCGGGATGTGCAGCGTCCGCGTCACCTCGGCGGCCAGCTCGGCCGGCACCAGCTCCAGGACGACCGCGAAGGCGCCCGCGTCCTGCACGGCCTTGGCGTCGCGCAGCAGCTGCTGGGCCGCCTCCTCGCCCCGGCCCTGCACCCGGTAGCCCATGGCGTTGACGGACTGCGGGGTGAGGCCGATGTGCGCCATCACGGGGATGCCGGACTCGACCAGCAGCTCGATCTGCCGGTGCGAGCGCTCGCCGCCCTCCAGCTTGACCGCACCGGCCCCGGCCTCCTTCACCAGCCGGGTCGCCGAGCGCAGCGCCTGCACCGGACCCTCCTGGTAGGAGCCGAAGGGCAGGTCCGCGACGATCAGGGCGCGGCTGGTGCCCCGTACGACGGCGGCCGACAGCATCGTCATCTCGTCCAGCGTGACCGGCACGGTGGTGTCGTAGCCGAGGTGGCAGTTGCCCGCGGAGTCGCCGACGAGCATGACCGGGATGCCGGCCTCGTCGAACACGGACGCGGTCATCGCGTCGTACGCGGTGAGCATGGGCCACTTCTCGCCGCGCTCCTTGGCGGCGGTGATGTCCCGGACGGTGATACGACGGTTGCTCTTGCCTCCGTAAAGCGCCTTGTTCCCGTCGGAGGGCTTGCGCTGAGGCGTCTGGGCAGCCGAGAGCTGCGTCATGGCAACGGCTCCTTCATGTCATCTCGAGGCGCCCTGACGGCGTCCCCGGATCCCTTCCATGGTGGCACCTCGTGAGCCCCGGCGGCTAGGGGACCCCCGGCGCGGGTCGCGTGCGGGTCGCGTGCGGGTCGCGCGCGGGGAAAGGGGAGGAGGAGATGGGGAGAAACGTGCTCGTTGTGTCACAGAGCCACCTGTGTCGGGGGTGACCGGAACCCCGGACTCCGACTCGTACGTCCTCGTACGCGTACGGCCGTCATGGGACGGCGGGATCGGAACCGATCATCCCCTAGGGTGCTGAGTCACGGGGGGGGCGAACGGTGTGCACGGCAGTCAGTGAGGCGACGGTATGGCGCAGCAGGCGTACATGACGGAGACGGACAACGGCGGCTCGGATCCCGAGCGCCGGGAGACCCGGATTCGGCGCCTGTTCGACCGGCTGGTCACCGGCTGGCGCGGCGACCGGCGGATCTGGCGGCGCGGCCTGGTCACCGCCGCGGTGGCCGTCCTCCTGGCCGGTGTCATGGCGGCCCACTCGCGCATCCCGAACGCCATCGGCAACCTCGGCAGCCTCACGGAGACCTTCCTGCCGTGGTTCGGCCTGCTGGTCCCCGTCCTGCTGGTGATCGCCGTCGTCCGCAAGTCGGCGACGGCGCTGATCGCGCTGGTGCTGCCGGTGAGCGTCTGGCTGGACCTCTTCGGCGGTCTGCTCTTCGACAAGACCGGCGCCGGCGGCGACCTCACGGTGGCCACGCACAACGTCAACGCCGACAACGCCGACCCGGCCGGCACCGCCCGCGCCGTGGCCGCGGCCGAGGCGGACGTGCTGGCCCTGGAGGAGCTGAAGGCGTCCGCCGTACCGGCGTACGAGCGGGCGCTGGAGCCGGCGTACCGGCACCACGCGGTCGTCGGCACCGTCGGGCTGTGGAGCAAGTACCCGGTGAGCGACGTGAAGGCCGTCGACATCCGGCTGGGCTGGAAGCGCGCGATGCGCGCCACCGTCGCCACCCCGTCCGGGCCGGTCGCGGTGTACGTCGCCCACCTGCCCTCCGTACGGGTGAAAATGGAGGCCGGTTTCACCGCCCGGCAGCGGGACAAGAGCGCCGAGGCCCTCGGTGAGGCCATCGGCGACGAGAGGCTCCCCCGCAAGATCCTGCTCGGTGACCTCAACGGCACCACGAACGACCGCGCGCTGACCGCGATCACCTCCCAGATGCGCTCCCCGCAGGGCGCCGTGGGCAACGGCTTCGGCTTCAGCTGGCCGGCGTCGTTCCCGATGGCCCGCATCGACCAGATCCTGGTCACCGGCGTCGACCCGGTGACCAGCTGGACCCTCCCGGCGACCGGCAGCGACCACCTTCCGATCGCCGCGCGTGTGAAGGTCGACACAACGGCTTCCTGAGATTCGTCGGCGGAATACTCGCCCTGAGAGGCTTTGTTCCGTACGGGAACATAACAACGTCCGGACGGCACGTCCTGACACCAGGTCCGGGCGGCTCGTCCGGACGCTCATCCCGTACGCACACCCCCGCTCTCGAAAGGCGAGACCCTTCATGCCCCTGGCCCTGCTCGCCCTTGCCGTGGGCGCCTTCGGCATCGGTACGACCGAGTTCGTGATGATGGGCCTGCTGCCCGACGTCGCGGACGACCTGAACATCTCGATCCCCAGCGCCGGACACCTGGTCTCGGCCTACGCCCTCGGCGTCGTCATCGGCGCCCCGCTGCTCGCGGCGGCGACCGCGCGGATGTCCCGCCGCACGGTCCTCATCGCCCTCATGGTCCTCTTCGTGGCCGGCAACGCGCTCTCGGCGCTCGCGCCCGGGGAGGGCTCCCTCCTGGCCGCCCGTTTCGTCAGCGGCCTGCCGCACGGCGCCTTCTTCGGCGTCGGCGCGGTGGTCGCCACCGGCATGGTGGCGCCGGAACGCCGGGCCCGCTCCGTCTCCCTGATGTTCCTCGGCCTGACGGTCGCCAACATCGTGGGCGTGCCCGCGGCCACGGCCACGGGCCAGCAACTGGGCTGGCGGGCCACCTTCCTCGGCGTGAGCGCGATCGGCGTCGCGGCGATAGCGGCGCTCGTCGCGCTGATCCCGCGCGACGGCGCCCCCGCCCCGACCGCCGGCCTGCGCGGCGAACTGGCCGCCCTGCGCTCCCTGCCCGTCTGGCTGGCGCTCGGCACGACGGTCGCGGGCTTCGGCGCGCTGTTCTCCGCGTACAGCTACATCACGCCGATGCTCACCGACGCCGCCGGGTTCGCCGAGGGCAGCGTGACACTGCTGCTGGCCCTGTTCGGCGTCGGCGCCACCGCGGGCAACCTGCTGGGCGGCCGGCTGGCCGACCACTCCCTGCGCGGCACCCTCCTCGGCGGCCTCGTCTCGCTGGTCCTCGTCCTCGCCCTCTTCCCGCTCCTGATGCGTACGGAGGTCAGCGCGGCCGTCGCGGTGGCCCTCCTGGGCATGGCCGCCTTCCTCACCGGCTCCCCGCTCCAGCTGATGGTCATGGAGAAGGCGTCCGCGGCCCCCTCGCTGGCCTCCTCCGCCAACCAGGCCGCCTTCAACCTGGCCAACGCCGGCGGCGCCTGGATCGGCGGCCTCGCCCTCGCGGCGGGCTTCGGCGCCACCTCCCCGGCGACGGCGGGCGCGGGGCTGGCGGTGCTCGGTCTGGCGGTCGCGGGCGCGGCGTACGCGGTGGACCGCCGCCGCGCCGCTTCCGCTCCGGCGGCCGGACGGGAACGCGTGGTCGCGGGGCACGTGCCGGAGCCCGCGGAAACGGTCCGCCGGTAACCTCCGGCGCCCGCCTCCCCGGGGGCGGGTGCCGGGAGGCCTCGCCGCCCGCAGGACCATGGCGACCTGCGGTTTTCCTCCGCGCGGTCGGCCCGGGTCCGCCGATCGCCGCGGGGATCCGGCGGCGGGGCAGGGGAGGAGTCTGAGGAGCAGGAGATTAGCGGGACGGAAAGTGTGTCAAAGGCGGACAAATAGCCACTCGTCGTGAGACGGACGGTCACGTGTGACGCCCGGTGTGCGCCCTCCGGCACACGCCGGGCCGTCCGGGAGACGGACACGGGACCTCACACAGGACATCCGACGAGGGGAAGTCGCCGATGAGTGAGTCCGTACAGACCGGCCCCAGGAGCAAGACTGGGGACAAGGTCAGAACAGAGGCCTCCGCGACGGCCGGACAGGCCGGTCAGGCCGCCGGCCAGGTCGCCGGAACCGCGGCGGAACAGGCCCGGCACGTGGCCGACGAGGCACGGCAGCAGGCCGGCACGGCCCTCCACGACCTGCGCGGCCGTGCGATGACCGAGGCCAACGGCCAGACCAGGCGCGCGGCCGGCACGCTTCGGCAGTGGGCGGACGACCTCGCCGACCTCGCCGAGAACGCCCACAAGGAGTCCGCGGCCCGCAGCCTGGCGACACAGGCGGCCGACCGGGGGCACCGTGCGGCCGGCTACCTGGAGAAGCAGGGCGCCGAAGGCCTCGTGTCCGACCTCCAGGGTTTCGCCCGGCGTCGCCCCGGGGCGTTCCTGGGCGGCGCGCTGCTGGCCGGACTGGCCGTCGGGCGTCTGGCGAAGGCGGGCAGCGCCGCCCGGTCGGACGGCTCCGGACAGGGGCCGGCCACCGGCGCCGCGGACCGCGACGGCCTGGCCGCAGCCCCGGACACCGCGCCGCTGCCGCCCGGCCCCGCGCCGGGTGCCCCGCCGCGGGCGGCCCCCACCGGCGCACCGGTCTCACCCGCCACCGGTATGCCGCCGGGCGGCGCGCCGGGACGTGCGCGGCCGGAGGTGTGACATGGCCACCGTCCGACCCGCGCCCCGCCCCACACGCCCCACCGAACGGCACGTCGACGACAGGTCGGTCGGGCAGCTCATGTCCGGCGTTACCGCGGACCTGCAGACCCTGTTCCGGCAGGAGATCGAGCTGGCCAAGGCCGAGATCAAGGAGGAGGGAACGAGGGCGGGCAAGGCCGCCGGAATGTACGGCGGGGCCGGTTTCGCCGGCTACATGGTCGTCCTCTTCCTGTCGCTGGCCGCCGTGCTGGGCCTGGCCAACGTCATGGACGGGGGCTGGGCCGCCCTGATCGTCACCGCGGTGTGGGCCGTTGTCGCGGCCGTGCTGTACATGAAGGGCCGCGCGGGGATGCGCACCGTCTCCCCGAAGCCCGAGCGAACCGTCGAGACCATGAAGGAGAACGCGGAATGGGCACGTCACCCGACCAGATGAGGGCCGAGATCGAGGCCACGCGCGGCCAGCTCTCCACGGACGTGGACCAGCTCGCCGAGCGGACCAGTCCCCGGCGGGCGGTCCGCCGGCGCCGGGCCAGGATGCGCGGCGCGGTGTCGGGCGTGCGCGACCGGGTCATGGGCACGGCGTCGCACACCGTCCACAGTGTCACCGGCACCGCTCAGTCCGCGGCCGGTTCGGTCTCGGACACGGCGCACTCCGCGGCGGGCTCCGTCTCGGACACGGCGCACTCCGCGGCCGGTTCGGTGCAGGAAGGTACCGGACGGGCGGCCGAGGTGGCGCGGGGCGCGGCCGGCCAGGCGGGAGAAGCCGCACAGCAGGCACCCGACATGGCACTCCGCCAGACCCGGGGCAACCCGCTGGCCGCCGGCCTGGTCGCCTTCGGCGTCGGCCTGCTGGCGTCCTCGCTGCTGCCCGCCTCCCGGACCGAACAGGAGAAGGCCGCCGAGCTGATGGAGCGCGGCGGCGAGGCCCTGGAGCCGGTGAAGCAGGCCGCCACCGAGTCCGCGCAGCACCTGAAGGAAGGCGCCAAGGAGGTGACGCAGAGCGCGGCCGCCGAGGTGAAGGACAGCGCGGCGCAGGCCGCCCGCACCACGCAGGACGAGGCGCGCGACCGTGGCGGCGAGGTCGCCGGTCAGGCGCGGGACTCCGGCCGGCACCTCAAGGACGAGGCCCGGCAGCAGGGCCCCGGCTCCACCTAGCGCGTACGGCGGAGGAGTCCCGAGGCCCCCGAGCCCCGAGCCCTCGGTCCGGTACCGCCGGCCGAAGGCGCGGGGCCGGGCTCCGTGCGCCAAGGTACGTCCGGGAGCGGCCCGGGAGCGGCTACGGGCGGCAGCTCACGCGTCGGCCGTACAAAGCCACAAGGATGAGGACGGTGTCCCGCGAGGTCATGCCGGCCGACTGCGAGGAACGCGCGGCGGGACGGCTCGGCCAACGGGCGGGTCGTCCCGCCGACGTGCTGGACGTGGGCCCCGGACACAGCGGTCCGGGGCCCACGTTCACCTGTCGTCAGCGCACGTCAGCGCACGTCAGCGCACGTCAGCGCACGTCAGCAGTGCGGCTCAGACACGGGTGGTGTGCGCGTGGCCGTCCGAGGCGATACCGCCGGTCAGCGCCGAGGCACCGAGCCCGGCGGTGACGGCGACCGGGCCGGACTCCACGTGGAGACCGGCGCCGACGGCACCGCCGACCGTGATGACGGCGGCGCCGGCGTCGATGCCGACCTGGCCGCCGGACACCTGGTCCAGGTCCGCGTCGGAGATTTCGGCTGTTTCGACCTGGGGGACGAGGTTCATGGCAGGTCTTTCCCTTCTGTCAACGGAATCGGAGCGGCGCGGCACGCCCGGAATCCGGAGTGGGGAAGCCGGAAACGATCACCGGCGTGCCGCGCACAGATCCAAGCACGCCGGTGAACGGCCGACCAGTTGCGTGCTGTTGCCGCCCGCTCTCTCCGCGTCACCGCATTCATGAGTGTGGTGACGCGGTCGTGGAAAGAGCCCGCGTCTTCACGCTACCCACCGGTTACGGGAGCTCCCCGGGGCGGCGATCCGCACCACCGGCCCGGTCTGCCGCCTCCGCCGCCTTCCGCGCGACCGGGCGATGAACGATGTGCGGATCCGAGGGAGGTTTCGGGCCGGCCCGGGGCCCTGCGCGCGAGACGCCGCCGTATGCCCCTCACGCCGGGTCGAGAGTGATCTCGGTCTCCGCGTTCTCCTCGATCGCCGACTCGCTGTAGAGCAGCGGGAAGTACTCACCCGCGCCCCACTTCTCCGCGAGGTCGTCGTAGTGCGGACTGCGCTCGTCCCCGGACTGGCCCGGCGCGTTGATGGCGCGCGAGTTGTCCCAGGAGCCGACGTCGAGCGCCATCTTGAACGTAGGTCCCACGATCTGGATCCGGGGGAAGATGCTCGGAATGTACGTCGACAGGCGGACCGTGTGGGAGGTGCCGTCCATCGGGACGGGACCGACGTTCGGGCCGCCGAGCGGGTGCTGGAACACGTGGATGTGCGCCGCGCCCCAGCTCCACCTGCCCGGGTCGGTGCCGAGGAACCCGCTCACCTCGTCGTACGCCTTGGGCAGGGTGTCGAGGATCAGCTTGTCCCTCGCCAGGGCACCGCCCTCGCCGAACCACTCCTCGGGCCGGGCGAAGGAGTCGGTCACGACGCGGAAGTCCGGGATGGTCCCGCTCCGGGTCAGATACCGTGCGGCCTCCTCCGGCAGCATGGCCCGGGCCCACGCCGGGTAGAGCGCGTTGGTGATCCAGGTCTCGAAGAGGACCGCCCCGGCGGAGTCCTTGCCCGCGACACCGTCGTAGCCGCGCAGCAGGTCCAGCGCCTCCCGCGTCGTCGGGTCCGAGGACTCCAGGCCCTTCAGGTACGGCAGGACCTCGGTGGCCGCGCCCGACTTCACATCGTTCTGCAGATCCGTGGTGTCCTCGACGGACGTACCCGACTGCCCGGACAGCACCTCGTCGATCCGGTCCTTGCGGTAGCGCTCCGCCCACTCGAACCCGGGAGCCTCGTAGCCGTCGGGGAAGTTGTACTCGTTGGCGGAGGCGATGAAGCCGGCCTCCGGGTTGAGCGCGCTCGGGAAGTCGTCGCTGTCGTCGAAGCCGGTCCACTCGTGGCGTCCGTCGCCGGGCACGGGGAGCAGACCGTCGTAGCCCTTGCCGGCGCGCCTCGGCGAGAGCGCGCCGGGCACCCAGCCGATGTTCCCCTTCTCGTCCGCGTAGAGGAGGTTGGATCCCGGAGCCCTCCACCTGCGCATGGACGCGGAGAACTCGTCGAAGTTCCCGGCCTTCTGGAAGTCGAGGCTGCTCAGATAGGCCGAGGTACCCGGCTGCGTCCAGACCGTGCGCACCGCGTAGGCCTTGTTCTTCTCCTGGTCCACCTTGATGACCGGGCCGTGCCGGGTGAAGGAGAGCGACGACCTCCGTGCGCCGGCGCCGGCCACCGGAATGTCCTCCTCGACGGTCTTCATGGACACCCAGGCGCCGCGGTAGCGGTACTTGGTGGGGTCCCCCGGCTTCAGGTCGTACACGTAGAGGTCCGACTGGTCGGCGGCCAGGTTGGTCAGAGCGAACGAGACGTTCCCGTTGTGCCCCATGCTGACGCCGGGGTTCCACGGTTCACCCGCGCCGATGATGTTCAGCCCGGGGGCGGAGAGGTGGGTGATGTAACGGTTCGCGGGCACCGAGTAGTTCACCCGGTGCGGGTCGCCCGCGAGGATGGGCCTGCCGGTCGAGGTGCGCTCCGGCGAAACGGCCCAGGCGTTGCTGCCGCTCGCGGCCTCCCGCAGCGCCCGGACGGGCTCCGGCTCCCTCGCCATCCTGCCGCCTGCGAAGGTGACCGTCGCCGTGGCGAGGTTGTAGGTGTCCAGGACGTCGTCCGGGAGCGAACACAGGTCGAGGCCGTCCGGCACCTCGGGCCTGTGCTTCGGCTCGAGCTTCGACAGGTACCTGCTCGCGTCCGGCCCCCCGAGGCACATGAGCTTCGCCCGGGTGACCTCCTTGCTGAGATTGCTGACCAGGCTGTGGGTGCGGATCCGCACCAGGTCCTGCGGCTTCCAGCGCGCGGGCTCGTAGCCGAGCTTGCGGAACTCCTCCGGCATGGAGTCCGGGTTCTTCTCCAGCCAGTCGACGTAGGCGTTGACCCCGGCCGCGAAGCGGGTCGCCGCCTCCTTGGCCCCCGGGCCGTAGCTCGCCCACTCCTTGTCCATGTCGCCGCGGTAGAGGAACAGCCGCGAGGCACGGTCCTGTTCCACGTAGCTCTCGCCGAGCACCGCGCTGAGCTCACCGAGCCCGCTGCGGCGCCAGGTGTCCATCTGGAAGAGCCGGTCCCGCGCGGCGCTGAACCCCTGCGCCTGGAAGAGGTCACCGGTACTCGACGCGGCGATGTGAGGCACACCCCATGTGTCGACCGTCATGGAGACCGGCTTTTCCAGGCCCGGTACCACGTAGGAGGTCCCCGGGCTCTCCGCCGAGGCCGGCATCGGCACCACCATGGGTACCGAGACGGCGGTCGCGGTCAGCAGTACCTTGAAGCGCGCTCTCATCTCGACCATCACCTCCGTGGGCATGGAGCGGACACAGAACGCGCCCGGACGACGGCACAGTCCCGTCGCCCGAAGCTACTTCACCTCACGAGGCAGGTGACCCCCCTAACTCACCCCTACCGCACGGCACTTCACGGCTTCCTCCCGCTGCCTGTCCGCGCCTCCGGTGCGGCTGGAGCCGGCCCGACCGGTGCCTACAGCACCGGCAGCGACTTCCGCAGTTCGAAGGCGGTGACCTGGGACCGGTACTCCTCCCACTCCTGCCGCTTGTTGCGCAGGAAGAAGTCGAAGACGTGCTCGCCGAGCGTCTCGGCGACCAGGTCGCTGCGCTCCATCAGGGCGAGGGCCTCGCCGAGGTTCTGGGGGAGCGGCTCGATGCCCAGCGCGCGGCGCTCCGAGTCGGACAGGGCCCAGACGTCGTCCTCGGCGCCCGGCGGGAGTTCGTAACCCTCCTCGATGCCCTTGAGGCCGGCGGCCAGCAGGACGGCGTAGGTCAGGTACGGGTTGGCGCCGGAGTCGATGGAGCGGACCTCGACGCGGGCCGAGCCGGTCTTGCCGGGCTTGTACATCGGCACGCGGACCAGCGCCGAGCGGTTGTTGTGGCCCCAGCAGATGTAGGAGGGGGCCTCGCCGCCGGCGCCCGCCGTGCGCTCGCTGCCGCCCCAGATGCGCTTGTACGAGTTCACCCACTGGTTGGTGACGGCGGAGATCTCCGCCGCGTGCCGCAGCAGGCCCGCGATGAAGGAACGGCCGACCTTGGAGAGCTGGTACTCGGCGCCCGACTCGTAGAACGCGTTGCGGTCGCCCTCGAAGAGGGAGAGGTGGGTGTGCATGCCCGAGCCCGGGTACTCCGAGAACGGCTTCGGCATGAAGGTGGCCTGCAGGCCCTGCTCCAGCGCGACCTGCTTCATGACCAGGCGGAAGGTCATGATGTTGTCGGCCGTGGAGAGCGCGTCGGCGTAGCGCAGGTCGATCTCCTGCTGGCCGGGGGCGCCCTCGTGGTGGGAGAACTCCACCGAGATACCCATCGACTCCAGCATGGTGATCGCCTGGCGGCGGAAGTCCATGCCGATGTTCTGCGGGGTGTGGTCGAAGTACCCGGAGTTGTCGGCCGGGGTCGGCACCGAGCCGTCGACCGGCTTGTCCCTCAGCAGGAAGAACTCGATCTCCGGATGGGTGTAGAAGGTGAAGCCCAGGTCGGAGGTGCGGGCCAGGGCACGCTTGAGGACGTAGCGCGGGTCGGCGAAGGACGGGGAGCCGTCCGGCATGAGGATGTCGCAGAACATGCGGGCCGTGCCGGGGGCCTCCGCGCGCCAGGGCAGGACCTGGAAGGTCGACGGGTCCGGCTTGGCGATCATGTCGGACTCGTAGACCCGGGCGAAACCCTCGATCGCGGAGCCGTCGAAGCCGATGCCCTCGTCGAAGGCCTGCTCCAGCTCGGCCGGGGCCACGGCGACGGACTTGAGGAAGCCCAGCACGTCCGTGAACCACAGGCGTACGAACCGGATGTCGCGCTCCTCCAGCGTCCGGATCACGAACTCCTGCTGCTTGTCCATCTTCCGCTTCCCATCCTCGCTGGTCAGGCCGCTTGTCTCCGGTACGGCGGGAGGCGGCCCTGCACCCGGGCATCACACCACAGCACGGTTTCGTACGCGTTGCGGACCTCGATCGGTCGACCGGCCCTCCCCGCAGCGTAGAGGCCACCTGTTCGATCGGGCCATTCCTGGGGTCCCCCGGCGACGGATCCTGTGCTCTCCCTACGATTCGGCCCTCCTCCACCATTACGATCAGCGGACTCCATCGCCCCCCTTTTCCCAGAAGGGCACACCCCATGGGTTCCGCCAAGAAGAGCAGCAACACGGCGCGTCAGACACGCATAGCCGAGATGCGGCGCGCCGAGGAGGCCCGCGACCGCCGGAACCGGATCCTCACGATCGCGGTCAGCGCGGTGGTCGTCGCCGGTCTCGTCGTCGGCGGGGTCGTCCTCGTCCGGTCGCAGTCCGACGACTCCTCCTCCGACGCGGCGTCCGACGGCAAGACCTCCGGGAAGTTCGTCGCCGGCGAGGACGGGGTGCAGACCTGGAAGGGGACGCTCGCCCGTAACCACGTCACCGAAGAGGTGTCCTACCCGGCCGAGCCCCCGGTCGGCGGCGATCACGACCAGGCGTGGATGAACTGCAACGGTGACGTCTACACCAAGCCGCTGAAGAACGAGAACGCAGTGCACTCGCTGGAGCACGGCGCCGTCTGGGTGACGTACACCGACAAGGCGCCGACGGCCGACGTGGAGAAGCTCGCGGCGAAGGTGAAGAAGACGCCGTACTCGCTGATGAGCCCGGACGACAAGCAGAAGGACCCGATCATGCTCACCGCCTGGGGCCACCAGCGCACGGTGACGGGCGCCGACGACCCGAACGTGGACAAGTTCTTCGAGAAGTTCGTCCAGGGCGAGCAGACCCCCGAGCCGGGTGCCGCCTGCACGAACGGGCTGGCCGAGTGACACCGAAACAGGCCGGCTGGATCGCGGGGGCCGCCGCGGCGGCTCTCGTCGTGGCCGGCGGGGTCACCTACGCCGTCGCCGGGGACGACGGCGCCGGCCGGGTGCCGTCCGCCGGGTCGGCGGACGCCGGCTTCGCGCGGGACATGTCGGTGCACCACCAGCAGGCCGTGGAGATGTCCTACATCGTGCGCGACCGCACCGACGACGAGGAGGTGCGGCGGCTCGCGTACGACATCGCGCAGACCCAGGCCAACCAGCGCGGCATGATGATCGGCTGGCTCGACCTGTGGGGGCTGCCCAAGGTGTCGTCCGACCCGCCGATGACCTGGATGGGCATGGGCGACATGCCCTCCGCCGGCGAGGGCTCGTTGATGCCGGGGATGGCCACCGACGCCGAGATGGAGAAGCTCGGAACGCTCGACGGCCGGCAGGCGGAGGTCTACTACCTCCAGCTCATGACCGAGCACCACGAGGGCGGCGTCCACATGGCCGAGGGGTGCGCCGACCGGTGCACGGTCGGCGTGGAGAAGCGGCTGGCCCAGGGCATGGTGGAGTCGCAGGAGTCGGAGATCCGGCTGATGGCGGACCTGCTGGCGGAGCGGGGCGCGAAGCCGCGGGCGTGAGGCGGTCGGGCGTCCTTCCGGGCGGACCGGGCCGGCCCGGCGGCGGCCCCCCTGCCGCCCGCGGCCCCGCTCGGCCCCTACCGCCTGCCGTGGCCGAGGACGGCGGCCACCTGACCGGGGGCCCGCCCGCCCACGCTCCTAGCGCTGCCGCTTGAGGTCCGCAAGCAGCTGGTGCAGCGGCTCCGTCTCCCGGCGCCGGTACTCCTGGACCGCCCAGCCGTTGCCGTCGGGGTCCTTGAAGTACATGAACGTGGCGCCGTCGTCCGGCGAGTACTGCACCGGCTCGGAGACGTCCAGGCCGCGCCCCACCAGCTCGGCGTGGGCCGCCTTGATGTCGGTGACGCACAGTTGCAGGCCCTGGTACGCGCCGGGGGCCGGCGCGGTCTGGCCCTGCGCCATGTCCCAGATGGCGTCGCCGAGGGCGATCGAGCAGCCCGAGCCCGGCGGCGTCAGCTGGACGATGCGCATCCCCGGCATGACCTCCTGGTCGATGTCGACGTGGAAGCCGACCTTGTCCCGGTAGAAGTCCCGGGCCCGGTCGATGTCGGTCACGGGCAGCGGGATCACTTCGAGGGTGAAGTCCATGGCCTGGCTCCTTCGACGTCCTTGCCGAGCACGATGTCGGTTGTCAGTTGTCAGTCGTCAGTCGTCAACGGTCAGTTCTTCAGTCGTCGTTGTCGGTCGTCGTTGTCAGTAGTGGTATCGCGCCTGGACGATGACCAGCTCGCCGTCGACCGGCTTGTACACCAGGCGGTGCGTGTCGTCGATGCGTCGTGACCAGTAGCCCGACAGGTCGCCCTTCAGCGGCTCAGGCTTGCCGATGCCCTTGAACGGGTCACGTGTGATGTCGGTGATCAGTTTGTTGATCCGCTTGGTCACCTTCCGGTCGCTCTCGGCCCAGTGGACGTAGTCCTCCCAGCCGTGCGACGTGAAAGTGATCTTCACGGGCGCTCCGCGTCCGGATCGATCAGCTCACGCCGCCGCGCACCGCCGGATTCGGCCTCGGCGATGGAGTCGAGCAGGCGGCGGGCGTTCCTGGGGGAGCGCAGGAGATGCACCGTCTCCGTCCAGGCCGTGAAGTCCTCTTCGGACATGAGTACGGCGTTCCCCTTGCGGGAGGTGATGTGCACCGGGGCATGGTCCTCGTTGACCTGCTCTATCAGTGGGAACAGGTTCTGGCGGGCTTCACTCGCGGTAATGGACATACCGGTGCCTCCCTTCGCGGCTTGTACAAGATATCGTACGAGTGCGGTGCGGTCCACCGGGGACCGGGACCGGTACGCCCCGGCGCCCGCGCCCGCCTTCCCGGTTACGCTCAGGCGTACGACCTTGATCCGACGGTTCGAGGGTCCGACAGTTCGTGGGCCTGCGGGCCTGCGGGCCTGCGGGCCTGTGGGTCTGCGGGCCCGCGGGCCCGTGGGTATCGACGAAACGCCAGTCCGACAGGAGGCCGGGATGACGGCGCCGGGGCGCAGGAGCAGTACCTTCACGCGTCTGCTGCGGCACGGCTTCACCGACCCCTCGGCCGCCGAGCGGCTGCTGGACGGCGTGGAGCTGGCGGGGGTCCGCGACGACCCGGTCCTGCTGGAGGCGCTGGGCGCCACCGCCGACCCGGACCTCGCCCTGCACGGCCTGGTCCGGCTCCTGGAGGCGCAGCCGGACCCCACCGCCCGCCGGGAGCTGCTGGACACCCTGATAGCGGCCAAGCCGCTGCGCGACCGTCTCCTCGGTGTGCTCGGCGCCTCCGAGGCGCTCGCCGACCACCTCGCCCGGCACGCCGGCGACTGGCAGGCCCTGGTCACGTACGAGCCGCGGGACCTGCACCGGGGGGTGGCGGAGTTCGAGCACGGTCTCGCCGAGGCCACCGACCCCGTCTCCCTGCGCGTCGCCTACCGGCGCTGCCTGCTGTCCATCGCCGCCCGCGACGTGTGCGGCACCATCGACGTCGCCGAGACCGCCGCCGAGCTGGCCGACCTCGCCACCGCCACGCTGCGCGCCGCCCTCGCCCTCGCCGAGGCCGACGCGCCCGAGGACGCCGCGCTGTGCCGGCTGGCGGTGATCGCGATGGGCAAGTGCGGCGGACACGAGCTGAACTACGTCTCCGACGTCGACGTCATCTTCGTCGGCGAGGCGGCGGAGGGCGTCCCCGACGTCGATGAGACCAAGGCGCTGCGGGCCGCGACCGCGCTCGCCTCGCACATGATGCGGATCTGCTCCGAGACGACCGTCGAGGGCTCCATCTGGCCCGTCGACGCCAACCTCCGTCCCGAGGGCCGCAACGGCCCGCTGGTGCGCACCCTCAGCAGCCACCTCGCCTACTACCAGCGCTGGGCCAAGACCTGGGAGTTCCAGGCGCTGCTCAAGGCCCGCCCGGTGGCCGGCGACCCCGGGCTCGGCGCCGAGTACGTCGCCGCGCTCCAGCCCCTGGTGTGGCAGGCCGCCGACCGAGAGAACTTCGTCCCGGACGTGCAGAAGATGCGCCGCCGGGTGGTGGAGACCATCCCCGCCGCCGAGGTCGACCGGCAGCTCAAACTGGGCCCGGGGGGCCTGAGGGACGTCGAGTTCGCCGTGCAGCTGCTCCAGCTGGTGCACGGGCGGTCCGACGCGTCCCTGCACAGCGGTACGACGCTGGACGCGCTGGAGGCGCTGGCCGCGGGCGGGTACGTCGGCCGGGCCGACGCCGCCCAGCTCGACGAGGCGTACCGCTTCCTGCGCTCCATGGAGCACCGCATCCAGCTCCACCGGCTGCGGCGCACCCACCTCGTGCCCGAGGACGAGGCCGACCTGCGGCGCCTCGGCCGCTCCCTCGGCCTGCGCAACGACCCGGTCACCGGGCTGCTGCGCGCCTGGAAGCGGCACGCCTCCGTCGTACGCCGGCTGCACGAGAAGCTGTTCTACCGGCCGCTGCTCGACGCCGTCGCCCAGCTCGCGCCCGGCGAGGCCCGGCTGAGCGCCGAGGCGGCCCGCGAACGCATGGTCGCCCTCGGGTACGCCGACCCGGCCGCCGCGCTCAGGCACCTGGAGGCGCTGGCGTCCGGCGTCACCCGCAAGGCGGCCATCCAGCGCACCCTGCTGCCCGTGCTGCTCGGCTGGTTCGCCGACTCCGCCGACCCGGACGCCGGTCTGCTGAACTTCCGCAAGGTCTCCGACGCGCTCGGCACCACGCCCTGGTACCTGCGGCTGCTGCGGGACGAGGGCGCGGCGGCCGAGAACCTCGCCCGCGTGCTCTCCGCCGGGCGGCTCGCCCCCGACCTGCTGCTGCGGGCCCCCGAGGCCGTCGCACTGCTCGGCGACGGCAACGCCGGAGGGCTGGCGCCGCGCGGGCGGCTCCAGCTGGAGCAGGAGGCGCTCGCCGCGGTCCGCCGCGCGGACGGCGCGGTGCAGGCGGTCACGGCGGTGCGCGGAATCCGGCGCCGGGAGCTGTTCCGTACGGCCGCCGCGGACATCGTCGGCTCCTACGGCACCGACACGCAGCCCGTCGAGGCCGACCAGGGCGCCCTGGTGGACCGGGTCGGCGCCGCCGTCTCCGACCTGACGGCGGCGACACTGGCCGGGACGCTGCGGGCGGTCGTGCGGGAGGGCTGGGGCGACACCCTGCCGACCCGGTTCGCGATCATCGGCATGGGCCGGTTCGGCGGGCACGAGCTGGGCTACGGCTCGGACGCGGACGTGCTGTTCGTGCACGAGCCCCGCGACGGGGTCGAGGAGCGGGAGGCGGCGGACGCCGCGAACAAGGTCGTCGCCGAGATGCGCCGCCTGCTCCAGGTGCCGAGCGCCGACCCGCCCCTGCTCATCGACGCCGGCCTGCGGCCCGAGGGCAAGTCCGGGCCGCTGGTGCGGACCCTGAAGTCGTACGAGGCCTATTACCGGCGCTGGTCGCTGGTGTGGGAGCGGCACGCGCTGCTGCGGGCCGAGTTCGTCGCCGGCGACGCGGATCTCGGGCGGCGCTTCATCGAGCTGGCCGATCCGCTGCGCTACCCGGCGGACGGGCTCGGGGAGGACGCCGTACGGGAGATCCGCCGGCTCAAGGCCCGGATGGAGTCCGAGCGGCTGCCGCGCGGCGCGGACCCCAAGCTGCACGCCAAACTGGGGCCGGGCGGACTGTCCGACGTCGAGTGGACCGTGCAGCTGCTCCAGCTGCGGCACGGCCACACGGAGGCGGGGCTGCGGACCACCCGGACGCGCCGGGCCCTGGCCGCCGCGTGCGACGCCGGCCTCATCTCGGCGGAGAACGCCGGGACGCTCGACGAGGCGTGGGTACTGGCGACGCGCGTGCGCAACGCGGTGATGCTGGTGCGCGGACGGGCCGGGGACACGTTCCCGAGCGAGCCCCGCGAACTGGCCGCGGTGGGCCGCTACCTGGGGCACGGCCCCGGCCACGCGGGCGACATGCTCGACGAGTACCGCCGCACGGCCCGCCGGGCCAGAGCGGTGATGGAGGACCTGTTCTACGCCTAGTTCCACGCCCGGGCCCTGACGCTCCGGTGCCACTCGCCGGCGCCGTGCCGCCGTGCGGGAAGCGGCTCAGACGACGATGACCCGGCGCCCGCGCGTGTGACCGGCCTGGCTGTCGATGTGCGCCGCCGCGGCCTCGGTGAGCGGGTACGACTTCTCGACCGGGATGTGGAGCCGTCCCCGTGAGATCAGGCCGACGGCCTCGGCGAGCGCGTCGGGCACGCTCCCGGCCACGCCGGAGAACCGGACACCGGACTCCGGCGCACCGAGATCGGCGATGGACACCACCCTCCGGGGGTCCCCGGTCAGCTCGACGAGCTCACGGATCACGCCCGAGCCGGCCAGATCGAGAGCCGCGTCGACAGGGCCGAGCCGCCGCACCCGCTCCACCCAGCCCTCGCCGTACGTCGTGGGGAGGGCCCCCAGGCTCCGCAGGTAGTCCTGGTTCGCGGCCCCGGCCGTGCCGATCACCGTGATGCCGCGGTCGCGGGCGATCTGCAGCACCGCCGACCCGACTCCCCCCGACGCGCCGCTGACCAGCAGCGTCTGTCCGGGCCGCACACCGACCTCGCGGATGACGCGCAGCGCGGTCTCCACGACGGACGGGTACCCGGCCGCCTCTTCGAACGTCAGCCCCTCGGGCATCCGGGCCCAGGCCCCCAGCACGGCGAACTCGGCGTAGGTGCTCGCGCCTTCGCCGAAGACGCGGTCGCCCGCCTCGATCCCTTCGACGCCCTCACCGATCTCGTCCACCACCCCCGCGGCGTCCAGCCCGACCCCGGCGGGCAACCGGACCGGATGGGCGCCCAGGACCTGACCCTCCCGGACCCTCCAGTCGACGGGGTTCACACCCGCCGCGCGTACGGCGATGCGTATCTGGCCGGGGCCCGCGTGGGGCTCCTCGGCGTCGACGACTTGCAGAACGTCCGGACCGCCGAACTCGGCGAAGCTCACCTTCTTCATACGGAGGACCATAGCACTAACGGTTAGCTTTCTGGAACGGTTACATGTTTGTGTTTGGTAGTGTCAGGCCCATGACCGTGCAGTCCGGACGCCGTGAGCGCAAGAAGGCCGCGACCCGTCAGAAGATCGCCGACACCGCCCTGCGGCTCTTCCTGGAACGCGGCTATGACGCGGTGGGCATCCGGGACGTGGCCGCCGAGGCCGACGTGGCCGTCACCACGCTCTTCTCCCACTTCGCCTCCAAAGAGGCCCTGGTGTTCGAGCAGGACCAGGACTTCGAGCGACGCCTCGCGGAGGCGGTCACCGGCCGCGCGCCGCACGAGTCGCTCGTCCCCGCGCTGCGCCGCGAGGTCCTGGCCCTGGTGCGGCACTGCACGGGGGACGGCGCCGCCCCGATCCGGCGCATGATCGACGGATCGCCCGCCCTGCGGAAGTACGAGGAGTCGATGAGGCCGCGCCACGCGGAGTCGCTGGCGGCGGCCCTCGCCGCCGATCCCGGCCTGTCGCAGACCACGACGGCCTGCCGGGCGATCGCGAGGTTCGCGGTCGACGCCTACTCGCTCGCCCGTGAGGCGGCCGATCCGGAAGCCGCGGTGGACGAGATCTTCCGGATGATCGAGGCGGCCTGGGAGGTCACCCGCCCTCCCGGGCACGCGTGAGCAACCGTCCCCTTCGGACGGGCGGGAGCCGGTCGGAGACGCTCGGCGGCCCTACGCCCGGGTGGGCGCAGGTGTTCCACCCCGCCGTGCCGCCACCGTCCGCGGCAGCGCGTGCGGCAGGCGCCCGTACCAGGCCGCCGCCAGCGCGTACCCGAACCCCAGGCACAGCACCCCGCCCACCGCGTCCAGCCAGAAGTGGTTGGCGGTGGCGACGATCACCACCAGCGTGAGCACCGGATACACCAGCCCCAGCACCCGGACCCACGGCACCGAGGCCAGCGCGAAGATCGTCAGCCCGCACCACACCGACCACCCGATGTGCATGGACGGCATCGCCGCGTACTGGTTCGACATGTTCTTCAGGTCCCCGGACGCCATCGACCCCCACGTCTCGTGGACCATGACGGTGTCGATGAAGTGCTCGCCGTTCATCAGCCGGGGCGGGGCGAGCGGATACAGGTAGTAACCGACCAGGGCGACGCCCGTCGTCGCGAAGAGCACGAGCCGGGTCGCCGCGTAGCGGCCGGGATGGCTGCGGTACAGCCACACCAGCACGCCCAGGGTCACCACGAAGTGCAGCGTGGCGTAGTAGTAGTTCATGCCGATGATGAGCCAAGTCACCGAGTTCACGGAGTGGTTGACCGACTCCTCGACGGCGATTCCGAGTTGCTGCTCGACGCGCCAGATCCAGTCGGCGTTGCGCAGCGCCTGCCCCCGCTGTTCCGGTACCGCGTTGCGGACCAGGGAGTACGTCCAGTAACTGAGCGCGATCAGCAGGATCTCGAACCAGAGGCGCGGCCTGCGTGGTGCGCGAAGGCGGCGCAGGAGTCCCCGCCCCGTCTCCTCCGTGACGGGGTGCGGAACGACCTCTTCCAGGCGTTCCGTGGTCCTCACGGTCGTGTCACCCATAGGCATGAAGTCTGCCAGAAAAGCCCTGCCCCACCGATCATCCCCCCGTCGGATGCGGCCCGCATCCGGCCAAACCGCGGCAGGGCTCAGGGCCGGTTGCGTTCTCCCGGCGCCGACGCCGTCGACCCGCGCACCACCAGCTCCGGCATGAACACGAACTCACTGTGCGGCGCGGGCGTCCCGCCGATCTCCTCCAGCAGCGTGCGCACCGCCGCCTGCCCCATCGCCGGGACCGGCTTGCGGACGGTCGTCAGCGGCGGGTCCGTGAAGGCGATCAGCGGTGAGTCGTCGAAACCGACGACCGAGAAGTCCTTGGGCACGTCCAGGCCCCGCTGCCGCGCCGCCCGTATCGCGCCCAGCGCCATCATGTCGCTGGCGCAGACCACCGCCGTGCAGTTCCGCTCCATGAGCGCGGTGGCCGCCGCCTGGCCGCCCTCCAGGGTGTAGAGGGAGTGCTGGACGAGCTCCTTCTCCACGGTCTCGGCGTTCATGTCCAGTTGATCCTGGACGCTGCGCACGAAGCCCTCGATCTTGCGCTGCACCGGCACGAACCGCTTCGGGCCGAGGGCCAGCCCGATGCGGGTGTGCCCGAGCGAGACGAGGTGCGTGACCGCGAGGCTCATCGCGGCGCGGTCGTCGGGGGAGATGAACGGCGCCTGCACCTTCGACGAGAAACCGTCGACGAGGACGAAGGGCACGCCCTGCGCGCGCAGCCGCTCGTAGCGCTGCATGTCGGCGGTGGTGTCGGCGTGCAGACCGGAGACGTAGATGATGCCGGCGACGCCGCGGTCGACCAGCATCTCCGTCAGCTCGTCCTCCGTGGAGCCGCCCGGGGTCTGGGTGGCGAGTACCGGCGTGTAGCCCTGGCGGGTCAGCGCCTGGCCGATGACCTGGGCCAGCGCCGGGAATATCGGGTTCTCCAGCTCCGGCGTGATCAGACCCACCAGGCCCTCGCTGCGCTGCCGCAGCCGCACGGGGCGTTCGTACCCCAGCACGTCGAGGGCGGCGAGTACGGACTGGCGGGTGGTGGCGGCGACGCCCGGCTTGCCGTTGAGAACGCGGCTGACGGTCGCTTCGCTCACCCCCGCCTGGGCGGCGATGTCGGCAAGCCGTGTGGTCACAGGGGTGGACTGTACCTGTCGGCCGCTGCCTTGCACACCGATCGGGCGCCGTGGGCGGCCTGTTGGACGGCCCGTCGAACGGCCCGGCGCCGGCTGCTGCGTCATCGCGCTCCCTCAAGAAAAGTGGCGGCAAGAGCTTGCAGAGTCTTGCACAACCGGCCCGATACCGCTCGATCCCCGTAATCAAGCGTCTCGCGACGGTCGCCGGGAGGTCACGCCCGGATAACTTCGGAGACTTCTTGCACTTTTTTGCTGCAAGACCTTTCCGCCGAGCTTGCGGCGCTGTTACGTTCACGTCGCCCGACGGCGGCAAAGGCGCGGTCGGCAGTCGGCAGGAGCGGCGGACGGGCCCGCACCCTGCACCACTCGGGCTTTCACCCTCAAGGAGAACTCATGCGGCGTGGCATAGCGGCCACCGCGCTGGTGGCGTCCCTCGCTCTCGCGGCGACGGCGTGCGGCGGGGACGGCGACAGCGACAGCGGGTCGGGCGGACCGGTCACCATCACGTACTGGGACACCTCGAACGCGACCAACGAGGCGCCGACCTACAAGGCCTTGGTCAAGGAGTTCGAGGCCGCCAACAAGGACATCAAGGTCAAGTACGTCAACGTCCCCTTCGACCAGGCGCAGAACAAGTTCGACACCGCCGCCGGCGCCTCGGGCGCCCCGGACGTGCTGCGCACGGACGTCGGCTGGACCGCCGCCTTCGCCAAGAAGGGCTTCTTCCTGCCGCTGGACGGCACCGAGGCCCTCGCCGAGCAGGACAAGTTCCAGCCCAAGCTGATCGAGCAGGCCAAGTACGAGGGCAAGACCTACGGCGTCCCGCTGGTCACCGACACCCTCGCCTTCGTCTACAACAAGGAACTGTTCGAGAAGGCCGGCGTCGAGGCCCCCAAGACCTGGGACGACCTGAAGAAGGCCGCCGCCACCATCAAGGACAAGACCGGCGTCGACGGCTACTGGGCCTCCACGGCCGGCTACTACGCGCAGCCGTTCCTGTACGGCGAGGGCACCGACACGGTCGACGTCGAGGGCAAGAAGATCACCGTCAACTCGCCCGAGGCGAAGAAGGCGTACGGCACCTGGCTGAGCCTGTTCGACGGCAAGGGCCTGCACAAGGCCGACACCACCGCCGACGCCTACGCCCACATCCAGGAGGCGTTCGTCAGCGGCAAGGTCGCCTCGATCGTCCAGGGCCCGTGGGAGATCACCAACTTCTACAAGGGCACCGCCTTCAAGGACAAGGGCAACCTCGGCATCGCCACCGTCCCGGCCGGTGCCGCCGGCAAGGCGGGCGCCCCGACCGGCGGCCACAACCTCTCGGTGTACGCCGGCTCGGACAAGGCGCACCAGGAGGCGTCGCTGAAGTTCGTGAACTTCATGACCTCCGCGAAGTCGCAGGAGACCGTCGCCCTGAAGAACTCCACGCTGCCGACCCGCGACGACGCCTACACCGACAAGGTCAAGGCCGACCCGGGCATCGCCGGCTACCAGACGGTCCTGCCCTCCGCCCAGCCGCGCCCGGCGCTGCCGGAGTACAGCTCCCTGCTGACCCCGCTCGACGACGAGCTGCCCCAGATCGCCGGCGGCAAGAAGTCCCTGGACGAGGGCCTGGGCGACGTGGAGACCGCGATCGCCAAGCTGGTGCCGGACTTCAGCAAGTAGGTCCGCGCGGCCGCCGGGTCCCCCCGCAGTGGGGGGAGGGGATCCGGCGGCCACCGGCCTGCGCGCCGCAGCCCCCGGCGCCGTACTCCTTGATCGTCCCGCTCGTCCCGATGCTCCCGAAGGTGTCGAACCATGACAGTCGCCATCGACCGCGCGACCGGCAAGCGCCGCGGTGACCGCACCCCGCGGCCCGGCCTTGGCCGGCGTCTGAAAGACGGCTACCAGAAGCACTGGTACGCCTACGCCATGATCGCGCCGGTGGCCGTCGTGATCGGCGTCCTCGTGCTGTACCCGCTCGGGTACGGCCTCTACCTCACCCTCACCGACGCCAACAGCCTCAACACGGGGCGCACGATCGGCGTCAACGAGATCGAGGCCACCTACAAGTTCGTCGGCCTGGACAACTACGCCGACATCCTGTGGGGCCCGACCGCCTACGACCGTTTCTGGTCGCACTTCATCTGGACCATCGTGTGGACGGCGGTCTGTGTCGGCCTGCACTTCTTCATCGGCCTCGGTCTCGCCCTGCTGCTCAACCAGAAGCTGCGCGGCCGCACCTTCTACCGGCTGATCCTGGTCCTGCCGTGGGCCGTGCCCACCTTCGTCACCGTCTTCGGCTGGCGCTTCATGCTCGCCGACCAGGGCATCATCAACTCGGCCCTGGACTGGCTGCACCTGCCGACGCCCGCGTGGCTCGAGGACACCTTCTGGCAGCGCTTCGCCGCGATCATGGTCAACACCTGGTGCGGTGTGCCGTTCATGATGGTCTCCCTCCTCGGCGGCCTGCAGTCCATCGACAACAGCCTGTACGAGGCCGCCGAGATGGACGGCGCGAACGCCTGGCAGCGGTTCCGCTACGTCACCCTGCCCGGCCTGAGGTCCGTCAGCTCCACCGTCGTCCTGCTCGGTGTCATCTGGACCTTCAACCAGTTCGCCGTGATCTTCCTGCTGTTCGGCAACACCGCCCCCGAGGCCCAGATCCTCGTCACCTGGGCGTACCAGCTCGGCTTCGGGCAGCAACCACGTGACTTCGCGCAGTCCGCGGCCTACGGCATCCTGCTGCTGGCCATCCTGATCGTCTTCACCTCCTTCTACCGCCGCTGGCTGAACCGCAATGAGCAGCAGCTCGCGAACTGAGGCAGGAGCCGCCATGAGTACCACCACAGCGCACACCAAGGCTCCGGCGGAGCAGGTCACCGCGTCCCTTCGGCCGCCGCGCCCGGGGCGTGGCCGCGGCGAACGCAGCCGGGCCGCGTCCCTCGCCTCCCACGGCATCCTGACCGTCGCGAGCCTCATCGCGCTCTTCCCGGTCGCCTGGCTGGTCTACCTGTCGCTGGGCCCGGACAAGAACGACTACCTGCACCCCGAGCGCATCTGGTCGAAGATGACCTTCGACAACTACGCGTACGTGCTCCAGCACACGCAGTTCTTCGACTGGCTGAAGAGCTCGCTGATCGTCTCGCTGGGCACCACGGTCATCGGCGTGATGGTCGCCGCCACCACCGGCTACGCGGTCTCGCGGATGCGCTTCCCCGGCTACAAGAAGCTGATGTGGGTGCTGCTGGTCACCCAGATGTTCCCCATCGCCGTACTGATCGTGCCGATGTACCAGATCCTGTCCGAGCTCCAGCTCGTCGACAGCTACCTCGGTCTGATCCTCGTCTACTGCTCGACCGCGGTGCCGTACTGCGCGTGGCTGCTCAAGGGCTACTTCGACACGATCCCGTTCGAGATCGACGAGGCCGGGCGCGTCGACGGGCTGACTCCCTTCGGCACCTTCTTCCGGCTGATCCTGCCGCTCGCCCGGCCGGGCCTCGCGGTCGCCGGTTTCTACAGCTTCATCACCGCCTTCGGCGAGGTCGCCTTCGCCTCGACGTTCATGCTGAGCGACACGAAGTACACCTTCGCGGTCGGTCTGCAGAGCTTCGTCAGCGAGCACGACGCGCAGCGCCATCTGATGGCCGCCACCGCCGTACTCGTCGCCATACCCGTCTCCGCGTTCTTCTACCTCGTGCAGAAGAACCTGGTGACCGGCCTGACCGCCGGCGGGACCAAGGGCTGACGCCCGCCCGGGAAAACGTCCGGCCGCGGTGCCCATCCGACCCCGCAGCGCCGCGGCCGGCCGCCTCTTCCCCCTCCCGTACCCATGTCTCCATGACCGGAACTCCGTCACATCACAAGGACGTCATGAGCCAGCAGCACTCCGCCGCACCGGCCCCCACCTCCGCCGTCGCCACCGTCGCAGGGCGCCATGACTGGTGGCGGGACGCCGTCATCTACCAGGTGTATCCGCGCAGCTTCGCCGACAGCAACGGCGACGGCATGGGCGACCTGGAGGGTGTGCGCACCCGCCTGCCGTACCTGCGCGACCTCGGCGTGGACGCCGTGTGGCTCAGCCCCTTCTACGCCTCGCCGCAGGCCGACGCCGGCTACGACGTCGCCGACTACCGGGCCGTCGACCCCATGTTCGGCAGCCTGCTGGACGCCGACGCGCTGATCCGCGACGCCCACGCGCTCGACCTGCGCATCATCGTCGACCTGGTCCCCAACCACTCCTCCGACCAGTACGAGTGGTTCAAGCGCGCCCTCGCCGAGGGTCCCGGCTCGCCCTTGCGCGACCGCTACCACTTCCGCCCGGGCAAGGGCGAGAACGGCGAACTGCCGCCCAACGACTGGGAGTCCATCTTCGGCGGCCCCGCCTGGACCCGGGTCACCGAGCCCGACGGCACGCCGGGGGAGTGGTACCTGCACCTGTTCGCCCCCGAGCAGCCCGACTTCAACTGGGAGCACCCGGCCGTCGGCGACGAGTTCCGCTCCATCCTGCGGTTCTGGCTGGACATGGGCGTCGACGGCTTCCGCATCGACGTCGCCCACGGCATGGTGAAGGCCGAGGGCCTGCCGGACCTGGGAGACCACGAGCAGCTGAAGCTGCTGGGCAACGATGTCATGCCGTTCTTCGACCAGGACGGCGTCCACGACATCTACCGCCAGTGGCGGCTGATCCTCGACGAGTACAGCGGCGAGCGCATCTTCGTCGCCGAGGCGTGGACCCCGACCGTCGAGCGGACCGCGAACTACGTCCGCCCCGACGAACTGCACCAGGCGTTCAACTTCCAGTACCTGGGCACCCACTGGGACGCCGAGGAACTGCGCACGGTCATCGACCGCACGCTGGACGCCATGCGCCCGGTCGGCGCCCCGGCCACCTGGGTCCTCTCCAACCACGACGTCACCCGGCACGCCACCCGCTTCGCCAACCCGGCGGGCCTCGGCACCCAGATCCGCCTGGCCGGCGACCGCGAGACGGGCCTGCGCCGGGCACGGGCGGCCACCCTCCTCATGCTGGCGCTGCCCGGCTCGGCCTACGTCTACCAGGGTGAGGAACTCGGCCTGCCGGACGTCGTCGACCTCCCCGACGAGGTGCGCCAGGACCCGGCGTACTTCCGGGGCGCCGGGCAGGACGGCTTCCGCGACGGCTGCCGGGTGCCGATCCCGTGGACGCGCACGGGGTCGTCGTACGGCTTCGGCGACGGCGGCAGCTGGCTGCCGCAGCCGACGGCCTGGGGCGAGCTGAGCGTCGAGGCGCAGACCGGCGAGCCCGGCTCCACCCTGGAGCTGTACCGCTCCGCGCTGGCGGTGCGCCGCCGCGACCCCGACCTGGGCGCGGGCGACGCCGTGGAGTGGCTGCGTGCCCCCGAGGGCGTCGTCGCCTTCCGGCGCGGGGAGTTCGTGTGCGTGGCCAACACCACCGGCGAGTCGGTCGCGATGCCCGCGTACGGCCGGGTGCTGCTGGCCAGCGACGAGGTGACCGAGACGGCCGGCGAGGCGAAGGTGCCGGCGGACACGACGGTGTGGTGGACCCGGGCCTGACCCCCGGCAACGCCCAGGACGCGCAAGGCCCACCGCCTCCCCACGGGGAAGCGGCGGGCCTTGCGCGTCGGGCCGGCCGGAAGGCGCGGGGGCAAGTGCCATGGAATTCCTTTCTGTTACTTTCGCAAGTCTTGCTGCAAGCCTTGCGTCGGCGTTACGGTCTCGCCGGGGTCGGACCCGATCGAGCCGTAGTCGCAAGGAGTTCACGCCTGTGATACCGAGATGGCCGGTGCCTGTCGCGCGCCGCACCGCACGAGCGAGACGGGTCGCGGCCGTCACCGTGACCGCGCTCGCCGCAGCCCTCCTCCCGCCCCTCGCCGCGCGGGCCGTCGCCCCGCCCGCGCCCCCGTCCGACGCCGAGCTGGCGAAGGCCGACGCCCGCCACGACCTCACCCGCGAGCAGTTCTACTTCGTCCTGCCGGACCGCTTCGCCAACGGTGACACCCGCAACGACAAGGGCGGCCTGACCGGCACCCGGCTCGCCACCGGCTACGACCCCACCGACAAGGGCTTCTACCAGGGCGGCGACCTCAAGGGCCTGGCCGAGAGGCTCGACTACATCAAGGGCCTGGGCACCACCTCCATCTGGATGGCGCCCATCTTCAAGAACCAGCCCGTGCAGGGCACCGGCGAGAACGCCTCCGCCGGCTACCACGGCTACTGGATCACCGACTTCACCCAGGTCGACCCGCACTTCGGCACCAACCAGGACCTCAAGAACCTCATCTCCAAGGCACACGCCAAGGGCATGAAGGTCTTCTTCGACGTCATCACCAACCACACCGCCGATGTCGTCGACTACGAGGAGAAGTCCTACGACTACCTCTCCAAGGGCGCCTTCCCCTATCTGACCCGGGACGGCGAGCCCTTCGACGACGCCGACCACGCCGACGGCGGCAACCGGTTCCCTGGGGTGGACGCGGGTTCCTTCCCGCGCACGCCGGTCGTCCCCGCCGCGAAGAAGGACCTCAAGGTCCCGAAGTGGCTCAACGACCCCGGGATGTACCACAACCGCGGCGACTCCACCTGGGCCGGCGAGTCCGCCACCTACGGCGACTTCTCCGGCCTCGACGACCTGTGGACCGAACGGCCCGAGGTCGTCAGCGGCATGGAGAAGATCTACCAGCGGTGGGTGAAGGACTTCGCCATCGACGGCTTCCGCATCGACACCGTGAAGCACGTCAACATGGAGTTCTGGACCCAGTGGGCGACCGCGCTCGACGCGTACGCGGCGAAGAAGGGACGCGACGACTTCTTCATGTTCGGCGAGGTCTACTCCGCCGACACCTCCGTCACCTCCCCGTACGTCACCCAGGGCCGCCTGGACTCGACTCTCGACTTCCCCTTCCAGGACGCCGCCCGCGCGTACGCCTCCCAGGGCGGCAGCGCGAAGAAGCTGGGGGCCGTCTTCGGTGACGACTGGAAGTACACGACCGACAAGGCCAACGCCTACGAACAGGTCACCTTCCTCGGCAACCACGACATGGGCCGCTTCGGCACCTTCCTCAAGCAGGACGACCCGGAGGCCACCGACGCCCAGTTGCTGAAGAAGGCGCGGCTCGCCAACGAGCTGATGTTCCTCAACCGGGGCAATCCCGTCGTCTACTACGGCGACGAGCAGGGCTTCACCGGCGCCGGCGGCGACAAGGACGCCCGCCAGACCATGTTCGCCTCCCGCACCGCCGACTACCTGGACGACGACCAGCTCGGCACGGACCGCACCCACGCCGACGACGCGTACGACACGCGAGCACCGCTCTACCAGCAGATCAGTGCTCTCGCGAAGCTCCGCAAGGCCCACCCCGCCCTCGCCGACGGAGTGCAGACCGAGCGCTACGCGGCCGACGGCGCCGGCGTCTACGCCTTCTCCCGCACCGACGCCGAGAGCGGCACCGAGTACCTCGTCGCCTTCAACAACGCGGGCGAGGCGAAGACCGCGACCTTCCGGACCGGCTCGGCCGGCATGACCTTCCGCGGCCTGTACGGCACCGACGACGACGTGAAGTCGGGCGCCGACAGCAAGGTCACGGTCACCGTCCCGGCCGGGTCGGCCATCGTCCTCAAGGCCGCCGGCCCGCTCGCCGAGCCCACGACCGGGCCGACGGTCACCCTCACCGCCCCCGAGCCGGGCGCCACGGGCACCGTCGAGCTGACGGCCGGCGTCACCGGCGGACAGCTGAACCGCGTCGTCTTCGCCGCCCAGACCGGCGACGGCAAGTGGCGCACCCTCGGCTCCGCCGACCACGCCCCGTACAAGGTCACCCACACCATCGGCGAGGACACCCCGGCCGGCACCGCCCTGCGCTACAAGGCGGTCGTCGTCGACTCGGCGGGCCGCACCGCGAGCGCCACGGCCGCCTCCACGACCGGCACCCCGCCCGTCGAGCAGCCGCCCACCGCCGCGTCCCGCGATTACGCGATCGTCCACTACAAGCGCGAGGACGGGAACTACGACGACTGGGGCCTGTACGCCTGGGGCGACCTCGCCGACGGCGAGGCGACCACCTGGCCCGACAGCCACCCCTTCACCGGCCGCGACGCCTACGGCGCCTTCGCCCACGTCAAGCTCAAGCCCGGCGCGAGCAACGTGAACTTCCTCGTCATCGACAAGGACGGAAACAAGGACGTCACCGCCGACCGCACGATCGACGTCACCCGGACGGGCGAGGTGTGGATCGAGCAGGGCAAGGAGCAGGTCACCACGGAGCGGCCCGAGTACCCCGCCCAGGACACCACCAAGGCCGTCCTGCACTACCACCGCGCCGACGGGAACTACGACGGCTGGGGCCTGCACGTCTGGGGCGACGCCGCGAACCCCACCGACTGGTCGAAGCCGCTGATGCCGGTGAAGACTGATTCCTATGGCGCGGTCTTCGAGGTACCGCTCACCGAGGGTGCCGACAGTCTCAGCTACATCGTCCACAAGGGCGACGAGAAGGACCTCCCCACCGACCAGGCCCTCGACCTCAAGGCCGACGGCCACGAGGTGTGGCTGCTCAGCGGCGAGGAGAAGTACCTGCTGCCGCAGCCGGCCGGCTCGGCGGCGGCCGTCGACCTCACCACCTCCAAGGCGGTCTGGATCGACCGGAACACCGTCGCCTGGAACGGCTCCGACGGCGCCGCCTCCACCCAGCTGCTCGCCTCCCGCAACGGCTCGGTCAAGGCCGAGAACGGCACCCTGACCGCCGACGACGAGACCGCCTGGCTCCGCCTCACCAGGACCACCCTCACCGACGCCCAGAAGGCGAAGTTCCCGCACCTCGAGGCCTACGCCGCCTGGTCCGTCGACCCGCGCGACCGCGACCGGGTGCGCGAGGCGCTGCGCGGCCAGGTCGTCGCCTCCCAGCGTGCCGCCACCGGCGCCGTGCTCGCGGCGACGGGCGTGCAGACCGGCGGCGTCCTGGACGACCTGTACGCCGCCGAGGCGACCGGGGCCGGCCTCGGGCCGACCTTCCGGCACGGCCGTCCCACGCTGTCCGTGTGGGCGCCGACCGCGCAGAGCGTGTCCCTGGAGATCGGTGACCGCACGGTCCGGATGCGGCGCGACGACGACAGCGGTGTCTGGTCCGCCACCGGTCCGAAGTCCTGGAAGGGCCAGGCCTACCGCTACGCCGTGAAGGTGTGGGCGCCGGACGCCGGCGAGGTCGTCACCAACAAGGTCACCGACCCGTACTCGCTCGCCCTGACCACCGACTCCGAGCGCAGCCTCGTCGTCGACCTGGGCGACCGTTCCCTCGCCCCGCGCGGCTGGGACCGCTACGAGAAGCCCGAGGCGGTACCGCTCAGGGACGCCCAGATCCAGGAGCTGCACATCCGCGACTTCTCCGTCGCGGACCGGACGGCGGACCCCGACCACCGGGGCACCTACCTCGCCTTCACCGACGAGAGGAGCGACGGCTCCGAGCACCTGCGCGAGCTGGCCGGGGCGGGCACGTCGTACGTCCACCTCCTGCCCGCCTTCGACATCGCCACCATCCCCGAGAAGAAGTCCGACCAGGCCACCGTCGACTGCGACCTCGCCGCGCTCCCGGCCGACTCCGACAAGCAGCAGGAGTGCGTGGCGAAGGCCGCCGGCAAGGACGCCTACAACTGGGGCTACGACCCGTATCACTACACGGTCCCCGAGGGCTCCTACGCCACCGACCCGGACGGCACCGCCCGCACGGTCGAGTTCCGCGAGATGGTCAAGGCCCTCAACGAGGACGGCCTGCGGGTCGTCATGGACGTCGTCTACAACCACACCGCGGCGAGCGGCCAGGCGAAGACCAGCGTCCTCGACCGGGTCGTCCCCGGCTACTACCAGCGGCTCCTCGCCGACGGGTCGGTGGCGAACAGCACCTGCTGTGCGGGCACCGCCACCGAGAACGCCATGATGGGCAAGCTGGTCGTCGACTCGGTCGTCACCTGGGCCAAGGAGTACAAGGTCGACGGCTTCCGCTTCGACCTCATGGGCCACCACCCGAAGGAGAACATCCTCGCGGTCCGCAAGGCCCTCGACGCCCTCACCCCCGAGAAGGACGGCGTCGACGGCAAGAAGATCATCCTGTACGGCGAGGGCTGGAACTTCGGCGAGGTCGCCGACGACGCCCGCTTCACGCAGGCCACCCAGAAGAACATGGCCGGCACCGGCATCGCGACCTTCTCCGACCGCGCCCGCGACGCCGTGCGCGGCGGCGGCCCCTTCGACGCCGACCCCGGCGTCCAGGGCTTCGCGTCGGGCCTGTACACCGACCCCAACCCCGCCGCGGACAACGGCACCCCGGCCGAGCAGAAGGCCCGCCTGCTGCACTACCAGGACCTGGTCAAGGTCGGGCTGAGCGGCAACCTCGCCGGCTACACCTTCACGGACACCGACGGCAAGGAGGTCAAGGGCTCCGAGGTCGACTACAACGGCGCCCCCGCCGGCTACGCCGAGGCCCCGGGCGACGCCCTCGCCTACGCCGACGCGCACGACAACGAGTCCCTCTTCGACGCGCTGGCCTTCAAGCTGCCGAAGGACACGCCCGCCGGTGACCGGGCCCGCATGCAGGTCCTCGCCATGGCGACCGCCGCCCTCTCGCAGGGGCCGGCGCTCTCCCAGGCGGGCACCGACCTGCTGCGCTCCAAGTCGCTGGACCGCAACTCCTACGACAGCGGCGACTGGTACAACGCCATCCACTGGAACTGCGCCGACGGCAACGGCTTCGGCCGCGGACTGCCCCCGGCCGCCGACAACAAGGACAAGTGGCCCTACGCGGGACCACTGCTGAGCACGGTCGCGGTCGGCTGCCCGCAGATCACGGGCGCCTCGGCGGCGTACCAGGACCTGCTGAAGATCCGTACGAGCGAGAAGGACTTCTCCCTGGCCACGGCGGGGCAGGTGCAGTCCCGGCTCTCCTTCCCGCTCTCCGGGAAGGACGAGACGCCCGGCGTGATCACGATGCTTCTCGGTGACCTCGTGGTCGTCTTCAACGCCACCCCCGAGCGGCAGGAGCAGCGCGTCGAGGCGGCGGCCGGGGCCGGCTACCGGCTGCACCCCGTGCAGGCGGAGGGCGCCGACTCCGTCGTGAAGGAGTCCTCGTACGTGGCGCAGAACGGCACGTTCACCGTGCCCGGCCGTACGGTCGCCGTGTTCCAGCGGGCCGGCTGACGGCAGGAGCACTGCGGTTAGGGTGAGCCCTGCTGTTTCCTGAAACGGGAGGGCTCATGCCGCAGATCACCGTCGACTACTCCGCCGAGCTCGCGGACGACTTCGACCGGCCCGCCTTCGCGCGGGCCCTGCACACCGCCGTCGTAGAGATCGCGGCCGCCAAGCCGCCGGCCTGCAAGACGCAGTTCCGCCGCGGTGAGGACACCACGGTCGGCCCCGACACCGAGGGGCACGCCGTCGTGCACGTCACCCTGGGGCTGCTCCCCGGCCGCACCGACGAGACCAAGGTGCGCCTCACCGAGGCCGTACTGGAGCTGCTGCGCCAGTACGTCAAGCCGGGCGACGGCCTCGCCCTGCACGCCTCCGCCGAGATACGCGACCTGGACCCGTCGTACCGGAAGTTCGAGAGCTAACCCGCGAGAGCGGTGAGCCGGCCGGCCAGGCCGCCGAAGGGGCCGCCGGCCGGCTCGTCCTCGACGACACGGCGCAGCAGGGCGCGCATCTCCTCGTCGTGGGCGGCGCTCACCGCGGCCAGCGCGGCGAAGTCGTGCACGAGCTGGACCTCCAGCTCGGCCCGGGGGATGCGGCGCCCGTCCAGCCAGATCAGGGCCGTCGACTCGGCGAGCGAGATCCAGGAACGGACGACCAGTTCCAGCCGTGCGGGCGGATCGGTGACGCCCAGGTGCGTAAGGATCTGGACATACGCGGCCTGCCGCACGGAGTCCACGAGCGCGTCGGTCGTGGAGGCCGTGCTCACCGAGCAGGCTCCGCCCGCGGCGACGGCCGGACCACCGCGCATCAGCGCCGAGAAACCGGGTCCGTGCTCGTCGACGAAGTCGAAGTACCGGCCCATCACCCGCAGCAGCCGCGCACCCAGCGGGCCCTCGGCCGGCTCGACGAAGCGGGCCGCCAGGTCGTCCGAGGCGCGCTTCAACGCGGCCTCGTACAGGCTGAGTTTGCCGGGGAAGTAGTGGTAGACCAGCGGGCGCGAGATGCCCGCGGCCGACGCTATCTCGTCGATGGAGACCTCGTCGGGCGAGCGGCGGCTGAACAGCTCGAGCGCGACGCCGATCAACTGCTGCCGTCGCTCCTCGACGCCCATCCTGCGGCGCACCCCGGTAGTCATACGAACACCTTACCGATCGAATCCGGCCTTCGAACGGGCCGGACCGGGCGTCGGTGTCCTACCGCAGACCGCCGATCGTCCGCCCGTCCTCCAGGGTTCCCGTCAGCTCGGCCCGCGCGCCCTGCTCGGTCCTCACCGTCAGCAGGTTGCCGTCGGCCGAGCCGCTGATGCCGCCCGTCGCCCCGACCGACTCCGCGTCACCGCTGCCGGCGGCCAGCAGGTACCAGTGCCCGTCCTGCGACTTCCACAGCACCCCGGCCAGCACGTGCGGGTCGCGCGCGCCGCACGCCGGTACGTCCTGCGCCTTCGCCGCCACCGCGCCCCGCGCCCCGCCCGGCGTCCGGAACTGGGCCAGCACCCGCGCCCCGCGGCCACGCCAGGTCTCGGCCCGGGTGCACATCCAGTCTCCCGACCCGGCCGCGTCGGGCAGCGGCTGCGTCGCGAACCGCCAGGCGTTCACCGACCGCACGCCCTGACCGCGCACCGCGCCCAGCGAGCAGGCGTACGGCGCCCAGGCGCGCAACGCCTCGCCGCCGGAGGCGTCCTCGGCCGAGCCGGGGCGTCCGGTGGTGAGGCGGGCCGGGACCAGCTCGCCGAGGTCGGTCACCACACGGGTGTCCGGGCCGTCGGTCAGCTCCAGGACGTTCCAGGACGTGCACGCCCCCGACTCCTGCCGCACGGGGCCGGCCACCGGCGAGGTCACACCCCGGGTCAGCGTCAGGTCCCGCGTGGCGGAGTCCGGGTCGGCGAGGTCCCGCCCGGCCGCCTTCGTCACCCAGGGCGCCGTCAGGTAGCGGACGTTGCCGTCGGCCCGGCCGAGGACCACCGCGCCGGCGTGCGCCCGGTCGGCCCCGTCGGTGCGCGCGAGGTCCAGGGCGGCGCCGGCCGTGCCGTCCTTCGGCTCGGCGTACCTGACGACGCGCAGACCGTCGTGCAGGATCACCACACGCGCGTTGTCGACGTTCCCGGCGTACAGCAGCTGGGGCGGGCCGGCGGGGCCGCCGGTCGGGGTGCCCGGCGTCGCCGACACCCTCACGCTCGCGCCGGGCCGGGCCCAGACGGCGAGGGCACGGCGCAGCAGCTCCCTGTCGCCGGTGAGGTCCCCGCGGGCCGGCCACACCGAGAAGTCGGTGCGCGCGGAGGTCTCCCACGCGGCGGGGGCGGCCTTCGTGAGTCTGCCGGGGTCGAGGGCGGCCTGCGCCGCCGGGTTGTGGGCGTAGGGCGGGGCGGCGGCGCCGTCCGGTCCCCAGCCGTCGCCGGGCAGGCCCAGCAGCGCCCCGCACACCACCAGGGCCGCACCCGCGACCAGCGCGGCCTTCGTGTGCTGCCGGCGGCGCATCAGGTCGGTCGGCCGGGCCTGCAGCGAGCAGGGGTCGAACTCGGCGGAGCCGAGCAGTTCGTACCGGCCGGGCAGCTCGGCGGCCTCCCGCAGCGCGGCGTCCGCGTCGGTGACCCCGGCGGCGCCGAGCAGCTGCCGCACGTCGCCGTCGGGGAGCTTCTCCAGCCCCCGCAGCACGTACGCCGCCCGGCCCGGCGCGGTGAGGGCCGACAGCCGCTGGTCCAGGGCGAGTTCGTCGGCGCCGCCGGAGCGCGGGAAGAGCTTGAGTCCCCGCACCTGGGGCAGCAGCGGCGGCAGCTGGGACCGCTTGGGCCACGCGCGCCGCCTGAGCGGGAGGCCCGCCTCCAGCGCCGTACGGACGACCCGGAGGCGGACCAGGGCGTAGCCGGGGTCGGTGTCGCGGCCCGGCGACTGGGCCGGGATCACGGGTGCCGTCGTCCGGTTGCGGGGCAGCGCGCGCTGAGTGAGGGCGTGCGCGGTCAGGACGCGGCGGCTCCGGCCGAGGCCCGGCGGCAGCACCAGGTAGGCGAGCCGGACCAGACGCGGGTAGTGCTCGACGAGCGCGGCCTCGGCCTGCTCGACGTCGACGACCGGGTGGGCCGGGGAAGTGGAGGACGGTGCGGGGCGCGGGGCGACATCCTGTGGCTGCACGTTCAGCAGAACGAGCGAATCGGTGGTTGGTCACCGTGCCCGGATCAGTCCTCGGGTTCCACCAGCAGCCGTGCGTAGGTGGCCATCGAGCGCTGATAACGCGGCAGATGGGGCGCGAGCGCTCCGAGCACCAGCGACAGGCCCTCACGGTCGCGGCCCATGCTCGACAGGCAGAGCGCGAGCGTGGCGCGAACGGCGTCGTCCAGTTCGTCCGACGGGGCCAGCAGCTCGGGCGACAGCAGCTTGACGCCCTCCTCCGGGTGTCCGGTGTTCCGCAGGGAGCTGGAGAGCTGGATCTTCGCCCGGCGGCCTTTGTAGCCGCTGACCCGACTCAGTCCGCGCGCCAGTGCCTCACGGTACAGGGGCACGGCCCGGTCGGAGTGGCCCGTGGAGTCCCAGGCGCAGGCCCGCTCGAACAGGCCGAGGGGGCTGTCGGCGGGCAACTCGTCGGCGAGCGTGTCGATCACCGCGCGGAAGGCGGCGGCCTCGTCTTCGGCGCAGTCGTCGAACGCCGCCCACGCTGCGGTGACACGGTCTTCCCAGTCCTGGTCCACGGCTGCCACTTTCGCACGGGTGTGCCCGCAAGGGCACCCGGATCGCTGAATACTTCGCGCCCCGCGGCCGTACCGATGAAGAGAGCCCTCGCCGGGGCTCCGGGCGGCATGTCGTCACAGCGGACCGGAGGAACACATGAGGCTGACCCGACCGATGCTCGCGCCGGTCGCAGCGGTGGCGGTACTGGCGCTGACGGGGTGCGGATCCGGCGGGGACGCCCCGGCGGCCGTGCCGAGGACGGTGACCGGCAGCCTGGAGCACCTGGCCGCCGAGGCGAAGTGCGCCCCGGACATGCAGACCGACGAGGACACCATCCGCCAGGCCCTGTGCGGGAAGGGCGACGAGAAGTACGTACTCGCCACCTTCGCCACCGACCGGGGGCAGCGCGAGTGGCTCGACACGGCCAAGGACTACGGCGGTCACTACCTCGTCGGCCGCAAGTGGGTCGCCGTCGGCCACGAGGACGTCGTGGCGGACCTGCGCGGCCGGCTCGGCGGAACCCTGGAGCAGGGCACGCGCCACGGCGGCGGCCACTCGCCGGGGCATGGCGGGCACGGCGGCTGACCCGTACGGGACGGCGAGGGGGCCGGTGGCGCATGCCGCCACCGGCCCCCTCACCCGTCCTGGGACTGCCGGCTACTGGCAGTCCTCGCCGCTGTTGATGCAGTCGACCACCTCGTTCATCAGGTCCTCGTCCATGACGTTGATGAAGTCGTTGTGATCGGTGATCGGCTTGTGCAGCTGCTCCGGGAAGCTGTCCACGGCGTACGGGTCGCGCACCGAGCCGTTCTCGACGGTCGGGGCGGGGATGTCGTACACCAGGCGGACCTGGAGCTGAGGGATGGCCCGGAAGCCGTTCGCGCAGCTGCCGTCCTGCTGGACGAACGCCACGTGGTCCCGGTGGTTGGCGCTGTCGATGTTCTGGCCGTCCCAGCAGCTCTGGAAGTTGGCCGTGCGCACCACCTGGCTGCCCTCCGGGCAGATCGGGTACTTGTCGGTGACCTGCCGGTCCTCGAAGCCGGTGCAGCTCCACGAACTGTTGGCGTTCGCGTCGCCGTTGGTGAAGGACTTGGCGTCACCGGTGATGATGCGCAGGAACTTCGGCATGGCGACGACGTCGCCCTGCTGGTTGCCGACGAACCTCAGCTCCGCCCGGGCCGGCTTCAGGATCTTGCCGACGTTGCCGTCGGCGCCGCCGCCCAGGTCGTCCGCGTCGAACTCCTCCGTACCGTCCTGGAGGCGCAGCACCGGCCAGTAGTAGGTGGACCTGTCGCCCTGGTTCTGGCACGAGGTGTCGGCGTTCGCCAGGTCCTCGTCGCTGGAGAAGGCGTCGTTGTCCTGGTTGCCGACGTAGTCGTGCACGTGGTGCGCGCCGTTGTCGACGCCCGGGGCGGCGATCAGGTTGTCGCTGTTGAACAGGTCGTTCTCGTTGACACCGCAGTCCGTGGTGAAGGTGCCCGTGGAACCGCCGTCTCCGTCCGCGGCCAGGCCGTTCTGGCTGTTGCGGGAGCCGGGCTGGACGTCGTTGATGTCGATGAAGTCGTCGGCCACCGGGCCGGCGACGCCGTTGCCGTTGTCGTCCGGGTCCTGGCCGCCGTCCTGGCCCTGACCGTCGCCGTCCTGGCCGTCATTCTGGCCGTCGCCGTCCTGGCCGTCGCCGTCCTGCGGCTGCTCCGCGGGCCGGCCCTGGCACTGGGCCAGTTCGTCCAGGTCGGCGTCGGCCTTGCCGCCGGCCCGGTCGACCTGCAGCTGGATCCGGTCGATGACCGCCTTCCGGCGGTCCCCCAGCGGGCCGAGGATGGCGTTCTGCACGTACCGCGAGTCACCGGCCTGGGCGCGGCGCGTGGTGGCGAGGCGCTTGTAGGCGTCGGTGATCTGGCCGTCCATCGTGGCGAGTTCGCCGTCGACCTCCCCGCGCGCCCGGTCCGGCACGTCACGGATCTGCTGGCCGACGTCGGGGCAGTCGATCGTCGCGACCTGCGCGGCGGCGGACCTCGTCCGGTTGTGTGCCGGATTCTCCTCGTGCGCCGAGGCGTGGAAGTTCGCCCAGACCAGCCCGCCCCCGCCGACCGCCAGGGCCGCCGCCCCGGCTACGACCTTGGTGGCCAGCGGCGTACGGCGTTTTCTTGTGTTGCGTCCCATGGAACTCCTCTGACTTCCTTGCGGGGCATCGAGGGCGCCCGACAGGAGTGAAGCGGCTCCCTTCCATACGGAGCCCGTCCCAGGGGTGTTCAGTCGCCTCGGGAACTGCCGGGTCCTGTGGGACTCAAGTGGTCAGCGGCCGCGGTCCAGATACGCCAGAACCGCCAGCACACGGCGGTTGTCGTCGTCCGACACCTCGAGGCTCAGCTTGGCGAAGATGTTCGCCGTGTGTTTCGCGATCGCCCGCTCCGTGACGACGAGCCTGCCGGCGATCGCCGCGTTGGTCCGTCCCTGCGCCATCAGCTCCAGCACCTCCCGCTCCCGGGGGGTGAGCCGCTCCAGCGGCCGGTCCTGAGCCGCACGCCGGCTGAGCAGTTGCTGGATGACCTGCGGGTCCATCGCCGTACCGCCCGCCGCGACGCGCCGTACCGCGTCCACGAACTGCTCCGCGTCGAACACCCGGTCCTTGAGCAGGTATCCCACCCCGCCGCTGCCGTCGGCGAGCAGCTCCCGCGCGTACAGCTGCTCCACGTGCTGGGAGAGGACCAGCACCGGCAGCCCCGGCCGCTTGCGGCGGGCCTCGAGTGCGCACTGCAGGCCCTCGTCGGTGAGCGTGGGCGGCAGGCGTACGTCGACGACGGCGACGTCCGGCTCCAGTTCGGCCAGTGCCCGGGACAGCTCGGGGCCGGTCTCGACGGCCGCGGCGATCTCGAAGTCGTGGGCCTCGAGGAGCCGGACCAGCCCGTCGCGCAGCAGGAACAGGTCTTCGGCTAGGACAACGCGCAAGGGATCTCCATGGTGACCATGGTGGGGCCGCCCGCGGGTGAACTGACGGCCAGGACGCCGTCGAATGTACCGAGTCGCCGCTCCACCCCGGCCAGGCCCGACCCGGCTCCGATCACCGCGCCGCCCTTGCCGTTGTCGGTGACGGAGATGCGCAGATGACCTTCCACGTGGTGCATGTCGATCCAGATCCGGTCCGCACCGGAGTGCTTCACGGCGTTGGTGAGGATCTCGCTGACAGCGAAGTACCCGGCCGACTCCACCGGGGCCTCCGCGCGGCCGGGCAGCTCCGCCTCGACCTCGACGGTGACGGGCAGCCGCAGCGACAGGGCCCGTACGGCGTCGCCCAGGCCGCGTTCGGCGAGCACCGGCGGGTGGATGCCGCGCACCAGTTCGCGCAGTTCGGTCAGCGCCTCGGCGGAGGACCGGCGGGTCTGTGCGAGGAGTTCCCGGGCCTTCGCCGGGTTCTTCTCCAGCAGCGTCTCGATGGTGCCCAGGTCCATGCCCATGGCGACCAGCCGGGCCTGCGCCCCGTCGTGCAGGTCGCGCTCGATGCGGCGCAGTTCGGCGGCGGAGGTGTCCACGGCGTCACGGCGGGTCTCGGTCAGCACGCGTACCCGCTCGGCGAGTTCCTCCTGGCCGGAGCCGAGGACGGCGCCGGTGAGCCGGAAGTGGGCGCGCAGCAGGAGCGGGGTGAGCCAGTACGCGGCGACGAGGAGAACGGCGCCCAGTGCGGCGGCGTAGAAGGCCGAGGTCTGGTCGGTGACGCGGACGAACCCGTACCAGTACCCGTCGGGCAGGACCCGCCACAGCCCGGCCGCGATCACGAGCCCCTCCAACGGGTACAGCGGCAGCGCGAAGGTCAGCAGCGCGGTGACGAAACCGGCCGTCATGTCGACCGGCAGCCACAGGAAGTCCCGCCAGGTCGCAGGGTCACCGAGCATGCCGAAGGTGCGCGCCCACGGGTTGGCGTTCTCGGGCAGCGGCCGGTACGCCCGCTGGATCCGCACCCCGCCCCACTCGGCGGCGAGCAGCCGACGCCAGTCCGCGAACATCCGCACGCCCGTCAGCACCCACGGCGTGGTGACGAGGCCGATCCCGATCGGGACGAGCGCGATGGACACCAGGGTCAGGCAGAAGCACAGCACCGCGCCGGGCAGGGAGATCAGTGCCAGCGCAAGTCCCCGCACGGCCGACAGCGCCACACCCCGCGTACGTGTCATCAGGCCGCTCTTCTGGTCGTCGCGCTTCGTCTCGATGCTCATGCCGTCAGTCTCGCCGAGGCGGCGGCACGGGTCACTGGGCCGAACCCCCCGGTCAGGAGGTGGTGTCAGGTACACCTTCGCCGGGCCCGCTCCGGTCGGCGCCGAGGACCTTCGCCTCCGTCTCCGGGTCCAGCCCGACCGGCGGCCGGTCCGGGCGCCGCGGCGCCGTGCCGCCGATCTCCCGCAGCCAGGCCCAGGTGTCGGCGACGGTGTCACCGGCCGGCCGGCAGTTCAGGCCCGTCGCCAGCGCCCGGGAGACGTCCGCGCCGTGCAGGGCGTCGTGCAGGTCGCTGCCCGGTGGCGTCCACACCGGCAGTCGCGTCCAGGGCTCGATGCCGGCGTCGAGGACGGTTCTGGGGGCGGTCCAGCGCAGCTCCGCCGGGCCGCCCGTCACCCTCACGCAGGCGTCGAGCAGGGCGCCCATGGTGGTGTGCCCCGGCGGGGAGACCAGGTTGCAGGGGCCGCTGAGTTCCCGCTCCACCGCCCCGAGGACCCAGTCGGCGAGGTCGCGGACGTCGACGTACTGGAGGGGCAGGTCCCGCGGACCCGGCGCGAGCACCGGGCCGCCGCGTGCGACGCGGTTCAGCCACCACGGCAGCCGCCCGATGTTCTCGTACGGGCCGAGGATCAGCCCGGACCGGGCGAGCACCGAACGGTCCGCGCCGAAGGCGTCCAGCACGGCCAGCTCGGCGCCCCGCTTGTCCCGGGCGTAGTCGCTCTGCCCGGCGTCCGCCGAGGCGCCCTCGACGAGCGGGGCGTCCTCGGTGTACCCGGCGGGCGGGGCCCAGGCGTACACCGAGCAGCTGGACACGTACACGTACCGGCCGGCGCGGCCCCGCAGCAGCCGCGCCGCGTCCCGCACCACCTGGGGCGCCGCCGACCAGGTGTCGACGACGGCGTCCCACGTGCCGTCGGCCAGGGCGGTGAGCCCGTCGGGTGCGGTGCGGTCGCCGTGCAGCGCCCGTGCCCCGGGCGGCGGGGCGTGCCGTCCGCGGTGGAGGACGGTCACCTCCCAGCCGCGCCCGAGCGCCGCCTCGACCACGGCCCGCCCCACGAACTCCGTACCGCCCAGCACCAGTAGCCTCATACGGGTCACTGTGCCCGGTGCGGTGACCCGGAGGAAGCGCTGTCTGCCGTCGGCAGAAACCGGCGGCGGTGGCTCACCGTCCGTTCGGCGGCGTGTACTTGTAGCCGACGCGCCGGACGGTCTGGATCGTCCGGCGGTGCTCGGCACCGAGCTTGCGGCGCAGCCGGGCGACGTGCACGTCGACGGTGCGGCCGTCGCCCACGTGACCGTACCCCCACACCGTGGTGACCAGCCGGTCGCGGGTGTGTACGCGGTGCGGATGCGTGACGAGATGCGCGAGCAGCTCGAACTCCAGGTAGGTCAGGTCGAGTTCGCGGCCGTCCACCGCGGCGGTGCGGCGCGCGGTGTCGATCCGGACGAGCGGGTCGCCGCCCTGGCCGTCACCCGGGGCGCCGGCGCCGTCCCCGGTGGCCTTCGGCGGCGTGCCGTCCACACCCACCGGCGGGAACGGCGGCTGGTGCCGGTCGGCCGGGACGAGTACCAGGTAGCCGACCATCGGTGGCCGCCCCGGCAGCGCGGGCAGGGCGTGCGGGGGAGCGGGCAGCCAGGTGGCGCCGGGCGGCAGCAGGTCCGCGACGTACGCCGCCTCGTCCCGGTCGACGGCACGCGGCCGGTGCCGGGGGTCACCGGAGGCGGGGAGGGAGGTGACGGGGGAGGAGGCGGAGGAGGCGAGGGGAACGGTGGACAGGGAGCGGGTGGTCGCCATGAGACGTCAGCTCTTTCGCGCGAGAGGTTCGTCGGGAGGGGCGACGGGCGCGAGTTCGTGGACGGGCGCGCGTCGCGGGACGTACGTCGTGCGCGCCAGCGGAAAGCCCTGGGTGTACGGCGTTCTAGAGGGCCGGCGCGGTCGAAGCGCGGCAACACACCCGGTCGAAGTCGTCGTGCTGACGGGAGGGCCAGAAGGGCTCGAGGTCATGGCGACCCGTTGCCGCGTACTTCCGGAAGCCGACCATGGGCCCATTGAAGCAGACGGAGGCGTGGGAGAGGAGCCTCCTCTCACTGCGTGGACGCCGCTGCGGCGTGAAGTCGACGCGGCATTCCGCTCCGTGGCACGCGCGAGGGCGCCCACCGTCGTGGTGGACGCCCCAGCGCGCGAGCCGGATGCCTGATCAGACCTGGCCGGCCTTCTCCAGCGCGGAGCAGCAGGTGTCCACCAGCAGGCGGGTCACCACGTACGGGTCGACGTTGGCGTTCGGACGGCGGTCCTCGATGTAGCCCTTGCCGTCCTTCTCGACCTGCCACGGGATGCGGACCGAGGCGCCGCGGTCGGAGACGCCGTAGGAGTACTCGTTCCACGGGGCGGTCTCGTGCAGGCCGGTCAGACGGTCGTCGATGCCGGCGCCGTAGTTCTTGACGTGGTCCATCGGCTTGGAGCCCTCGCCGAGCGACTCGGCGGCGGTGATGATGGCGTCGTAGCCCTCGCGCATCGCCTTGGTGGAGAAGTTGGTGTGCGCGCCCGCGCCGTTCCAGTCGCCCTTGACCGGCTTGGGGTCGAGGGTGGCGGAGACGCCGAAGTCCTCGGCGGTGCGGTAGAGCAGCCAGCGGGCCACCCACAGCTGGTCGGAGACCTCCAGCGGAGCCAGCGGGCCGACCTGGAACTCCCACTGGCCGGGCATGACCTCGGCGTTGATGCCGGAGATGCCGAGGCCGGCCTTGAGGCAGTTGTCCAGGTGGGCCTCGACGACGTCGCGGCCGAAGATCTCGTCCGAGCCGACGCCGCAGTAGTAGCCGCCCTGCGCGGCCGGGAAGCCGCCCTCGGGGAAGCCGAGCGGGCGGGCGCCCTTGAAGAAGGTGTACTCCTGCTCGATGCCGAAGATCGGCTCCTGTGCGGCGAACCGCTCGGAGAGCTCGGCCAGCGCGGCGCGGGTGTTGGTCGGGTGCGGCGTCATGTCCGTGTCGAGGACCTCGCACAGCACCAGGATGTCGTCGCCGCCGCGGATCGGGTCGGGGCAGGAGAAGACCGGCTTGAGCACGCAGTCCGAGGAGCTGCCCTCGGCCTGGTTGGTGGAGGATCCGTCGAAGCCCCAGACCGGCAGGGCGTCCAGGCCGGCGGGGGCGTCCGTGATGATCTTCGTCTTGGAACGGAGCTTGGCCGTCGGCTCGGTGCCGTCGATCCAGATGTACTCGGCCTTGAAGGTCACGGGGACACATCCTTCGGGGTGGGTCTGGGCGCACATGCGGGTGCTGCGGCGCCGGGCCGGAACCGGGGCGTCGCGTCTACTGCCCCGCAGCGTGCCAACAGGCGATTTCCCGTCCGTTGCCCGTATGTGAACCCCGTGTTACCTGAGGCCGGTGTGGCGCGTCTCTCACGGTTCCCGCCCGTCCCCGGCCGCCGCCTCCCTGACGCCGGTCAGGAAGGAGACGATTGCCTCCAACTCCCGCTCGTCGTAACCCCGCAGCAGCTCCACCGCCTGCCCGATCAGTGGCCCGAAGTGGGCCCAGCCCAGGGCGACCGCCCGCTCGTCCACCTGCACGGTGACCCTGCGCCGGTCCCGCTCGTCGCGCACCCGCCGCACATGACCGGCCCGTTCCAGGCGGTCGACCAGGGCCGTGGTGCCCGCCGAGTTCAGCCCGAGGGCGGCGCCCAGCCGTCCGGCGGTCATCTCCTCGCCCGCCCGCGACGCGTCCAGCAGTGCGATCAGCGCGCGGACGTCGGTGGGGTGCATGCCGTTGCGCTGCGCGAACCGCGCGCTGTGCGCGCCCAGTTCGACGGCGACCGCGCGCAGCAGATGGACGATGCGCATCTCCGGTCCCTGCTCGGACACGGGGCATCACCTCCGGCTATCATCTCGCCAAACAAGTATCTCGCTGAGCGAGAGAATACTCGACGCGAGAGAAGACCGTGCAAGAGAAGACCGAGTAAGAGAAGACCGAGAAGCAGGGGGTTCCGCTCGTGAGCGCTCGCGGTACGTACGACGCCGGCCGTTTCCACGCCGCGTACGACAGTGTTCTGGCCAAGTGGCCGGCGCGGCGGGAGGCGATGACCGTCCCCACGCCCTTCGGCGTGACGCACGTCAACGTGACCGGCCCGGCCGACGGACCGCCGCTCGTCCTCCTCCCCGGCGGTGGTGCGGCGACCTCGGCCTCCTGGTACGCGCAGGCCGGCGAGCTGTCCCGCACCCACCGCCTCCATGCGGTCGACCTGATCGGCGCCCCAGGCCGGAGCACGCCGGCCGGCGACCGCCACCTGCGTACGGTCACCGACCTCGCCGGCTGGCTGGACGCGCTCCTCGACGGCCTCGGCATCGAGGAGACGGACCTCGGCGGTCACTCCTACGGAGCCTGGATCGCCCTGCAGTACGCCCTGCGCGCACCAGACCGGCTACGCCGCCTGTTCCTCCTGGACCCGACCCAGTGCTTCGCCGGGTTCAAGGCGGCCTACCTGCTGCACGCGCTGCCGGCGCTGCTGCGGCCCACGCCCCGCCGGGTCCGCGCCTTCCTGGAGTGGGAGACCGGCACGACCCCCCTCGACTCCGACTGGGCGGCCCTCCAGGAGGCGGCCGTCGGCTTTCCCGGGCGCGGGCCGGTGACCGGACCGCGCCCGGCGCCGGACGCGCTGCGGGGTCTGGACGTGCCGGTCCTGCTGCTCCTGGCCGGGAACAGCAGGACCCATGACGCGTCCGAGGTGGCGGCCCGGGCGAAGACGCTGCTGCCGCGCGTGGAGGCGGCCGTCCTGCCGGACGTGTCCCACCACGCGCTGCCGCAGGCCGCGCCGCCCGGCCTGGGCCGCCGCCTGGGCGACTTCCTCACCGCGTCAGGTGGCTGAGCCCCACCCCGCCTTCTCGATCAGCGCCCGCCGGATCAGGAACTCGCCCTGCTCCCGGACCTGTTCGAACGCCGCGTTGTCGAGCAGTACGCGGCTGCCGGAGACGGAGGAGACCTCCACCGCCGTGGAGGCGTCGTTGTCGAGATTGGTCACCCTGAGCCTGGTGCCCACCGCCTAGCGGCTCAGAACATCCCGAACCGCCTCGTCGGTGCGGCCCACGACGGCCGTTCCGTCGTCCGCCGTGATGATCGGGCGCTGGATCAGCTTCGGGTGCTCGGCCAGTGCCGTGACCCAGCGGTCGCGTGACGCCTCGTCACGCGGCCAGTCCCTCAGGCCCAGCTCCTTCGCGACGGCCTCCTGGGTGCGGGTGATGTCCCACGGCTCCAGGCCGAGGCGGGTGAGCACCTCGCGGATCTCGTCCTCGCTCGGCACGTCCTCCAGATAGCGGCGGACGGTGTAGTCGGCACCCTCGGCGTCGAGCAGGCTGATCGCGCTGCGGCACTTCGAGCAGGCCGGGTTGATCCAGATCTCCATGCCGCACACGGTAGCCCGAGGGGTGCGAGAACCCGTTCACCCCGTGTGTCACAGGGCCCCCGAAAGCCCTTGTGGCCAGGGGCTTTTGTCAGTGGTGGGCGGTAAAATAGAAGCAGTGTTCGAGGGTGTCGCCGGGAGGTCCGGACGGCGCCCTGATCGCGACAGGAGGATGCCCGTGCCCGCTGCCGCACTGAAGCCGAAGCCCACCCAGTCCACCGCCAAGCGGCCCGTCCTGCTCGACCTGCCGTACGAACCCGTGGAGAAGCGTCCGCTGCCGGCGGGCCGCCCCCGCGAGTGGTACGTCACGCACAACCGCCGGCTCAAGGCGATGAGGCTCGCCATCGCCCTGCTCGACTCCGGCGTCTACCTCCCGGCCCAGGCCCGCAACGAGAGGATCCGCACCACGGCGGAACTGATCGGCGTCCACCCGCCGTCGGAAACCACGTGCCACATGGTGCGCGCGTTCCTGCGCTACAGCCGCTGAGTTCCGGACCGGTGCCGGGCGGCCTCACCACCCGAGGCGCCCGGCACCGCCGTGCCGCACCGTGAGGCAGTATGGGCGGGTGAGGGCGCCGCCCTCACCTCGAAGTCCCCGCAGCCCGACGGCACTTGTGCCGGCGGGCCACGCGGCCGCGCCCCTGCCCGAGGAGAGAGGTACGACGGTTGGCTGAGGAGAGGACGGTTCCGGTCCCGTCGTCCTGGATGACGCCGTCCGGCCGGTCCGGACGCGCCGTCGCCCGGGCCTGCGACATCGGTATCGCACTGGTGGTCCTGGTGGCGGCGGAGTACTACAGCGGCGACTACGACCTGCTCCTGGGCGGGCTGATGGCCCTGTGCCTGCTGGCCCGCAGACGGTACCCCGGCACGGTGATGGCGGCCGTCCTCGCGCTGAGCATCGTCCAGCACCTCCTGTCCAACCTGTACGACCTGTACGAAACGCAGCTGGCGTCGGCGCCCGCCTCGTACAACGTGGCCGTGCTGTTCGCCATGATGTCGGTCGTCCACCATTCCCGGACCACCTGGATGCCGTATCTCGCGGGCGCCGTGGTGCTGCTGGCCGCGACGGTCGAGGCGGGGGGGATATCGCCCTTCGCCATCGAGCCGGCCATCGATCTCAGCCTGCTCCTGACCTACTGGGGCCTGATCCTGACGGTCTGGCTGACGGCCTTCGCCCTGTACACGCGGCGCCTCTACGCCGAGAGCCAGGCGGCCCGCGCCCTGCACGTCCAGCGGGAACAGGAGCAGCGCGTCCGGCTGGCCGCGGCCCGGGAGCGGGCCGACATCGCCCGTGAGCTGCACGACGTGGTGGCGCACAGCCTGGCCGTGATGATCCTCCAGGCCGACGGCGCCGAGTCCGTGCTGCGGAAGTCGCCGGACATGGCCGAGTCCGCGCTGAAGACGATCGCCGCCACGGGCCGCGACGCGATCGACGACATGCACCGCATCGTCCGGGTGCTGCGCGAGGGGAACCCGGGATCCCCGGACTCCGCCGACAGCGGCCCGCAACGGCGCCTGGTCACCCTCGACGAGATCAAGGTCGTCGCCGAACGCGCACGGGCCGCCGGGCTGACCGTGGACGTGTCGGTCGAGGTCGGTGAAGGACGGCTGTCGCCGGCGGAGGAGATGACGGCCTTCCGCATCGTCCAGGAGTGCCTCACGAACGTGCTGCGCCACGCCGGAGCCGGCGCCGGGGTCGACATCCGGCTCCACGAGGAACAGGGCACACTGCTGATCAGTGTGGTCGACGACGGGGCGGGCACGCTCGCCGGCCGCGGCGTCGGGGGCTCCGGAGGGAACGGGCTCGTGGGGATGCGGGAGCGGGTGGAGCTCGCCGGCGGCAGCTTCGAGGCAGGCCCCCGGCTCGGCAACGGATGGCACGTACGTGCCTCGATTCCGACAAGGACAAAGGAATGACACAGGCGGACAGGCCGATCCGGGTGGCCGTGGTGGACGACCAGCCGCTGATCCGGGCCGGTTTCTCCATGGTGCTGGCCGGCCAGGACGACATCGAGGTCGTCGGTGAGGCGGAGAACGGGGCGGACGCCCTCGACCTGCTGCGAAAGGTCGAGGCGGACGTCGTCATCATGGACATCCGCATGCCCGTCATGGACGGCATCCAGGCCACGGAGCAGCTGATGCGGCTGGACGATCCGCCCGGCGTGCTGGTGCTGACCACCTTCGACAACGACGAGGACGCGTTCGCGGCGCTGCGCGCCGGAGCCGGCGGTTTCCTGCTGAAGAACGCCCCCGCCGCCGAGGTCGTGAACGCCATCCGGGTGCTGGCCGCGGGGGAGTCGGTGGTGGCGCCGCGCATCACCCGGCTGCTCCTCGACCGGGTCTCGGACCGGCTGGCACCGGCGAACGGACAGGCCGAACGGCTGGACGCCCTGACCGCGCGCGAGCGTGACGTGCTCGCCCTGGTCGCCCGGGGAATGTCCAACGCCGAGATCGCGGCGGAGCTGTATGTCGCGGGGGCCACGGTGAAGACGCACCTGGGCAACCTCATGGCCAAGCTGCACCTGCGGGACCGTGCCCAGGCCGTCGCGTTCGCCTATGAGTCCGGGCTGGTCCGTCCCTCCCCCTGAGGGGGCAGAAGCGCCCCCGGGTTCTGCGCCCGGGGGTGCAGAGACCACCCCGTCCGGTGTGCCAGATCCGCAGCGTCCGATCTCGGATCCGTGGCCGATGTCCGGCGGGCCGTCCCACTCCAGACTTCTCACTGTCGCCGAACGCGGCCGAGAAGACATCTGGAGGATTCGATGAACACCACGCCCACCACGCAGAACCGCAAGCGGAACCGTCTCGTCATCGCCGCGGCCACGGCCGTGACCGCCGCCGCCCTGGTCGCCGGGGCGGCGTACTGGTGGCAGGACCGCGACGAGCTCAGCCAGGCGTCCGCCGAGGACTGCCGGCTGGCGCAGCGCATCATCACCGAGGCCGAGCAGATCTCCACCGGACCCGCGCCCGACGCGGAGAAGTGGTGGAAGGAAACCGGCGACGAGCGCCGCGCGCAGATGAAGGACGGCTACCTCGGAGCCAAGGTCTCCCAGTACGAGGGATGGGCGCTCGCGACCGCGAAGAAGTCCCCCGAAGCACCGTCCGCGAAGGACGTGAAGAACCTCCAGGAGGAGGCGCGGGGACACTGCTCGGACTCCGGCGTCACCCTGTCCATGCCGCCGCTCGGCTCCTGACCCGGATCGCGAACACCATCCCCATGGCTCCCCGCACCGCCGCCCGCGGCCACACACCGGACGACGTCATCACCGCCACCGCCCTGGTGAAGACCTACCGCCAGGGCACCGCCGAGATACGGGCCCTCGACGGGGTGTCCGTCGGTGTCCAGCGCGCCCGGTTCACCGCCGTCGTCGGCCCCTCCGGGTCGGGCAAGTCGACCCTGATGCACTGCGTCGCCGGACTCGACACCGTCACCTCCGGCAGCATCGTCCTGGACGGAACGGAGATCGCCGGGCTGTCCGACCGGCAGCTGACCCGGGTCCGCCGGGAGCGGATCGGGTTCGTCTTCCAGTCGTTCAACCTGCTGCCGCAGCTGACGGCCTACGAGAACATCGTGCTGCCCCTCACCATGGCCGGCGGGCGCCCGGACCGCGAGCTGGTGGACCACCTCTGCGAAGTCCTCGGCATCGCCCACCGGGTGTCGCACCGCCCCGCCGAGCTGTCCGGGGGCCAGCAGCAGCGGGTCGCCGTGGCCCGGGCGCTGGTGGCCCGGCCGGCCGTGGTCTTCGCCGACGAACCCACCGGCAACCTCGACTCCCGGACCGGCGCCGAAGTCCTCACCATGCTGCGCCGGTCCGTCGAAGACCTCGGCCAGACGGTCGTGATGGTCACCCACGACCCCGCTGCCGCGCGGTACGCGGACCGGGTACTGACTCTCGCGGACGGACGCGTCGTGAAGGACGAGGACGCCGCCCCCCGCGGACGGGCCGCCGTACTCGCCACCGACGCCACGGGGAGGCGGCGATGAGCACCCCGTGGCGTGCGACCGTCCTGGGCTCCCAGGTGGCGGAACTCCTCAGGCGGCCCGGACGGTTCGCGGCGACCGGACTGTCGCTGCTGATCGCGGCGTTCGTCGTCTTCGGGGCCGTCATGGCCCAGCAGATCATCACCGCGACCGTCGTGGAGAAGTTCCGCGGGACACCCGAAGCGGTGTCGATCGTGGTCACGCCCGGCGACGACGGGCAGGACATCGGCGAGGCACGCCTCCGCGAGATCCGGAAGACGCCTTCCGTCGCCGAGGCCGTCGGCCGGATCGACGGCGGCAGCCCGCTGGACGGCAGCGCCGTCGAACGCTACCTGGCTCTGTCCGCGGACCCGGGCACCGGTGCCCTGGCGGAAGTCCGGCTGCTCACCGGCACGTACCCCGCCGGCCCGGGCCGGCTCGCCGTCAACACGCGGGCCGCCCGGGAGTACGGCCTCGCTCCGGGATCGTCGCTCACCCTGCTGCGGCCCGGACCCGACGGCGAGGGCGCCCGGCGGGTGACGGTCGAGGTCAGCGGCATCGTCCGCAGCACCGCCACGAACGACGCGGAGCCCACCGGATACGCCCCGGGCCCCCACCTCGGGGAGCTGCTCGGCGTGACGGGCTACTCCCGCGTCGACATCCGCACCGGCACCGCGTCCTCCGGGACCGGTTCCGTGCCGGCGGAGCTGACGGAGCGGATCCGGCAGGCGGTGCCCGGAGCGCACGTGCGGTCCGGGGACGCGGTGCGGGAGCAGGAGGCGCGCGAGGCGGTGGCGGAGGCCAAGGACGTCCTGGAGCTGGTCACCGTCTTCCTCGGCGTCGCCGTCGGCGCGGCCGTTCTCGTCGCGACCTCCACCTTCCGCATCGTCTTCGCGCGGCGCGTCCGCCAACTGGCGCTGCTGCGCGCCATCGGGGCGAGTCCGCGACGGCTCGCCACCGCGCTCGTCGCCGAGGGGACGGTGGTCGGCCTGCTGGCCGGCGCGACCGGTGTACTGGCGGCCTGGGGCTGCGCGCGACTCGTCCCGCCGGTCGCCCGGCGGTTCGGGCACGAGCTGTCCGCCCCCTCCCACCTCCCGCTGACGGAGGCCGTCCTCACCGTTGCCGGCACCGGCCTGCTGGCGGTCCTGGCGGTCCTGGCCCCGTCCCTGACCGCCTCACGGGTCTCGCCGCTGCAGGCCCTGCGCAGCGCGGCGTCCGGGGAGGGCGCGGCGGGCGGCGTCGGACGGACCGCGCTGGGCCTGCTGTGCGCGGCGGGCGCCGCGCTCCTCGCCCGGCAGCAGTACGGCGGGCTGCCCCGGCCGGGCGACACGGAGTACGACCGGTTCGCGGCGCTGACCGGCGTGGTGCTCTCGGGCGGACTGGCCTTCCTGGCCCTGATCGCTCTCGGACCCCGTCTGGTCCGGCCGGTACTGTCGGCCGTCGCCGTGCCACTGCGCCGTACCGGTGCGGCCGGCCGGCTCGCGGTCGCGGGCGTCGGGGGCGCGCCGGGCAGGGCGGCCTCGGTCTCGGTCGTCGTGGCCCTCGGAGTCTGCCTGGTCGGCTCGACCCTGACCTGCCTCGCCTCCCTCAGCGCCTACGAGCGGTACCGGCAGGCGGTGGAGGCGCCCGCCGACTTCCGCCTGTACGCGGGGGACAGCGAGTCGCTGGACCGGTCGCTGGCCGCCGACCTGGCCTCCCACCCCGAACTCACCGACGTGACCGCGTTCCGCACGGCGGAGGTCGTCGAAGGCACCCGCAGCGCGACGGTCTCCGACCTCGACCTCGACACCGTCCGCTCCGGTGTGGGCCTGACCGCCCGTACCGGCTCCCTCGGCGGTCTCGGACCCGCCCACGTCGTCGTGGACGCCGACAACGCCCACCGGCTCGGCGTCCGGGCGGGCGACCGTGTGACGCTGACGTTCGAGGGCCGGCCCGTCCACCTCACCGTGGCGGCGACCCTGCCCGGAGCCGGCCCCTACGGAGGGAACTTCTTCGTCCCCGCCGCGGAGCTCACCCGTATGGGAGCGGACGCGGCGCCCACCACGGTCACCGCCAACGCCTCCGAGGACGGCGCTCAGGGGCGGATACGCGCACAGCGGGCCATCACCGACACGCTGACCGGTCCGGAGCGCGGCGACGGCCGCGTCATGGCCGAGGAGCCGGCCGGACAGGCCGGGGGGTCGGACGACCTGCGGACGACGGCCACGACAGTGATCATGGTCCTGGGTCTGACCGTCCTCGTGGCGGTCGCCGGAGTCGCGACGACGGCGAGTCTCACCGTCGTCGAACGCGGGCGTGAGTTCGGCCTGTTGCGGGCCCTGGGGCTCAGCGGAGCGGCCGTGCACCGCATGGTCACGGTGGAATGCGCGCTCTACGGAGTGCTGGGCGGCATCCTCGGTCTGGCCCTCGCCGTGCCGTACTCCTGGCTGGTGGTCCGTGTCGCCGAGACGAGCGCCCCGTTCAGCGTGCCGGCCGGGGAACTCGCGGCGGTCTTCACCGCTCTCGTCCTGGTGACCGCCGCCGCGGGAATGCTGCCCGCCCTCCGCGCCTCCCGGACCTCACCGACGGTCGCCGTCGCCCGGACCGAGTAGCCGGTACCCGGCCGGGCGGGCTGTCGCCGGCGCCGAAGGCGTGCCCTACGCCGCCAGCTCCCGCTCCAAGGGCGTCCGGAACCGCGGAGTGACCCGTGTCGTCCCCACCCAGGACCCCAGCCGCTCCGCCTCCGCCGCGATCGCGGCCCGGGCCTCGCCGCCGATCCCCTCGCCGTCCAGGATCCGCCAGACGATCTCGCCGTCGGCCCGCTGGGCCCAGCCGCCGACCACGCGGCCGTTCCACCACACCGTCGGCCCCACGTTGCCGCTGCGGTCGAAGAGCATCGGCCGCAGCTCGGGCGGGAGGTACCAGTCACGTTCCCGCCGGGCCATCGCCGTCGGGTCCAGGGCGGGCAGCAACGCCGCCCACGGCCCGATGGGTCCGGCGACCGGACCGGCGTCGCCGGCGACCACGTACCCCGGGCCCTCGTCCAGCGACACCGCCTCCGCGCCGATCGCGGCCAGCGCCCGGCGCACCTCCGTCACCCGCCACCCCGTCCACCACTTCAGGTCGTCCTCGGTGGCCGGCCCGCACGCCGCCAGCCACCGCCGCAGCAGCTCCGCCCGCGCCCCGGCCGGGTCCAGCCCGGGATGCCCGGGCGCCGGCGCCCAGCGGAACTGGCTGGACGTCCAGGAGCCCAGCGGCCGGCCCCGGACGACCTTGCCCTCCACGCCCAGCACCTTCAGCAGCCGGGTGGAGACGGTGTGCACGCCCTCGTAGCGCTTCCCGGCCGCGTACACGAACTGCTCCTTCAGGCGCGGCTCGTCCCGGGCCAGCTCGGCCGCCGTCGCCTGGCCGCGCCGGGCCAGCGCGGCAAGCGCCGACTCCTCGACCTCGGCCAGCCAGGCCGCGTCCGGCGCCCCGGCCGCCGCCATGTGCTTGAGCAGTGCGGCCCGCTCCCGGGCGGCGACCGCGAGGCCGGTCGAGGCGTGCACGACCGCGGTCAGCTCCGTCGGGAACACGAACACGGTGTGCCGCATGCCGTGCATCCGGACCAGCGTCCCGTCCTCGTACAGCGCACGCTCCGTCCCGCCCACGGTCTTCGCCGCGTCGGCCAGCCGGGCGCCCACGGCCAGATACACCGTCGCGGGGTCCGTGCCGTGCAGGGCGACCAGTGAACCGGCGACCTCCTCCGGGCCTCCCGCCCGCGCCTCGACCGCCAGCCGCTGCCGCAGCGCGAGCCGGTCCCGCCGCTCCGCCGTCCCGATGTGCCGCCGCCCGTCACCCATACCGGCCTCCGCCCCCCGTCGTGTCCTCGGTACGGCCATCCTGCCCGACACCACTGACATATCCCGGGCCGGACGGCTCGCCGAGCGGCCCGGCCCGGTGAGCGCTCTAGTAGGACGCCCGGTAGTTGGCGTACCCGAGCAGGACGATCACCGCCGCCACGCAGCCCAGCACCACGGCGGTGGACACCCACGACGACCGGCGTCCGGAGCCCACGTGCTCGGGATCGGCACGGAAGGGGACCGGTCCGGGAGGGTTCTCCTTCCAGCGCGCGGCGAGCATCCGGGCCCGTGCGGAGGGTTCCTTGTGCTCGGCACCGTCCGCCCACTTGATGTCGAACTCGCGTTCCTCGTCGTCCCGATCGGACATGCCCGGTCCCTCTCCCCGTCCCTGACTCGAACAACCGTGTCAGTCAACATGATCCCGGGCCCGGTTCCCCCTGTGAAGCTTTTCGGCCAACGACAACGCCCCCGCCCCTGGCGAGCAGGAGACGGGGGCGCCGGACGACCCGGGCAGGCCCGGGCGTCGATCACACGTCGAAGTACATCTCGAACTCGTGCGGGTGCGGACGCAGCTGCAGCGGCGCGATCTCGTTGGCGCGCTTGAAGTCGATCCACGTCTCGATCAGGTCCGGCGTGAACACGTCGCCCTGGAGGAGGAACTCGTGGTCGGCCTCCAGGCGGTCCAGGACCGCGCCCAGCGAGGTCGGGACCTGCGCCACGTTCGCGTGCTCCTCGGGAGCCAGCTCGTAGAGGTCCTTGTCGATCGGCTCGGCCGGCTCGATCTTGTTCTTGATGCCGTCCAGGCCCGCGAGCAGCAGGGCCGAGAAGGCCAGGTACGGGTTGCCGGAGGCGTCCGGCGCGCGGAACTCGACGCGCTTGGCCTTCGGGTTCGAGCCCGTGATCGGGATGCGCATCGCGGCCGACCGGTTGCGCTGCGAGTACACCAGGTTCACCGGCGCCTCGAAGCCCGGCACCAGGCGGTGGTAGGAGTTCACCGTCGGGTTGGTGAAGGCCAGCAGCGACGGGGCGTGCTTGAGGATGCCGCCGATGTAGTAGCGGGCCATGTCCGACAGGCCGGCGTAGCCCTGCTCGTCGTAGAAGAGCGGGTCGCCGCCCGACCACAGCGACTGGTGGACGTGCATGCCCGAGCCGTTGTCGCCGAAGATCGGCTTCGGCATGAAGGTCGCCGTCTTGCCGTTCTTCCAGGCCACGTTCTTCACGATGTACTTGAAGAGCTGGAGGTCGTCGGCGGCGGCGAGCAGCGTGTTGAACTTGTAGTTGATCTCGGCCTGGCCGGCGGTGCCCACCTCGTGGTGCTGACGCTCGACCTGCAGGCCGGACCGCTCCAGCTCGAGGGAGATCTCGGCACGCAGGTCGGCGAAGTGGTCGACCGGCGGGACCGGGAAGTAGCCGCCCTTGTAGCGGACCTTGTAACCGCGGTTGTCCTCCACCGCGCCGGTGTTCCAGGCGCCGGCCTCGGAGTCGATGTGGTAGAAGGACTCGTTCGCGCTGGTCGCGAAGCGGACGGAGTCGAAGACGTAGAACTCCGCCTCCGGGCCGAAGAACGCCGTGTCGGCGATGCCGGTGGAGGCGAGGTAGGCCTCGGCCTTCTTCGCCACGTTCCGCGGGTCGCGGGAGTACTGCTCGCCCGTGATCGGGTCGTGGATGAAGAAGTTGATGTTGAGGGTCTTGTCCCGGCGGAACGGGTCGACGCGCGCGGTCGACAGGTCGGGGCGCAGGGCCATGTCCGACTCGTGGATCGCCTGGAAGCCGCGGATCGAGGAGCCGTCGAAGGCCTGCTCGTCGTCGGGGTCGAACGCCGCGGCGGGCAACGTGAAGTGCTGCATGACGCCCGGCAGGTCGCAGAACCGGACGTCGACGAACTTGACGTCCTCGTCCGCGATGTACTTCTTGGCGTCGTCGGCGTTCTGGAACATCCAGCTCCTCCTACTCCCGACCGTCCCGCCGGGGTGGTAGATCGTTCGTGCGGCCAGTGCGGGTGGCACACGCTTCCTCGACCCTAGGGACGGGTGATTTCTCGGGCGTGACCCATTTGTTTCGCAGAAGTTAACCGGCTCCGTTCCAGCGTAGGCCTCCTCCAGGCCCGCCACACCCCCGTCGGCAGCCGCAACCGCACCCTGCGTCCACCCCTCCGTCCGGCGGTCATATACGGGCGCAGTACCGTGGACGGGTGGACAACAGGCAAGCAATCGGATCGTGGCTTTCCGGGCCGCGTGCGGCCATCGAAGGGGCCGGCGCCGACCTCGGATACCGGGGCGAGCAGCTCGGGCTGCCCGAGGAGGGACCGGGCTCGATCGCCCGTCCGGGCAGGCGGCTCGGCGCCCTGGCCGTCGACTGGGGCCTGTGCCTCCTGATCGCATACGGCCTGATCACGGACGGCTACGGCCAGGCGACCGGCAACTGGGCCCTGCTGATCTTCTTCGTGCTGAGCGTGCTGACCGTCGGCACGGTCGGTTTCACCCCGGGCAAGCGCCTCTTCCGCCTGCGGGTGGTGGAGCTGGGCACGGGCCGCCCCAGTCCCCTGCGCGCCCTGCTGCGCTCGGTCCTGCTGTGCGTGGCCCTCCCGGCGCTGATCTGGGACCGCGACGGCCGGGGACTGCACGACCGGCTGGCGCGCACCGTGGAAGTACGGATCTGACGCGGCGCACACGGTACGGCGATGGGGGCGGCCCGGATGATCCGGGCCGCCCCCATCGCCGTACCGGCGTCTCGGAGTCCTGCGGGGTCAGCGCTGCCTGGGGTTGCCGCCCTTGGGCATGCGCATGCCCTTGGGCATCGGGCCCTTGGGCAGCGGCATGTTGCTCATCAGGTCGCCCAGGGCGCGCAGCCGGTCGTTGGTCACGGTGACCTGCGGGCCGCTCAGGACGCGGGGGAGCTTGAGCATGGTCGTGCGGAGCTTCTTCAGCTCGACCTGGCCCTCGCCGGTGCCCACGACCAGATCGTGCACGGGCACGTCCGCGACGATGCGGTTCATCTTCTTCTTCTCGGCCGCGAGCAGGGACTTCACCCGGTTCGGGTTGCCCTCCGCGACCAGCACGATGCCGGCCTTGCCGACCGCGCGGTGCACCACGTCCTGGTTGCGGTTCATCGCCACCGCGGGTGTCGTCGTCCACCCCCGGCCGATGTTGTCCAGCACCGCCGCCGCCGCGCCCGGCTGGCCCTCCATCTGACCGAAGGCCGCCCGCTCGGCCCGGCGACCGAAGACGATCGCCGTCGCGAGGAAGGCGAGCAGCACGCCCAGGATGCCCAGATAGATGGGGTGACCGATCAGGAAACCGATCGCGAGGAAGACACCGAAGACGACGATGCCGACACCCGCGAGTACAAGACCGATCTTCTTGTCGGCCTTGCGGGTCATCTTGTAGGTCAGAGCGATCTGCTTCAGTCGCCCGGGATTCGCAGCGTCCGCTGCAGGTTCCTTCCTCGCCATGGCACGAAGTCTACGTGCCCCCGAAAGCGCCGACGACGGCAGTGCCCGGCGAGGGGAGGGGGAGGCGGGGCGCGGGTGAGGTCAGGGGCTTCCTGCGACGGACTGCCGCAGTACGCGCTCCGTCTCGATCCGGTCCTTGGCGCGGCGGCGGTCCTCCAGCACGGAGGTCCAGGCGTTGCGCCGGGCGGTGCGCTGGCCGCCGCTCATCAGCAGCGACTCGACGGCACGCAGGGCGGTGGTGAACGACGGGATGGCGGTGGCGCGGACTGCGGTGGCGCGAACGGGCGCGGCCTGCATCGTGGAGGTCCCCCCTCGGTACGGCTCCGGGTCCGGAGACGGGTGCACATGGTGTGATTTCAGGGTCACTGATTGGTGTTACCAGGGCGTGACCCGCCGGTCAAACGGACATGAAGCCGCGATGCCGGAGGCCACAACGGCGTCGCGGCCCCGACCGGTGTCCTCATCTGCGAGGACGGTCGGGACCGCGGCGTATCGGCCATTACTGGCGAGTAGGGACTTGTGCGTCAATTCACACGGTGGCGGTCCGGCGCTGCTCCATGGCCATTCCGTAGAGCCGTCCGGCCCGGTACGACGACCGCACCAGCGGACCCGACATCACACCGGAGAAGCCGATCTGCTCGGCCTCCTGCTGCAGCTCCACGAACTCCTGCGGCTTGACCCAGCGCTCCACGGGGTGGTGGCGCACCGACGGGCGCAGGTACTGCGTGATGGTGATCAGCTCGCAGCCGGCCTCGTGCAGCTGCTTCAGCGCCTCGCTGATCTCCTCACGGGTCTCACCCATGCCGAGGATCAGGTTGGACTTGGTGACCAGGCCGTAGTCGCGGGCCTCGGTGATCACCTTCAGCGAGCGCTCGTAGCGGAAGCCCGGGCGGATGCGCTTGAAGATCCGGGGAACCGTCTCGACGTTGTGCGCGAAGACCTCGGGGCGGGAGGCGAAGACCTCCTGGAGGAGCTCCGGGACCGCGTTGAAGTCGGGGGCAAGCAGTTCGACCTTGGTGCGGCCGGCCTCGCGCCCCGCCGTCTGCTGGTGGATCTGGCGCACCGTCTCGGCGTACAGCCAGGCGCCGCCGTCCGGCAGGTCGTCACGGGCGACGCCGGTGATGGTGGCGTAGTTCAGGTCCATGGTGACCACGGACTCGCCGACCCGGCGCGGCTCGTCGCGGTCGAGGGCCTCGGGCTTGCCGGTGTCGATCTGGCAGAAGTCGCAGCGCCGGGTGCACTGGTCGCCGCCGATGAGGAAGGTCGCCTCCCGGTCCTCCCAGCACTCGTAGATGTTGGGGCAGCCGGCTTCCTGGCAGACGGTGTGCAGGCCCTCGCTCTTCACGAGGTTCTGCATCTTGGTGTATTCGGGGCCCATTTTCGCCCGGGTCTTGATCCACTCGGGCTTGCGCTCGATGGGGGTCTGGCTGTTGCGGACCTCCAGGCGCAGCATCTTGCGTCCGTCGGGTGCGACTGCGGACACGACCGGCTCCCTAGCGTTTGATTCTTCGGCGCCTTTAAGCGTACGCCCGTTGATTTGAATGCCCGGCGAGGGTGCTGGCCTCGCTGGGGGCTGCCGCCCCCAGGCCCCCGCTCCGGCCTGAACGGCCTCGTCCTCGAACGCCGGACGGGCTGGATTTATGCCCTGTGCCTACACGGGCCGGACGGGCCGGGTTCCTGGCCTGCGCATGCGAGGAGGACCGGACGAGCTGGATCCATGGCCTCCGCCTGCTCGGGCCGGGCGGGTCGGCATCACGCCGCCGGTGCCTTCTCGATCACCCGGGGCTTCGGTTCCGCGTTCTCCAGGACGTCGCGCAGGTGGCGCTCCGCCACCGGCAGTACCTCCTCGAGGGTCACGTCGCGGCCGAGTTCGTTCGCCAGGGAGGCGACGCCCGCGTCGCGGATGCCGCAGGGGATGATCCGGTCGAACCACTTGTTGTCGGGGTTCACGTTCAGGGCGAAGCCGTGCATGGTGACGCCCTTCGCGACCCGGATGCCGATCGCCGCGATCTTGCGGTCCTCGCGGCGCTGGCCGGCGTTGGACGGCGCGTACTCGGGCCCGTTCATCCGGGGGTCGAACTCCTCGTCCGTCAGGCGCGGGTCGAAGTCCAGGGAGAGTCCCGCCCGTCGCCCGCCACCACCCTCAGCCGAAGCGCTGCGCGCTGCCCCTCCATATGGCGCGGGGCGCTGGTCGACGGGGTCGCCGAGGACCCACACGCCGCTGCGGCCCTCGACCCGGGTGGTCTCGAGGCCGAACTCCGCGCAGGTACGGATCAGGGCCTCCTCCAGCCGCCGTACGTGCGCCACCACGTCCACCGGGCGCGGGAGCTTCTGGATCGGATAGCCCACCAGCTGGCCCGGACCGTGCCAGGTGATCTTGCCGCCGCGGTCCACGTCGACGACCGGCGTGCCGTCCAGCGGACGCTCGCTGTCCTCGGTGCGCCGGCCGGCGGTGTAGACCGGCGGGTGTTCGAGGAGCAGCACGGTGTCGGGGACCTCGTCGGCGAACCGCGCGGCGTGCACCCGGCGCTGCTCGTCCCACGCCTCCTGGTACTCGACGCGATCGGCACCGAACCCCATTCGGACGAACCGCAGCTCATTCACGGCAAGTGCCTCCCTGGAAGGTCGTAAGGCACGAACCGTGCCCACGCCACTGTACGACCGCCCGCTCGCCGTCAGCCGGGCGGGGAATCCTCACACGATCGGATGAATGCCGGTCGAAGTGTGCGATCGGGTGTTTACTCTCCGCTACATTCACGCCGTTCACGAGGCCATAAGGGCTGCTCACAGGCGCTCCGGGCACATCGAACGGCCCGGAAGGCAGGAGACCGCACCGCACCATGACGGAACGACCCGCGCAGCGCACCCCCAACCGCCAGCTCGCCGCGCTCATCGCCGAAGCGGGGTTCTCCAACGCGGGTCTCGCGCGTCGCGTCGACCAGCTCGGAATCGAACACGGCCTGGACCTGAGATACGACAAGACGTCCGTCACCCGGTGGCTGCGCGGCCAGCAGCCACGCGGCACCACCCCGGCCCTGATCGCCGAGGTCTTCACCCGGCGCCTGGGCCGCCGCCTCACCGCCCAGGACCTCGGCCTGGACGCCTGCGCGCCCGTCTACGCGGGGCTGGAGTTCGCCGCGGGCCCGGAGGAGGCCGTCGACATCGTCGGCGGGCTGTGGCGCAAGGACTCCGGCAGCCACGCCGAACTCCGCAAGATCGCCTTCACGCCGGCGGGCCTCGTCGTGCCCAGCCGGGACTGGCTCATCGGCCGCGCCGACGAGAAGGTGGCCCGCGCCGAGGTGCCCGTCCGCATCCCCGCGCAGGGCCGCCCGGTCACCGCCAGGATCGCCGTCCCGCTCGACCCGTCCCGCCGCAGGGCCCCCGCCGAGAGGGGCCCCGGCCAGAAGGTCACCGGCGGCGACCTCGCCGCGCTGCGCTCCGTCGGCGAGCTCTTCCGCAGCCTCGACGACCGGTACGGCGGCGGACACGCCCGCCAGGCCCTGGTGCGCTACCTGGAGCACGAGCTGGAGCCGATGCTGCGCGGTACCTACGGCGAGCAGACCGGCCGCCGGCTCTTCGGTGCCGCCGCCGACCTCACCCGGCTCGCGGGCTGGACGTCGTACGACATCGCCGCGCACGGCCTCGCCCAGCGCTACTTCGTACAGGCGCTGCGGCTGTCGCAGGCGGCGGGGGACCGGGCGTACGGCTCGTACGTGCTGGCCACCATGAGCCGGCAGGCCGTCTACCTGGGGCACGGGCGCGAGGCCGTGCAGCTCGCGCGGGTGGCGCAGCAGGGGGTCGGGACCTCCGCGCCACCGGTCGTGCAGACGCTGCTGCACGCCGCCGAGGCGCGCGCGCACGGCCTGCTCGGCGAGGTGCGGGCCTGCACCGCCTCGCTGGTCCGGGCCGAGCGTGCCCTGGAGACGGCGCGGCCCGGCGACGAGGTACCGCACTGGGCGCGCTTCTTCGACGAGGCGCAGCTCGCCGACGAGTTCGGGCACTGTCACCGCGACCTGCAGCAGTTCCGCGCCGCCGCCCAGCACGCGGAACGCTCGCTGCAGCTGCGCGCCCCCGTGTACGCCCGCAGCCGGCTGTTCTGCCGGGTCGTCCTCGCCACCGCCCGCCTCGGCCTCGGTGAACTCGACCAGGCCTGCCAGCTGGCCGCCGAGGCGGCCGGGCAGGCGGCCGAGATGAGGTCGGTGCGGGCGGCGGAGTACGTCCGCGACTTCGAACGGCGGCTGGAGCCGTACAAGGACGCGGCGGCCGTGCGGGGGTACCGGGACAAGGTGGCGGCGCTGGGATAGGGAGCGCGACACGGTGCCCGGTCCGCGGGCCCCGCCACCCCTCGGCGAGGTGGCGGGGCCCGCGGACCGGCCTCAGGCCGCCCGTGCCGAGGCCACCGTTTCCGCCGCGTGCATCGGCCGCCCCGCCCCCAGGTCCGTCAGGATCGCCGCCGACGCCCGCCGGCCGGAGTGCAGCGCGCCCTGGACGGTGCTGGTGTCGCGGTGGTCGCCGCACACGTACAGGCCGGCCAGCAGCCGCACCGGCCTGCGCAGGTCGTGCGGTGGGCGCATCGCGGGCACCGCCTCGGGCGTGTGGTGCACGGCGAGGGTCTCCCAGCGGGTGGTCGGGGTGCCGTAGACGCGGGACAGGTGGATGCGTACGGCGGTGTCCACGTCGGACGGGGGAGGGCCGAGGACCGTCGACGAGACGAGGGCGCGCCCGGCCGGCGCACGGGACGGGTCCACCTGGCTGACCACAGCCGTGTGGGCGACCGGGCCGCCGCGGTCCGCGTCCAGCAGCAGGGCGGCTCCGGTCGCCGGGGGTTCGTCCGTCGTGTGGTGCACCACCGTCACCGGGTGGAAGTCCGGCACCCTCAGGCCCGGCAGCAGCTCGGCCGCGGCGCGGGCGTCGGTCGCCACCAGGACGGCCCGGCAGCGGATGACGCCGTGCTCCGCCGTGGTCACCGCGTTGGTGGCGACCGAGGTGACCCGGACACCGGTGTGCACGGTGCCCGGCGGCAGCGTCCGCGCCAGCAGCTCCGGCAGCGCCTCGGCACCGCCCTCGGGCAGTCCGAGCCCTCCGCCGGCGAACGCGCGCAGCGCGAGGTCGGCGCACCGGCTGGAGGTCGTGAGGTCCGGGTCGCACAGGAGGGCGGCGAGCAGCGGACGCAGGAAGCCGTCGATCGTGCGCGCCGGCAGCCCGCGGACCGCCAGCGCATGGGCGGCGGGCAGCTCCGGGCGGGCCAGCAGCCGTTCGACCGGGGTGCTCGCGAGCCGGGTCAGCGCGGCGCCGAGCCGGGCCTGGTCGACCGCGGTGCCGAGCGGGGCGCCGGCGCGGGTGCGGGGCGCGGGTACGGGCCTGCCGGACGCGCCGGGGGCGTGGACAGGGCGCCGGGGCGCGGGCACCGACCGAGGGGCGCTCGTAAGGGCGCGCACCGCGTGGAGTGCGCCCCTTGCGCCCCGGGTGCCCACCGGGGCGCCCGCGCGGTGGTGCCGGCCCTCGCTGTGCAGCAGAACGCCGGGGGCGAAGGGCAGCAGCGCGAGGCCGGGCAGCCCGGGGGCGGGGTGCGGTCCGGGATATGCCGTGGACAGCAGGTGTCCGATTCTGTCGAGCCGGAAGCCGTCGACCTTCTCGGTCGCCATCCGGCCGCCCACGGTATGGGCCACCTCCAGGACCGTGGTCGTCACTCCTGCGCTGGTCAGCCGATGCGCCGCGGAGAGTCCGGCGATCCCGGCCCCCACGACGACGACGTCCGCCTGGTACGCGGGCTCAAGCACGTGCCCCTCCTCGAGGTTGCGCGGCCGCTGGAGACGTCATGCCCCCAACCGCCTTGAGGGATACCCGAGTTCGAGTCGAGGTTAGGTCTGGAAATGGTCAGGGGGAGTCGCGCGGAGGCAGGGCACGGTCGCACGGCGGTCGCATACGGCTGCCGTACGGACGTCATGCGACCGTCCTGCGGTCAGAAGAGGATCAAAGATGACCAAGAGGGGTCGCGGTCGAGGTGGCGGCGATCCGGCCCCGGGCTGCCCCGCGGCCCGGCCGGCCCGCCCCCGCCTCACAGCGCGCCCCCGCCTCACAGCGCGGCCCGGATCGCCCCGTCGATCTCCGGGAACGCGAAGCGGAAGCCCGAGTCCAGCAGGCGCGCCGGAAGGACCCGGGCGCTGCCCAGGACGTCACCGGCCAGCTCGCCGAGCGCGGCGCGCAGGACCGGGGCGGGCACCGCGAACGGCGTCGGGCGGTGCAGCACCCGGCCCATGGCCGCGGTGATCTCACGGTTCGTCAGCGGGTGCGGGGCGGTCAGGTTGAACGGGCCGGACAGGTCCTCGCGCTCCAGCAGGTGCCGGATCGCCGCCACCTCGTCGTGCAGCGCCACGAACGACCAGTACTGGGACCCGTCGCCCAGCCGTCCGCCGAGCCCCGCCCGGAAGAGCGGGAAGAGCCGGCCCCAGGCCCCGCCCCGGCGGGAGACGACCAGCCCGGTCCGCACGAACACCGTCCGGACGCCCGCCCGGCGGGCCGGGGCCGCGGCCGCCTCCCACTCCAGGCACACGGACGGCAGGAAGCCCTCTCCCGCGGGCGCGCTCTCGTCGACGGACCGGTCGCCGGTCTCCCCGTAGAAGCCGATCGCGCTGCCGTTCACGAAGACCCGCGGCGGCTTCTCCAGCGAAGCGACGGCCTCCGCGAGCGCCGTCGTGCCGTGCACCCGGCTGTTGCGGATGAGCGTCTTGTACGCGTCGGTCCAGCGGCGGTCGCCCACCCCGGCCCCGGCCAGGTTGACCACGGCGTCGCACCCGGCGAGCCCGGCCGCGTCCACCCGGCCGCCCTCCGGATCCCACCGGACCTCGTCCGCACCCCGCGGCGCGCGGCGGACCAGGCGCACCACCTCGTGCCCGTCGGCGGTCAGGGACCGCACCAGCGCGCCGCCGATGACACCGGACGCGCCGGCCACCGCGATGCGGGAACGTTCCCTGTCCGTACGCCCGTCGCCCGTACGCCCGTCGCCCGTAGGCTCGTCGCTCATGCGCCCGTTGTCGTCGCGTCCCTCGCTCATGCGCCCGTCGTCCATGGGCCCATCCTGCCGGGCGGCCCCGGAAAAACCCCGGACCGGCCCCCGGCCCCGCGTCGTACAGTGATCGTCATGCCAGTTCCGCACATACGACAGGCCAGGCCCGACGACGAGCGGCCGCTGCGTCGGATCGACCATGAGACCTGGTCCTACCTGCACGCCGTCTCACCCCGGCCGGAGCCGGACGACCCCTTCTTCGGTGAGGTCTCCGGCCCCGCCGACCACCTGGTGGCCGAACTCGACGGGACCGTCGTCGGCTACGTCCGTCTCGGCTTCCCCACGCCCCTGGCCTCCAACACCCACGTACGCCAGATCCGCGGTCTCGCCGTCCTGGACGCGGCGCGCGGCAACGGTGCCGGCCGCGCCCTCGTCCGGGCCGCCGTGGACGAGGCCCGCCACCAGGGCTTCCGCCGCATCACCCTGCGTGTCCTCGGCCACAACACCGCGGCCCGGGGGCTCTACGAGTCCGAGGGCTTCGTCGTCGAGGGCGTGCAGCCGGAGGAGTTCCACCTCGACGGCGGCTACGTCGACGACGTGCTGATGGGCCAGTCGCTGACCGGCTCCTGACGCTCACGACGTGACCGGCTCGCCCGTGTCCACCGCCCGGGTCGCGCCGGCCGCGCGCCGCGCCTCGTCGGCCACCTCGTCCGCCGTCAGCACGTAACCGGTCCGGGCGTCGGAGGTGGAACGGGCGAAGACCACGCCGTACACCCGGCCGTCGGTGGTCAGCAGCGGCCCGCCCGAGTTGCCGGGGCGGACCGTGGAGCGTATGGAGTAGATCTCCCGGGTGACGTTCTCGTCGCTGTAGATGTTCTGGCCCTTCGCCCGGATCCGGTTCGCCACGGTCGCCGCCCGCAGGTCCAGGTCGCCGTCCTGCGGATAGCCCGCGACCACCGCCCGATCACCGCGCTCCGCGTCGTCCTCGAACCGCAGGACCGGCGCGGTCAGGTCCGGGACGTACAGCACGGCCACGTCCTTGCCCGGGTCGAACAGCACCACCCGCGCCCCGTACGCCGGCCCCACCCCGCCGACCCGCACGGTCGGGTCGTCGATGCCGGCCACCACGTGGGCGTTGGTCATCACGTGCTCCGGCGCGTACACGAAGCCGCTGCCCTCCCGGCCCTGGGCGCCGGCGACGCCCTCGACCTTCACAGTGCTGAGCCTGGCCGCGTCGGTGGCCGCCGCCGTGACACTGTCGCCGGAGGGCTCGGCGACCTTCGCCGTCGACTCGTTCTCGAACGGGTTGAAGACCTGCGGGAAACCCGCCTCGGCCAGCGCGGACGTCGCCCCGGAGAACCACGCGGGAGTGGTGTCCGGCATGGCCCGCTGCACCGCGCCCAGCAGCGACGAGTCCCGGATCGCCGAGGTGAGCAGCGAGGACGAGGACGCCGCCAGGACGCTCGCCGCCACCCACGCCACGATCAGCGCCGCCACCGCGTTGGCCGCCGCCCCGCCGGCCCCGTCGGCCGCCCTGAGCGGCCCCGCGGCCAGCTCCCGGCGCAACCGCAGCGCCGGCCGCCCCGCCAGCTCGTGGCCCACCATCGCGGGCAGCAGCACCGTGACCACGGCGGTCACCGTCGCCGCCGTCGATCCCGGCGCCACCAGGTCCATCACCCACGGCAGGATCCACACGCCGAGCGCCGCACCGCCCACGAAGCCGGCCAGCGATACACAGCCGGCCACCAGACCGCGCCGGTAACCGGAGGCCGCGTAGGCCCCCACCACCAGCACCAGCGCGATGTCGAGCAGGTCCACGCGAACCGCCTTTCCACCGGGCCCTCAGGCCCCGGGCCACTGAGTACGTGCCGGACGGGCAGGGTGATCAGCCTCGGGTCAACCGGAAAACGTCCCGGACCGGGACGATGGTTCCGCCAGGTGGCACAGCACACGTCGCGGGCCGACCGGATCCGCCGGACAGTGGATCCATGCGTGTCTTCCGAGCACCGCGCGGGGTCCGCGAGCGGCGTGCGGTTCCCCTACCGGGCGCCGCCTCCCGCATGCCGGGAGCGGTGCGGGCGCTGCTCGGCTGTCTGCCCGGGCTGGCCGCCGTCGCCGCGCTGGCGCTGTGCGCGAGCGGTGTGGAACGGGCGGCCGCGACGCACGACGGGACGGCCGCCGCGGACCGGTACGCCGCGCCCCGGCCGCGCATCGTGTCCCGGTCACAGTGGCTGGGCGACGCCGCCCGCGCACAGCCGCCCCCGCGCTACGACGACAAGGTCCTCGCCGTCTTCGTCCACCACACGGACACGCCGAACGACTACGACTGCGCCGACGTGCCGGCCATCCTCCGCGGCGTCTACACGGGCCAGACCGGCGCCCGGGACTGGGACGACATCGGCTACAACTTCGTCGTCGACCGCTGCGGCACCATCTACGAGGGCCGCGCCGGGGGCATCGACCGCCCCGTCACCGGCGCCCACACCCAGGGCTTCAACCACCGCACCACCGGGATCGCCGCCCTCGGCACCTTCACCGACGGCGTGCCCGTGCCCGACACGCTGACCGACGCGATCGCCGCGCTGGCCGCCTGGAAGCTCGGCCGCACCGACACCGACCCGCGCGGGAGGGCCAGCCTGGTCTCCAGCAACGGCCTCAGCCGGTACGCCGCCGGCGCCACCGCCACCCTGCCGGCCGTCGCGGGCCACGACGAGGGCTACCAGACCAGCTGCCCGGGCGCGGCCCTCACCGCCCGCCTCCCGCACATCAGGGACGTGGCGGCCCGGCTCCAGGGCCGCCCGCCTGACCCGCAGGACGGGCACAGCGGTCGCGCGGGCCGCTGAGAGCCCGGCCCCCTACCGTCGGCCGCACCGGCAGACCGGAGGCGGGGACCATGAGGAACGGGCTGGGGTCAGTCCCGCCCGAACCGCTCCCACAGACGCGGGAAGCGGGCGGCGACGGCCCGGTCGTCCTCCAGGTCGACCGGAGTGCCCAGCGGCTCCGCGGGCGCGGGCGCGATGCCCAGGTCGGGTGCGACGGCGCCGGTGAGCTGCTCATAGGCCTCGTCGGCCGCGTAGCCCAGCTCCTCGCCGTCGCCGTCCAGCTCCTCGTCGAAGTCGTCCAGCAGCTCGGCGAGCGAGTCGGGCTCGTGCACCCCGCCCTCGTACACCTCGCGGCCCTGGCCGATCAGCCAGCACCGGAAGTAGTCGAAGGCGTCATCGCTCGCCCCGCCGAGCAGCACCCACGCGGCGCCCCACACGTCCCAGGTGCAGGCACGGTTGTAACGCGCCTCGAAATGGCGGGCGAAGTCGAGCACAAGGTCCGGGTCCATCTCGAGGAGCCGCTCCACGAGCAGGTCGGCCTGACCCTCGGGATCGCCGTCGGCGCCCTGCCGGGTGGCGTCGATCAGCTCCCAGAACTCCGTCTCGTCCATCACGGGTCCAGCATCGGCCCTGGACGGGTGCGACGCACGCGGAGTGCGGCGGATCGTTATGTCCCGGCCGGGTCCGCGCCGGACGTCCCGTCGCCGGACGCCCCGATACCGTACTCGCCGACGCCGGACGCCCCGTCGCCGTACAACCCGGCCAGCCGCCGCGCGTCCCGTGCGAACCGCGCCCGCAGCTCCTCGGGCGCCAGCACCTCCACCTCCGGCCCCAGCCCCCTCAGCTGGGTGTGCGCGACCTCCTCCGACTCCACGGGCAGCGTCACCGTCACCCTCCCGTCCGCGTCCGGCGCCCCGGCGGCCCGCAGCGCTTCCCGGGCGGACAGCGCGTCGACGACGTACGCCAGCCTGCGCGCACCCTCCGGCGTCAGCCGCACCACGGCCTCCACCCGCAGGATCGACCGCGCGAACTGCTCGGCCCGCTCCGTCCAGAACGCCGGCAGGTCGAAACCGTCGTCCCGTTCGAAGCGCTCCTCGCGCGCTTCCACCGCCGTGAACCGGTCGATGCGGTACACGCGGAAGGCCCCGCCGCCCGCCGCCCGCGCCACCCTCGCGCACAGGTACCAGACCCCCGCCTTCAGCACGAGCCCGTACGGCTCCAGCTCCCGCACGACCTCGTCCTCCCCGCGCCGGTAGCGCGCGGCGACGGTCCGGTCGTCCCAGACCGCGTCCGCGACGGCCGGCAGCAGCTCGGGCGTCTCCGGCTCCCGGAACCAGTTCGGCGCGTCCAGGTGGAACCGCTGCGCCGCCGTGCGGGAGGCGTCCCGGAGGGAGGGGAGCAGGGCCGCCGACACCTTCAGGCGGGCCGCCGACGCCGCGTCCTGAAGGCCCATCTCGCGCAGCGCCCCCGGCACCCCCGACAGGAACAGCGCCTCGGCCTCGCCCCGCGCCAGCCCGGTCAGCCGGGTGCGGTACCCGCCGATCAGCCGGTAGCCGCCGGCCCGCCCCCGCTCCGCGTACACCGGTACGCCCGCCTCCGACAGCGCCTGCGCGTCCCGCGTCACGGTCCGCTCCGACACCTCCAGCTCCCGGGCCAGCTCGGCGGCGGTCATGGCCGGGCGGGACTGGAGGAGCAGCACCATCTTGATGAGGCGGGCAGCACGCATGCCCACATCATGCAGGAGAACACGGAAGGCCCCCGCCGCGGCGGGGGCCTCCTCTCAGCTCGTGCCGGCCCTCACAGGCCGTAGCGCTCGCGCGCCTCCTTCACGGACGTCGCCTTGACCTCGCCGCGCCTGGCCAGCTGGGCCAGGGCCGCGACGACGATGGACTCGGCGTCGACGCCGAAGTGGCGGCGGGCGGCCTCGCGGGTGTCCGACAGGCCGAAGCCGTCGGCGCCCAGCGAGGACCAGTCCTGCTCGACCCACTGTGCGATCTGGTCCGGGACCTGGCGCATGTAGTCGGAGACCGCGAGGACCGGGCCCTCGGCGCCCTGGAGCGCCTGGCGGATGTACGGCGTCCGCTCCTCGCCGCGCAGCAGCGCCGCGTCGGCGTCCAGCGCGTCCCGGCGCAGCTCCGTCCAGGAGGTCGCGGACCACACGTCGGCGGCCACGCCCCACTCCTCGGCGAGCAGCTTCTGCGCCTTCAGCGCCCAGTGGATCGCGGTGCCGGAGCCCAGCAGCTGGATGCGCGGGGCGTTCGCGGCCGGGGTCAGGCCCGCCGACTCCGCCGTGTTGAAGCGGTACAGGCCCTTGACGATGCCCTCGTCGACGCCGGGGACGGCCGGTTTGGCCGGCTGCGGCATCGGCTCGTTGTAGACCGTCAGGTAGTAGAAGACGTCCTGGTCCTCGCCCGGGGCCGCCTCGCCGTACATCCGGCGCAGACCGTCCTTGACGATCGCCGCGACCTCGTAGGCGAAGGCCGGGTCGTACGTCAGCGCCGCCGGGTTGGTCGCCGCGATGGCGGGGGAGTGGCCGTCCGCGTGCTGGAGGCCCTCACCGGTCAGCGTGGTCCGGCCGGCCGTGGCGCCGACCAGGAAGCCGCGGCCGAGCTGGTCGCCGAGCTGCCACATCTGGTCGGCCGTGCGCTGCCAGCCGAACATCGAGTAGAAGATGTAGAACGGGATCATCGCCTCGCCGTGCGTCGCGTACGACGTCGAAGCGGCGATGAAGTCGGCCATGGAACCGGCCTCGGTGATCCCCTCGTTGAGGATCTGGCCGTTCTTGGCCTCCTTGTAGTACATCAGCTGGTCACGGTCGACCGGCTCGTACGTCTGGCCCTTGGGCGAGTAGATGCCCAGCGACGGGAACAGCGACTCCATACCGAAGGTGCGCGCCTCGTCGGGGACGATCGGCACCCAGCGCTTGCCGGTCTCCTTGTCGCGGACCAGGTCCTTGACCAGGCGGACGAAGGCCATGGTGGTGGCCACGTTCTGCGAGCCGGAGCCCTTGTCGAAGGACGCGAACGCCTTCTCGGCGGGCGCGGGAAGCGGCGCGAGGGGGTGCACGCGGCGGGCCGGGGCCGGACCGCCGAGGGCGGCGCGGCGCTCCTGGAGGTAGCGGACCTCGGGGGAGTCGGCGCCAGGGTGGCCGTAGGGGACCACGCCGTCGACGAAGGCACTGTCCGCGATCGGCAGGCCGAGCAGGTCGCGCATGTCCTTGAACTCGTCCACCGAGAGCTTCTTCATCTGGTGGTTGGCGTTCTTGGACGCGAAGCCGCGGCCGAGGGTGTGGCCCTTGACCGTCTGGGCCAGGATCACGGTCGGCGCGCCCTTGTGGGCGAGCGCGGCCTTGTACGCGGCGTAGACCTTGCGGGACTCGTGACCGCCGCGCGAGTAGTGGAAGCACTCGAGGATCTTGTCGTCGGACAGCAGCTTCGCCATCTCGGCGAGCTGCGGGTCCTTGCCGAAGAAGTCCTCGCGGATGTAGGCGGCGTCGCGCGTCTGGTACGTCTGCACCTGCGCGTCCGGTACCTCGCGCAGGCGGCGTACGAGCGCGCCGGTCGTGTCGAGCTGGAAGAGCTCGTCCCACGCCGTGCCCCACAGCGACTTCACGACGTTCCAGCCGGCGCCGCGGAACTGGGCCTCCAGCTCCTGCACGATCTTGAAGTTGGCGCGGACCGGACCGTCGAGGCGCTGCAGGTTGCAGTTGATGACGAAGGTCAGGTTGTCCAGGCCCTCGCGGGAGGCGAGGGTGAGCGCGGTGGTGGACTCCGGCTCGTCCATCTCGCCGTCGCCGAGGAACGCCCACACGTGGGAGTCGCTCAGGTCCTTGATGCCGCGGCTGGTCAGGTAGCGGTTGAACCGCGCCTGGTAGATCGCGGAGATCGGGCCGAGGCCCATCGAGACGGTGGGGAACTCCCACAGCCAGGGCAGGCGCCGCGGGTGCGGGTAGGACGGCAGGCCGTTGCCGCCGGCCTCGCGGCGGAAGTTGTCCAGCTGCTCCTCGTTCAGGCGGCCGTCGAGGAAGGCGCGGGCGTAGATGCCGGGGGAGGCGTGGCCCTGGACGTAGAGCTGGTCGCCGGAGCCGTCACCCTCCTTGCCCTTGAAGAAGTGGTTGAAGCCGGTCTCGTACAGCCAGGCCGCGGAGGCGAAGGTGGCGATGTGGCCGCCGACGCCGTACTTGCTGCCGCGGGTCACCATCGCCGCCGCGTTCCAGCGGTTCCAGGCGGTGATCCGCTGCTCCAACGCCTCGTCGCCGTCCACGACGGGCTCGTCGGCGGTCGGGATGGAGTTGACGTAGTCCGTCTCGAGGAGCTTCGGCAGTGCGATGCCGGCGCCCTCGGCGCGCTCCAGTGTGCGGCGCATCAGATATGCGGCACGGTGCGGCCCGGCCGCCTTGGTGACGGCGTCCAGGGAGGCCCGCCACTCGGCGGTCTCCTCGGGGTCGCGGTCCGGGAGCTGGTCGAGCTCGCTCGGCTGGATGGCTTTGGGGTCGGTCATGTCGCCGCCTTCCTCAGTCGAAGGGGGTTCCCTCATCGTCAAGGGTTCGGGGGTGCCCTAGGTCTTTGGCAGGACAGGGCGTGAGGCTTGGGTGGAAGCCCGTCGGTGACTGTAACTCGCTGATCGATGATCGATCAAAGGGTTGAGGGGCAAAACCTCTCGATACCGAGAAAGTCGGCACGGGGTGCCTCTGGCGGTGGCACGGGGTGACGGTCCAGTCGGAGGGATTCGTGCAGGTGAGAGGGGTGGGCGCGGATGAGCCAGCGGGGTTCGGCCGGCGGGCGTCTACGGGTGAGCCCTGGCTGGTCGCGCAGTTCCCCGCGCCACTGACGGGCTGTGTCCGTCCCAGGGGCGCAGCCCCGCAGCCCCCGGGACGGGAAGGGGCGGCGGGGGCGAGGAGACTCAGGCGCGGGGGGCGCACCCCAGGACGTGGGCCTTGACGATCTCCGGGATACGCGGGTCCCGGCGACGGAACGCCGCCACCAGCTCCTCGTGCTCCTCCGCGTACGACTGCTGCACCGTGCCCAGCCACCGTATCGACAGCGCCGTGAACACCTCGATGCCCAACCCCTCCCAGGTGTGGAGCAGCACCGAGTTGCCGGCCGCCCGCACCAGCTCCCGGTGGAAGCCCACCGTGTGCCGCACCTGGGCCGTGCCGTCGGACTCCCGGTCGGCCTCGTACAGCGCGGCGACGTGCGGCTCCAGGGCCGAGCAGTCCTCGGCGAGCCGGTCCGCCGCCAGCTCCGCGGCGATCGCCTCCAGACCGGCCCGGACCGGGTAGCTCTCCTCCAGGTCGGCGGCGGTCAGGTTGCGCACCCGCACGCCCTTGTTCGGCGCCGACTCGATCAGCCGCAGCGACTCCAGCTCCCGCAGCGCCTCCCGTACCGGGGTCTGGCTGACCTCCAGCTCGGTGGCGATCCGTCGCTCCACGATCCGCTCGCCCGGCTGCCAGCGTCCGCTGATGATCCCTTCCAGGATGTGCTCGCGGATCTGTTCGCGCAGCGAGTGGACGACGGGCGCGGTCATGAGAGCTCCTTCGGGAGGGGCAAGGATTTTATACAGCGGCCCGAAGGGCCTCGTTGCGGGGCGGTGGTGGGGCGGCGGCGGGACCCCTGGGGCGACTGACGTGGAGAAACAATACGGCCGTCACCGCGAGCCGGAAGGGCGTACGGGGGCGCTTTCACGCAGGTGAGACGAGACTTACACGACGCATACCGGCCGGAACACGAAGGTGCCCCCGCCCGGAGAGCTCCGGGCGGGGGCACCGTACAGGCCCACTGGCAGGGGGATTACAGGCCGAGCTCGACCTCGAACTCGCCCGCCTCCAGGATCGCCTTGACCGCCGTCAGGTAACGGGCGGCGTCGGCGCCGTCCACCAGACGGTGGTCGTAGGACAGGGTCAGGTACGTCATGTCGCGGACGCCGATGACCGTGCCCTCCTCCGTCTCGATGACGGCCGGGCGCTTGACCGTGGCGCCGATGCCGAGGATGGCGACCTGGCCCGGCGGCACGATGATCGTGTCGAACAGCGCGCCGCGCGAACCGGTGTTGCTGATGGTGAAGGTCGCGCCCGCCAGCTCGTCCGGGCTGATCTTGCTGGCCCGGACCTTGCCCGCCAGGTCGGCGGTCGCCTTGGCGATGCCGGCCAGGTTGAGGTCACCGGCGTTCTTGATGACCGGGGTCATCAGGCCCTTCTCGGAGTCCACCGCGATACCGATGTTCTCGGTGTCGAAGTAGGTGATGGTCCCCTCGGCCTCGTTGATCTTGGCGTTGACCGGCGCGTGCGCCTTCAGCGCCTGGGCCGCGGCCTTCACGAAGAACGGCATCGGCGAGAGCTTGACGCCCTCACGCGCCGCGAACGCGTCCTTGGCGCGGGCGCGCAGCTTCATCAGGCGGGTGACGTCGACCTCGACGACCGACGACAGCTGGGCCTGCTCGTGCAGCGCCTTGACCATGTTGTCGCCGATGACCTTGCGGATGCGGGGCATCTTGACGGTCTGGCCGCGCAGCGGGGAGGCCTCCAGGACGGGGGCCTTCTTCGCGGCGGCGGCCGGGGCGGCAGCGGCGGCCGGAGCCGGAGCGGCGGCCGCCTTGGCGGCCTCGGCGGCGGCGGTGACGTCCTGCTTGCGGATACGGCCGCCGACGCCGGTGCCCTTGACGGTGGACAGGTCGACGCCGTTCTCGGCGGCGAGCTTGCGCACCAGCGGGGTGACGTACGCGCCGTCGTCCACCGGCTGGGCGGCGGCCGGGGCGGCCGGAGCGGCAGCCGGGGCCGGCGCGGGCGCCGGGGCGGACGGGACGGGCGCGGGCGCCGGGGTGGTCTGCTGCTGCGGGGCGGGAGCCGAGGGCGCCTGCGGGGCCGGAGCGGCAGGGGCGGCCTGCGCCGGAGCCGGGGTGGGCTCGGGCTGGGCCGGGGCCGCGGGGGCGGCCGGAGCGGCGGCGGGCGCGGCACCGGCGGCGCCGATGACGGCCAGCTTGGCGCCGACCTCCGCGGTCTCGTCCTCGCCGACCACGATCTCCAGCAGGGTGCCGGAGGCGGGGGCCGGGATCTCGGTGTCGACCTTGTCGGTCGAGACCTCGAGCAGCGGCTCGTCGGCCTCGACGCTGTCGCCGACCGACTTCAGCCAGCGGGTGACGGTGCCCTCGGTGACGGACTCGCCGAGCGCGGGCAGGACCACGTCCGTGCCCTCGGCGGAGCCGCCGCCGGTGGAGGCCTCGGCGGTCGGAGCGGGCGCCGGGGCGGCCTGCTCGGTGGACGGGGCGGCCGGGGCGGGCTCGGGGGCCGGCTCGGCGACCTGCTGGGCCTGCGGGGCGGCCTCGGCCGCCGGTGCGCCGGAGCCGTCGTCGATCAGCGCCAGCTCGGCGCCGACCTCGACGGTCTCGTCCTCGGCGACCTTGATGGAGGACAGCACGCCGGAGGCGGGGGCCGGGATCTCGGTGTCGACCTTGTCGGTCGAGACCTCGAGCAACGGCTCGTCGGCCTCGACGCGCTCACCCTCGGCCTTCAGCCAACGGGTGACGGTGCCCTCGGTGACGCTCTCGCCGAGCGCCGGAAGGGTTACGGAAACCGCCATGGTTTCGGTTGCTCCTTACGAAATTGCGGAAGTCTGTGTCGTCGCGCCCAGTGACCGAGGGAGGTCAGTCGTGGGAGTGCAGGGGCTTGCCGGCCAGCGCCAGGTGGGCCTCGCCCATCGCCTCGTTCTGCGTGGGGTGGGCGTGGACGAGCTGGGCCACCTCGGCCGGCAGCGCCTCCCAGTTGTAGATCAGCTGGGCTTCGCCGACCTGCTCGCCCATGCGGTCGCCGACCATGTGGACGCCGACCACGGCACCGTCCTTGACCTGCACGAGCTTGATCTCGCCCGCGGTCTTCAGGATCTTGCTCTTGCCGTTGCCCGCCAGGTTGTACTTCAGGGCGACGACCTTGTCCGCACCGTAGATCTCCTTGGCCTTGGCCTCGGTGATGCCGACGGAGGCGACCTCCGGGTGGCAGTACGTCACCCGCGGCACGCCGTCGTAGTCGACCGGGACGGTCTTCAGGCCGGCGAGCCGCTCCGCGACCAGCATGCCCTCGGCGAAGCCGACGTGCGCGAGCTGGAGGGTGGGGACGAGGTCACCGACGGCGGAGACGGTCGGGACGTTGGTCCGCATGTACTCGTCGACCAGGACGTAGCCGCGGTCCATGGCGACCCCGGCCTCCTCGTAGCCCAGGCCCTGCGAGACCGGGCCGCGGCCGATGGCGACGAGCAGGACCTCGGCCTCGAACTCCTTGCCGTCGGCGAGGGTGACCTTGACGCCGTCCTGGGTGTACTCGGCCTTCTGGAAGAAGGTGCCCAGGTTGAACTTGATGCCCCGCTTGCGGAAGGCACGCTCCAGCAGCTTGGAGCTGTTCTCGTCCTCGACCGGCACGAGGTGCTTGAGGCCCTCGATGATCGTGACGTCGGTGCCGAAGGACTTCCACGCGGAGGCGAACTCGACGCCGATGACGCCGCCGCCCAGGACGATCGCGGACTTCGGCACGCGGTCGAGCGTGAGGGCGTGGTCGGACGAGATGATCCGGTTGCCGTCGATCTCCAGGCCCGGCAGCGACTTCGGCACGGAGCCGGTCGCCAGCAGGACGTGGCGGCCCTGGACGCGCTGACCGTTCACATCGACGGAGGTCGGCGAGGACAGCCGGCCCTCACCCTCGATGTAGGTCACCTTGCGGGAGGCGATGAGACCCTGCAGGCCCTTGTACAGGCCCGAGATCACGTCGTCCTTGTACTTGTGGACGGCCGCCATGTCGATGCCCTCGAAGGTGGCCTTCACACCGAACTGCTCGCTCTCGCGGGCCTGGTCGGCGATCTCGCCCGCGTGCAGCAGGGCCTTGGTGGGGATGCAGCCGTTGTGCAGGCAGGTGCCGCCGACCTTGCCCTTCTCGATCAGGGCGACGTCCAGGCCCAGCTGCGCCCCGCGCAGGGCCGCGGCGTAACCACCGCTGCCACCGCCGAGGATCACTAGGTCGAAAACGGTGCTGGCGTCGTTCGCCACGTCACGTCCTCCATGCATGTGCGCCACGCCGGTCTCCAGTGACCGGTCGGCGGCTGGTGTCCGGCCGCTCATTGTTCTCGGCCCTTGGGTGGGCCCTGTCCTGCCGAGCCCCATCTTCGCACTTGTAGGGGGCCGACGAGACGTGGGGCCGGTGTGTGACACGTCCCACGTTCTGTCGCGGCACGGGACGAGCGACGTCCTCGAGGGGCGCGGGGAACGGCGCGACAAGCCGCAAAGGGCCCGTAGACGCCGAATCACCCGCACCCCCGGCCCGTCAGGCGTCCCTAGCCCAGGTCACCCGCAGCCGTCAGCTCGGCGACCCGCACCAGCGTCCGCACGGCCGTCCCCGTCCCGCCCTTCGGCGTGTACCCGAACGGCCCGCCCTCGTTGAAGGCCGGACCCGCGATGTCCAGGTGCGCCCAGGTGATGCCCTCGCCGACGAACTCGCGCAGGAACAGGCCGGCCACCAGACCGCCGCCCATCCGCTCGCCCATGTTCGCGATGTCGGCGGTCGCCGAGTCCATCCCCTTGCGCAGGTGCTCCGGCAGCGGCATCGGCCACGCCGGCTCGCCGACCTCCTCCGCCGCCTCGTGCACGGTGGCACGGAACGCGTCGTCGTTCGCCATGACCCCGTACGTCCGGTTGCCCAGCGCCAGCATCATGGCTCCGGTCAGGGTCGCCACGTCGATGATCGCGTCCGGCTTCTCCTGCGAGGCCGCCCACAGCGCGTCGGCGAGCACGAGCCGGCCCTCGGCGTCGGTGTTGAGCACCTCCACCGTCTTGCCGCTGTACATGCGCAGCACGTCACCCGGGCGGGTCGCGGAGCCCGACGGCATGTTCTCGGCCAGCGCCAGCCAGCCGGTCACGTTGACCTCCAGGCCGAGGCGCGCGGCGGCGACGACCGCGGCGAACACGGCGGCGGCACCGGCCATGTCGCACTTCATCGTCTCGTTGTGCCCGGCCGGCTTCAGCGAGATGCCGCCCGAGTCGTAGGTGATGCCCTTGCCGACGAAGGCGAGGGACTTCGTCGCCTTCGACGACGTGTACGACAGCTTCACCAGGCGCGGGCCCGACGCCGAGCCGGCGCCGACGCCGAGGATGCCGCCGTAGCCGCCCTTGGTGAGCGCCTTCTCGTCGAGCACCTGCACCTTGATGCCGTGCTCCTTGGCGGCGGCCTGCGCCACGGCCGCGAACGCCTCGGGGTTCAGGTCGTTCGGCGGGGTGTTGACCAGGTCGCGGGCGCGGTTCAGCTCCTCGCAGACGGCCGCGGCACGCTCGATCGCCGCCTTGTACGCCTTGTCGCGGGGCTTGCCGCCGAGCAGCGCGGCCTCGGCCAGCGGGGCCTTGCCGTTCTTCGCCTTCGTGTCCTTGCCGGACTCCTTGTAGGCCTCGAAGGCGTACGCGCCGAGCAGCACGCCCTCACCGACGGCGCCGGCGTCGGCGGCCTCGGTGAGCGGGAGGGCGAAGGCGGCCTTCTTGACGCCGGCCAGGGCACGGGCGGCCACGCCGGCGGCCCTGCGCAGCGCCTCGGCGTCGAAGCCGGCGTCCTTCTCGGGCTGGGCGCCGAGGCCCACCGCCACCACGAGGGGCGCCTTGAAGCCGGACGGCGCGGGCAGCTTCGTCACCTCGCCCTCGGCGCCGGTGGCACCGAGGGTCTCCAGGACGCCGGCGAGCCGGCCGTCGTACGCCTCGTCCACGGCCTCGGCGCCCGGCGCGACGACCAGGCCCTGGGACTTGGCCGCCGCGTTCTTGGCGACACCGATCACGATCGCGTCGGCCCGCAGGCCGGGCGCCGCGGCGGTGGAGAGAGTGAGAGCAGTCACGGTGGTGGATTCTCGCTTCCGTATGAAGTCTTGGATGGCCGAATGCGGGTGGGTCGACCGGGCCCGACAACCGACCCTGGGTCCCTCCTGCGATGCGGTCCTCGCCCGGGCGGGCGAACACCCGGCACGAGCCTACGCTCGCGCCCGTGTCCGCTCTCTGTCGCCCGGCCGCGTTCTCCCCCGAGGGGGCCGCGGTCTCCCGCGCGGCCCCCGCGATGGGAGATCATTCCTGGGGTACGCCACCGCGCCACCCACCCCCTGGAGCACGTTCCGTGAGACGCCCGGTCCTGTCGATAGCCCTTCTGCTGCTGCTCACGGGCTGCACGTCGTCCCCCGACGACAAGCCGGAAGCGGGCGACCACTGGCAGCCCCGGCCCGGCACCGCCTGGCAGTGGCAGCTCAGCGGAAAGCTCGACACCTCCGTCGACGTGCCGGTCTACGACATCGACGGCTTCGACCACACGAAGGCGACGGTCGCCGCACTGCACGACGACGGCCGCAAGGTCATCTGCTACCTGTCCACCGGCGCCTGGGAGGACTTCCGTCCCGACGCCGGGAAGTTCCCCAAGTCGGTGCTGGGCAAGGGCAACGGCTGGGAGGGCGAGCGCTGGCTGGACATCCGGGAGACGGACGTCCTGGAGCCGCTGATGGCCGAGCGCATCGACATGTGCCGCGAGAAGGGCTTCGACGCCGTCGAGCCGGACAACATGGACGGCTACAGGAACGAGACCGGCTTCCCGCTCACCGCGGACGACCAGCTCCGCTACAACCGGCTGATCGCGGAACTCGCCCACGACCGCGGCATGGCCGTCGGCCTGAAGAACGACCTGGACCAGATCCCGGAACTGGTCGACGACTTCGACTTCGCGGTCAACGAACAGTGCGCCCAGTACGGCGAGTGCGCCGACAACCAGCCGTTCATCGACGCGGACAAGGCGGTCTTCCACGTCGAGTACGAGCTGCCGGCCGACCGCTTCTGCGCCGACTCCCGTGAGCTGCGGCTGAGTTCGATGCTGAAGAAGTACGAACTGGGAGCGTGGCGCGAGGCCTGCTGAGCCCGGGACTCAGCCGAGGACCAGAACCACGAGGGCGGTGGTGGCAGCCGTCTCCGCGACCCCGCCGAAGACGTCACCGGTGACCCCGCCGAAGCGGCGGACGCAGTGCCGCAGCAGCAGTTCGGCGACGGCGACGGCGCACAGCACGGAGAGCGCCGCACGGACCGCGTCGTACGGCCCGGAACCGGCGCCGGCCGCGGCCGCGGCCGCCGTGACGGCGGCGGTGACGGCCAGTGCGCCACCCGCCGGCACCACTGCGGCGACCGCCGCCCCCAGTCCCTCCGGGCGGGCTGCGGGCACCCCGGCCCGGGCGGCGAGCGTGAGGGCCAGCCGGGCGGCGGTCGCCGAGACCACGGCGGCGAGCGCGCCCCGCGCCCAGGAGCCGTCGTAGGCCTGGGCCAGCGCGGCCACCTGGGCGAGCAGTACGAACACGAGGGCGAGCACGCCGAACGGCCCGATGTCCGACTGCTTCATGATCCGCAGCGCGTCCTCGGCGGGCTTCCCGCTGCCGAGTCCGTCCGCGGTGTCGGCCAGCCCGTCCAGGTGCAGCCCGCGGGTGAGCACGGCGGGTACGGCGGCCGTGGCGACCGCGGCGAGCAGGCTCCCCGCGCCCAGGGACAGCAGCAGGAGCCCGGCGGCCGCGGCGGCGGCGCCGACGGCCAGCCCGGCCAGCGGCGCGCACAGCATGCCGCCGCGCGCCGCATCCCGGTCCCAGCGGGTCACCCTGACCGGGAACACGGTGAGGGTGCCGAACGCGAAACGGAGGCCGTCGGGCAAGGGGGTCCTGAGCACCGGCGCAGACTACCCGGCGGTCACCGGGGCGTTCACGGGCGGCGGGGATAAAGTTCGCACATGGGAGATTGGTGGCAGCGCAACATCATGGAACCGGGCAAGCTGCCGCTGCTCCTCGCCCTGGCGGCCTTCGTCCTGACGTTCGTGATCACCCGGGTCGTCACCCGGCTCATCCGGGCCGGCAAGGGCCCCTTCGGCAACGTCGAGGCCGGCGGGGTGCACGTCCACCACGTCGTCCCGGGGATCGTCCTCACCGTCGTCGGCGGCTTCGGCGCGGTCGCGGGGGGCCGGCACGGCTTCGGCTCCGCCCTCGCGGCGGTGGTCTTCGGTATCGGGGCGGGGCTCGTACTGGACGAGTTCGCGCTGATCCTCCACCTCGACGACGTCTACTGGACCGAGGCGGGCCGCAAGAGCGTGGAGGTCGTGGTGGTCACCGCGGCCCTGGTCGGCCTGGTGCTCGCCGGGTTCACGCCGTTCGGCGTCGACGGCCTGTCCGAGGACGAGATGCAGGGCCGTGCCAACGTCGTCGCGACCGTCGCCGGGAACTTCTTCTTCTCGCTCCTCGCCCTGGCCAAGGGCAAGGCCCGCCTCGCGGTCTTCGGGGTGATCGTCCCCCTCGTCGCCCTGATCGGCGCGATCCGCCTGGCCCGCCCCGGCTCGCTCTGGGCCCGCCGCTGCTACGGCCGCCGCCCGCGCGCCCGCGCCAAGTCCCGCCTGCGCGCCTACCGCCACGACCGCCGCTGGTCCGGCCCGCGCCGGGCCCTTCAGGACTGGATCGGCGGCCGCCCGGACCCGGCCCCGAAACATCACTGACCCGAATCCCACCGCCCGAGCCACGGGCAACCGTGTCCGCGCGACTGCGGGCAGCCGTGCCTCCCCCAGTGCCTGAACGGCTGGGAGGTACCCCCGGGGTGGCACGGGTGGGCGGTGGGGGCCCCGCTCATGGGGGTAGCGCTCACGGGGGTCCCCCGCTCGAGCGAAGTCGAGCGGGGGGAGGCACCGAGAGAGCGGGGGGAGACGCCGAGAGAGCGGGGGGAGACGCCGAGAGTGGGGGAGACACCCCGCCGACGCCGGGCCGCGTCACCCGCCCCCCGTCCGCACCCACCCGGATGCCTGGTCACACCCCGGCGTCGTCGCCCGCGTCCGCGCCCTCGGCGCCTTCGTCCTCGCCCCCGTCCGAAACCTCCGGCAGCTCCGCCGCCAACGCCGCGGCGGCCTGCACCAGCGGCAGCGCGAGCAGACCCCCCGCGCCCTCACCCACCGTCACGCCCTGGGACAGCAGCGGCTCCAGCGCCATCCGGTCCAGCGCCTTGGCCTGGCCCGGCTCCCCGCTGTCGTGGGCGGCCAGCCACCAGTCCGGTGCCCGGAAGGCGACCCGCTGCCCGACCAGCGCGCACGCGGCCGTCACGACGCCGTCCAGGATCACCGGCACCTTCCGCACCGCGCTCTGCAGCAGGAAGCCCGTCATCGCGGCGAGGTCGGCGCCGCCCACCGTCGCGAGCAGCTGCAACTGGTCGCCGAGCACCGGCCGGGCCCGGCGCAGCGCGTCGCGGATCGCCGCGCACTTGCGCATCCAGGCCAGGTCGTCGATGGCCAGCCCGCCCCGCCCGGTGACGACCGAGGCGTCCGTCCCGCACAGCGCGGCGACCAGTACGCCCGCCGCCGTGGTGCCGCCCACGCTCACGTCGCCGAGCACCACGAGGTCCGTGCCGGAGTCGGCCTCCTCGTCGGCCACCGCCATCCCGGCCCGGAAGGCGGCCTCCGCCTCCTGGAGGGTCAGCGCGTCCTCGATGTCGATGCGCCCGCCGCCGCGCCGAACCCGGTGCCCCGCGACCTCCGCCGGCAGCGTCTCGGGGTCGCAGTCCAGGGCCATGTCGACGACCCGCACCGGCACGCCGAGGCGCCGGGCGAGCACGGACACCGGCCGGCCGCCCTCCAGTACCTCGCGCACCAGCTCACCGGCACCGCCCGCGGGCCGCGACGAGACGCCCAGCTCGGCGATCCCGTGGTCGCCGGCGAAGAGCACCACCCGAGGCCGCTCGACCGGCCGCACCGGTACGGCGGACTGCGCCGCGGCCAGCCACTCGCCCAGTTCGTCCAGGCGGCCCAGCGATCCGGGCGGGACGACCTGACGCTCCCGGCGCGCCTCGGCGTCGCGGCGCACCCCGCCGTCGGGGCGCTCGATCAGATCGGTGAAGTCGTCGAGATTCAGCGAGCTCATTCGCCGAACAGTACCGGCCCCGGTCGAACGCGACGGCGGACCGGTGCGCACCGCGCCCACGCTGCGTCGTTGCGCCCCGGATCGCGATCACCTACGTAACGTTTTGCGTGGATTGTCGTATGCCGTCTTCCTGTCCGCTCTCCTCATCTCGCGCCGGGAGCCGCCCATGTCCGCACCCTTCGTCCCCTCCGCCTCGTCGGCGCGGTCCCCCGTCCCCCCGGTGCCTCCCGTGCCCCGGTACGGGCCGCACCGCGAGGACTGCCCCTGGTGCGGCTCGCGGCGGCTGCGCACCCGCCCGCGCCGCGGGGGCCCGGGCCGCGAGGGCCGGCGCCGGTCGGCCGCCGGCCGGTCCGTCCTCGAACGCTGCCTGGACTGCCGGCACGTCTTCCGCAACCCCCCGCTCACACCCGGTCCGCTGCACCCGCTGGTCCGGGCCGGAGTCCGTCTGAGACACGGCCTGGCCGCCCGCGCGATGCTCCGCCGCCGCCCCGAGCCCGAGAGCTGGCTGGACGTCGGCACCGGCGACGCCGACTTCCCCCGTACCGCGCGCACCCACTTCCCGTACACCTCGTTCGACGGCCTGGACCCCACCCACCGCGTCCTGCGCGCCCGCGCGGTCGGCCGCGTCGAGGAGGCGTACGTCGGCCGGCTGACGGACCCGCACATCGCGGCCCGTCTGCGCGCCCGTTACGACGTCGTCAGCCTCTTCCACCACCTGGAGCGCGTCCCGGACCCGCGCGCCGAACTGCGCGCCGCCCTCCACGTGCTCCGCCCCGGCGGCCATCTGCTCGTGGACGTGGCGGACCCGCGCCGCCTGCTCACCCTCCCGCCCGGCGCCTCGCACCCGGTGGACCTGCGTGCCGAACTCGCGGCGCGGGGCTGCACGGTGCTCACCGGCGCGCGGTCCCACCGCGTCATCGCGCGCAAGGACGCGTCAGCCCCGTGGTACCCGTCGACCCCGTGGTATCCCTAGGCCCCGCAGCCTTCGTCCCCCGGCCCGTAGCCCCCGTAAGCCCCTGGTACCCCGCCCCGTACTTCCGTCCCCCGCACCCCGTGCTCCACGCGCCCGCCCCCCCGTCAGCCCCGCAGCACCAGCGCCTGCCCCGCCACCACCAGCAGCACCTGCTCGCACTCGGCCGCGAACGCCGCGTTCAGCCGCCCGAGTTCGTCGCGGTAACGGCGGCCCGACGCCGTGGCCGGCACGATCCCCGACCCCACCTCGTTCGACACGGCGACGACGGTGCGCCGGGTGGCGCGCACCGCCTCCGTCAGCTCCCGCACCCGGTCCCGCAGGGCCCGTTCCCCGCCGTCCGCCCACTCCGCGTCGTCCCACGCCCCGACGGCGTCCATCGCGTCCGTCAGCCACAGCGACAGGCAGTCGACGAGCAGCGCCGGCCCGTCGTCCTTCAGCAACGGCACCAGATCACACGTCTCCGCGGTGCGCCACGACCCCGGCCGCCGCTCCCGGTGCGCGCAGACCCGCGCCGCCCACTCGGTGTCCCCGTTGCGCGAACCGCCCGTCGCGACGTACAGCACCTCGGGAAAGGCCTCCAGACGCCGCTCGGCCTCCACCGACTTGCCCGACCGGGCGCCGCCCAGGACCAGCGTGCGCCGCGGTACGTCGGGCACGTCCTCGTACGAGCCCACCACCAGCGTCGTCCCGTCCGGCACCGCCCGCGCCCCCGCCGACGCGAGCCGCCGCGTCAGCTCCCGCCCCGGCGGCACGTCGTGGCCGAGGTGGACGGCGACGACGTCCGTCGTCGGGCCCGCCGCGCCCACCGCCCGCAGCCTCGCCAGCGCGTCCGGCCGCCCCACGACGTCCGCGAGGACCAGGTCGTACGGCGCGGCGGGCTCCTCCAGACCGGCCGGCGCGCCGCCCGGCGGCAGGTACAGCAGCCGCTGCCCGTCCGGGCCGGTCACGGCGTACCCGGTGCCCGGCGCGTCCATCGCCACCGCCCGCACCCGGTGCCCGGTCAGCAGCGCCAGCTCGCGCCCGTCCGGCACCCGCCCCGGCTGCGGCAGCCCGGCCGGCACCTCCACGGCGGGCCCGTCGTGCGGGTGCGACAGCAGCACCTGCCGTACGCCGGTCAGTGAGTGCCCGGCGCGCGCGGCGGCGAACGCGGCGCCGGGCGTCAGGTCGAGCAGCAGCGCCCCGTCCACCAGCAGCGCGGTCGCCGCGCGCGCCATCTCGCCCTGCGCCGCGGCACAGGCCGCGCAGGGACAGTCGGGGCGGGGGAGTCCCGCGGGGGCACCGGTGCCGAGCAGAGTCACGTCCACGCACCGATTTTCCCCGGTCACCCGGCGACGTGCGCGCCCGAGGCCCCCTGAGGGGCGCGGGGCGGCACCCCCCTGTTCGCCGGGCCTTCTACGGCGCACCCGGCTCAGCGCATAGGCTGCGGTCGGAGGCCGGACCAAGATCCGGCTTCCGCTCTGCATGTGCTGACATCTTGGAGGCGTACATGGCGGCATGGACGTGGCGGTTCGAGACGGCCGGCGGGACGGAGGTCCAGCCCGCGGTGGAGCCCGAGGAGTTCACCACGCAAGGGGACGCCGAGTCCTGGATCGGTGAGTACTGGAAGGACCTCAAGGAGGGCGGCACCGACCAGGTGCGGCTGTTCGAGGACGCCACCGAGATCTACGGCCCGATGAGCCTGCACGCCGAAGAGGCCGAGCCGGCCCCGGAGCCGGAGGCCTGACCGGCGGGCGGGAGCGGCCCCACCGGGCCGCCCCCGCCCCGTCACTGTTCGCCGAGCGTCACCTCGGCGGTGCGCTCGTCGCCGCCCCGGGTGTAGGTCACCTTCGTCCGGTCGCCCGGCTCCATCGACGCCAGTGCCTCGGCCAGTGCGGTGATCGTGGTGATGTCCGTGTCGCCCAGCCGGACGACGACGTCCCCGGGCCGCAGCCCCGCCTCGTCGGCGGCCCCGCCGTCACCGACCTCGACGACGGCGACGCCCGCGGGCCGGTAGCCGTCGTCGACGACCGTACGGGCGGTGATGTCGAGTGCCGCCCGGCCCGAGTCGGTGACCCGGCCGTTCTCGACGATCTGACCGGCGACCGTCTTCACCATGGACGCCGGGATCGCGAACCCGATGCCGGGCGCCGCGCTCTCGCTCATGCCCGGGTCGGTCGCCGCCAGCGTCGGAATGCCGATCACCTGGCCGTCGAGGTTCACCAGGGCGCCACCGCTGTTGCCGGGGTTGATGGCCGCGGACGTCTGCACCATGTTGCCGATGGTCGCGCCCGTACCGCCCCCGCCGCTGCCCTCGGTGACGGTCCGGCCGGTCGCCGACACGATGCCCTGCGTCACGCTGGAGGACAGCCCGAGCGGCGAGCCCATCGCCAGCACGATCTGCCCGACCTCGACCTTCGCGGAGTCGCCGAAGCGGGCCGCCCTCATGCCGTCGGGGACCTTCCGCAGCCTGATGACGGCGAGGTCCTGCTCGGGGTAGGAGGAGACGAGTTCTGCGGCGAGGGCGTCCTCGTTCCGGGCGGTCGTCACCCGGAACGACCTGTTGTCCCCGACGACGTGCGCGTTGGTGACGACGTGCCCCTTGTCGTCGTACACGACGCCCGATCCCAGGGAGTCCCCCGCCTGGATCTGCACGACCGACGGGAGTACGTCCTTGATCACCCGCTCGTAGTCGGCCTGCAGGTCGTTGGCCGCGAGCGGCGCCGCGGCCCGTGCCGTGCCCGCCTCCGGCTCGCTCCGGGACCCCGTGCCGGTCCCGGCACCTGCGTCGGAGCAGCCGGCGACGAGCAGCAGGGAGCAGGCCAGCGCGGCGACCGGGCCGAGCAGCCGGGGCACACGGGTACGGCGGGCACGGGAAGCGTCCATGCCCCGAGTCTCTCCGCGCGCCGGAACCCCGGCTCCCGGTGAACGCCCGAACGTGCGCCGCGCGGTCCTACCCCCGCACCCCGCACAGGTGCAGCAGCGCCGCGACGCCGCGGTACGGGTCGGTCCGGCCGGCCCGCACCTCGGCGGCCAGCAGGGTGTCGAGGTCGTCCGGGACCGGGGCGTCGTCGGGCGCCGCGTCCGTGAAGACCCGGACGCCGTACCAGGTGTGCAGGGGGGCGCCGATGCTCGCGAGCTTCGCCGTCAGCGTCGCCAGCCGGTCCGCGCGGACGTCGACGCCGAGGCGGTCGCGGCACGTGGTGGTGTCGAAGGCCGCCAGCGCGCCGGCCCACTCGCCGTACAGGCCCGGGCGCATGGCGAGCGCGTCGCCGTTGCGCACCAGGAGCGACAGCAGCCCGCCCGGCGCGAGCATCCGGGCCAGCCCCGCGAGCAGCGGGTCGGGTTCCTCGACGTACATGAGCACGCCGTGGCACAGCACCACGTCGAAGCTGCCCGGCAGGAAGTGCACGCCGGTGTCCCGGCCGTCGCCCTCGATGATCCGCATCCGCTCCCGGATGCCCTCGGGCTGGCCGGCCAGGGCCTCGCGCGCCCCGGCGATCATGGCGGCGTCCCGCTCCACGCCGGTCACCTGGTGCCCGGCCCGTGCCAGCCGCAGCGCCCGGGTGCCCCGGCCCATGCCGACGTCGAGCACCCGCAGCCGCTTGCCGACCGGGAAGCGCGCGGCTATCTGCTCGTCCAGCTGCCGGGCCACCAGCTCCTGCCGGACGACGTCCCGCAGACCGCCCAGCCGGGCATCGGCCGCGCCCTGGGCGAACGGCGTGGTGCTCAGGGCCGCTCCCCGCGCTTGACCTGCGGCTTGGGCAGGCGGAGCCGGCGCATCTGGAGGGAGCGCATCAGCGCGTAGGCGACCGCGCCGCGCCTGCGCTCGTCCGGGAAGCGCTCGGCGAGGCGCTTCTTCAGCCGGAAGCCGGAGACGATCGAGTCCAGCACGATCAGCACGATCACGAACAGCCACAGCAGCAGCGCGACGTTCTGCAGCGCGGGCACCTGGATCATGCTCAGTACGAGGATGATCACGGCCATCGGCAGGAAGTACTCCGCGATGTTGAACCGGGAGTCGACGAAGTCGCGCGCGAACTTGCGGACCGGACCCTTGTCACGGGCCGGCAGGTACCGCTCGTCGCCCTTCGCCAGCGCCTCACGCTGTCGGGCCATCGCGGTCCGGCGCTCCTCGCGCTGGCGCTTGGCGGCGTCCTTGCGCGTCATCGGAGTGTTGGCGACGCTGCGGCGCTGGGACTGGGCCGCACTGCGCTTGGGCGTCGGCCTTCCCTTCGGGGCCTGCGGGTCACGGGGCTGCTTGGAGTCGGTCACCGGCGTCTTGACGAGGCTCGGTGCCTTCTCTTCCTTGGCACGGCTACGGAACACAAAACCCAAGGGTACGGGTTGCCGGGGTGTGGACCGCAGTCCGGTGGGGAACGATCCGGCAACGCCGGTCGTCCGTAAGTGGACACAGGGGGCGTTGCGTACACCCCTCGGGCACCGGGTCATTCCGGACAACCCGGGGAGCACCTACTCCTCACGCCGGACCGGGAGCGTACGCAGTCGTCCTTGGGGATGAGCACATCCGTCCCCGAACAGTGCGGTAATGGATGCAGGGCCCGTACTGTGGGTTCTGTTGCAGTAGCTGGACCTGGACTCGGTCAGAAGGGGGCGCGCGAAGCCCATGAGCGGTGTCATGAAGCGTATGGGGATGATCTTCCGCGCGAAGGCCAACAAGGCCCTTGACCGGGCTGAGGACCCGCGCGAGACCCTCGATTACTCGTACCAGAAACAGCTGGAGCTGCTGCAGAAGGTGCGCCGCGGTGTCGCCGACGTGGCGACCAGCCGCAAGCGCCTGGAGCTCCAGCTCAACCAGCTCCAGTCCCAGTCGGGCAAGCTGGAGGACCAGGGCCGCAAGGCGCTGGCGCTGGGCCGCGAGGACCTGGCCCGCGAGGCGCTGTCCCGGCGCGCCGCGCTCCAGCAGCAGGTCACCGACCTGGAGACGCAGCACGCCACGCTCCAGGGCGAGGAGGAGAAGCTCACCCTGGCGGCCCAGCGCCTCCAGGCCAAGGTGGACGCCTTCCGTACGAAGAAGGAGACCATCAAGGCCACCTACACGGCGGCCCAGGCGCAGACCCGCATCGGCGAGGCGTTCTCCGGCATCTCCGAGGAGATGGGCGACGTGGGCCTGGCCATTCAGCGGGCCGAGGACAAGACCGCCCAGCTCCAGGCCCGGGCCGGCGCCATCGACGAACTGCTCGCCTCCGGCGCCCTGGACGACCAGTCCGGCATGCACAAGGACGACATCCAGGCCGAGCTGGACCGGCTCTCCGGTGGTACGGATGTAGAGCTGGAACTGCAGCGCATGAAGGCCGAGCTGGCCGGGGGCAGCACCTCCGACCGGCAGGCCATCGAGGGCGGCCAGGGACAGGGCCAGGGGCAGACGCAGTCCCAGCCGCAGGACACCCCGCGCTTCGACAAGCAGTAAGCCCATGCCTAGGAGGGCGACGTGATCGTACGGATCATGGGGGAGGGCCAGCTGACGCTGGCCGACGGCCGCCTGGCCGAGCTGAACAAGCTGGACGACGAGCTCCAGGCCGAAATGGAGAACGGCGACGGCCCCGGTTTCCGCGCGACCCTCCAGGCCCTCCTGGCCAAGGTCCGCGAACTGGGCGAGCCGCTGCCCGACGACGCCCTGGAGCCGTCCGACCTCATCCTCCCGTCCCCGGACGCCACCCTGGAGGAGGTCCAGGAACTCCTGAGCGACGACGGCCTCATCCCCGGCGGGACGTGAATCCCGGCAGCCTGTTCCCCGGGCGGCACGTGAGTCCTTCAGCCCGTCCGGCGCCCCGGGACGAGGCCGTTCGGGCCGAAGCGGGGGTCCGGGGGGCGCAGCCCCAGGCCAACGCCCACGGCATGCGGGCCCACTCATGAGACACGCCCACTCCAGCTACCGTGAACGGCCGTGAGCACCCTCGCCCGCGCGCGCTGCACCATCGGCGCCCACCCCTCCGCCCTGGACGCGGCCATCGCGACAGCCGTCCTGGTGTGCATGGTCGCCGGCTCCTTCGTGGACCCGCACGGTCCCGAGGGCGTCACCTGGGGCGTGCGCACCCCCGATGCGCTCAGCCTGGTCCTCATGGCCGTCGGCGCCGCCGCGCTCGTCTTCCGCCGCCGCGCCCCGCTGGTGGTCCTCGCGGTCACCGGCGGCGTCTCCATCGTCGAGGGCGTCACCGGCGACCCCCGCGCGCCCGTCGTCATGTCCACCGTCGTCGCCCTCTACACCGTCGCCGCCTCCACCGACCGCCCCACCACCTGGCGGGTCGGCCTGCTCACCATGACGGTGCTGACCGGCGCCGCCATGCTGGCCGGACCCCTGCCCTGGTACGCGCAGGACAACCTCGCCGTCTTCGCCTGGACCGGCATAGGCGCCAGTGCCGGGGACGCCGTCCGCAGCCGGCGCGCCTTCGTCCAGGCCATCCGCGACCGGGCCGAGAAGGCCGAGCGCACCCGGGAGGAGGAGGCACGCCGCCGCGTCGCCGAGGAGCGGCTGCGTATCGCCCGCGACCTGCACGACGTGGTCGCCCACCACATCGCCCTGGTCAATGTTCAGGCCGGGGTCGCCGCCCACGTCATGGACAAGCGGCCCGACCAGGCCAAGGAAGCCCTCGCCCACGTACGGGAGGCCAGCCGCTCCGCGCTGGGCGAGCTGCGCGCCACCGTCGGGCTGCTCCGGCAGTCCGACGACCCGGAGGCCCCGACCGAGCCCGCCCCCGGCCTGGACCGCCTCGACGAACTCGTCGCCACCTTCCAGAACGCCGGACTGCACGTCGAGGTGGCCCGGGCCGACCAGGACGCGGCCCTGCCCACCGCCGTCGACCTGGCCGCGTACCGCATCATCCAGGAGGCGTTGACCAACGTGCACAAGCACGCGGGGACGCGGGCGAAGGCCGAGGTCAGTGTCGTGCGGGTGGGACCGGACATCGAGGTCACCGTGCTCGACGACGGTGCCGGAGAGGGCGACGCCGCCACCGGCGCCGACGGCGGCGGTCACGGTCTGCTCGGCATGCGGGAGCGCGTCACCGCCGTGCGCGGCACCCTCACCACCGGTCCCCGCTACGGAGGCGGGTTCCGGGTCCATGCGATCCTTCCGGTCAGGAACCGCACCAATGCCGCGGAGGGCCCCGTATGACGATCCGTGTCCTGCTCGCCGACGACCAGGCGTTGCTGCGCAGCGCCTTCCGGGTGCTGGTCGACTCCGAGCCCGACATGGAGGTGGTGGGGGAGGCGTCCGACGGTGCGGAGGCGGCCCGGCTCGCCGCCGAACGGCAGGCCGACGTGGTGCTGATGGACATCCGGATGCCCGGCACCGACGGTCTCGCCGCCACCCGCCTGATCAGCGCCGATCCGGCCCTGGCCCATGTCCGCGTGGTCATACTGACCACCTTCGAGGTCGACGACTACGTGGTGCAGTCGCTGCGCGCGGGCGCCTCCGGCTTCCTCGGCAAGGGATCCGAACCCGACGAACTGCTCAGCGCGATCCGGGTCGCGGCCGGCGGGGAGGCGCTGCTGTCCCCGGTCGCCACCAAAGGGCTGATCGCCCGCTTCCTCGCCCAGGAGAGCACGGCGGACGAGGAGCGGGACCCGGCCCGCGCCGAGCGGCTGGAGACGCTCACGGTGCGCGAGCGCGAGGTGCTGGTGCAGGTCGCCGGCGGGCACTCCAACGACGAGATCGCCGAGCGGCTGGAGGTCAGCCCGCTCACCGTGAAGACACATGTCAACCGGGCCATGTCCAAGCTGGGAGCCCGTGACCGGGCCCAGCTGGTCGTCATCGCGTACGAATCCGGACTGGTACGTCCGAGGGTGGAGTGATCCCGACCCGGGTGTACTGCGGCGGGAGTACGCGCCGGTCGGGGAAATGGACCTGGGGCTTAGGGAACCGGGGCCGCCCATGGCTCAGGGTGTTGGGGTGGGCGCTCACTTGTGGCGTTCACACGCGTCCCCCCGCTCGGCCACAGAAGAGAGACCCTGATCCATGTCCTGGCTGTCGAGATTCAGCCTCGCGCAACGGGCCCTGATAGGGCTGATGTCGATCGTCGCGCTCGTCTTCGGCGCGATCGCCATCCCCCAGCTCAAGCAGCAGCTGCTGCCCACCATCGAACTTCCCATGGTCTCGGTGCTTGCGCCGTATCAGGGCGCCTCGCCGGACGTGGTCGAGAAGCAGGTCGTCGAACCGATCGAGGACAGCCTCGAAGCCGTCGACGGGATCTCGGGCATCACCTCGACGGCCAGCGAGGGCAACGCCGTCATCATGGCGTCCTTCGACTACGGCAACGGCACCCAGCAGCTCGTCGCCGACGTCCAGCAGGCCGTCAACCGGGCCCGCGCCCAGCTCCCCGACGACGTGGACCCGCAGGTCATCTCCGGGTCCACGGACGACATCCCGACCGTCGTCCTCGCCGTCACCTCCGACAAGGACCAGCAGGCGCTGGCCGACCAGCTCGACAAGACGGTCGTGACCGAGCTGAAGGACATCGACGGCGTCGCCCAGGTCGTGGTCGACGGCGTCCGGGACGTGCAGGTCACCGTCACCCCCGACCAGGCGAAGCTGGCCGAGGCGGGCGTGAGCCCGCAGGCGCTCGCCCGGTCCCTGCAGGCCGGCGGCGCGACCGTCCCCGCCGGTTCCTTCGACGAGGCCGGCGCCAACCGCACCGTCCAGGTCGGCGGCGGCTTCACCTCGCTGCGGCAGATCCAGGACCTCATGGTCACCGGCGAGGGCGCCGGCAAGCCGGTCCGCCTCGGTGACGTCGCCACCGTCAAGGAGGAGGAGGCCAAGGCCGACTCCCTCACCCGCACCAACGGCGAGCCGTCCCTCTCCGTCGCCGTCACGATGGACCACGACGGCAGCGCGGTCGCGATCTCGAACGCCGTCGAGGACAAGCTCCCCGACCTGCGCGAGCAGCTCGGCTCCGGCGCGACGCTCACCGTCGTCAGCGACCAGGGCCCGGCGGTGTCCAAGGCCATCGAGGGCCTGACCACCGAGGGCGCCCTCGGTCTGGTCTTCGCCGTCCTGATCATCCTGGTCTTCCTGGCGTCGATCCGCTCCACGCTCGTCACCGCGGTCTCCATCCCGCTGTCCGTGGTGCTCGCCCTGATCGTCCTGTGGACCCGCGACCTGTCGCTGAACATGCTGACGCTGGGCGCGCTCACCATCGCCATCGGCCGGGTCGTCGACGACTCGATCGTGGTCCTGGAGAACATCAAGCGGCACCTCGGCTACGGCGAGGAGCGCCAGGAGGCCATCCTCAAGGCGGTCCGCGAGGTCGCCGGAGCGGTCACCTCCTCGACGCTCACCACAGTGGCCGTGTTCCTGCCGATCGGCCTGGTCGGCGGCATGGTCGGCGAGCTGTTCGGCTCCTTCAGCCTGACCGTGACCGCCGCGCTGCTGGCCTCCCTGCTGGTGTCGCTGACGGTCGTCCCGGTGCTGTCGTACTGGTTCCTGCGTCCCCCCAAGGGCACCCCCGAGGACGCGGCCGAGGCCCGCCGGCTGGCCGAGGAGAAGGAGGCCAAGAGCCGTCTGCAGCGCTTCTACGTCCCCGTCCTGCGCTTCGCCACCCGCCGCCGCCTGACCAGTCTGGCCATCGCGGTCGTCGTGCTCATCGGCACGTTCGCCATGGCGCCGCTGCTGAAGACGAACTTCTTCGACCAGGGCGACCAGAAGGTCCTGAGCATCAAGCAGGAGCTGAAGCCGGGCACCAGCCTCGCCGCGACCGACGTCCAGGCCGAGAAGGTCGAGAAGCTGCTCGGCGAGACCGAGGGCATCAAGGACTACCAGGTCACCATCGGCTCGTCCGGCTTCATGGCGGCCTTCGGCGGCGGCACGGACACCAACCAGGCCTCGTACCAGCTCATGCTGGAGGACTCGGCGTCCGCGGAGGACGTCCAGGACCACATCGAGGACGGGCTCGCGAAGCTCGACGGCATCGGCACCACCACGGTCGCCGCCGGTGACGGCTTCGGCAGCCAGGACCTGAGCGTCGTCGTCAAGGCGGCCGACGCGCAGGTGCTCCGTGAGGCCTCCGAGGAGGTCCGCAAGACGGTCGCCGGGCTCGACGACGTCACCGACGTCACCAGTGACCTGGCGCAGAGCGTGCCGCGCGTCTCGGTCAAGGCCAACGCCCGCGCCGCCGAGGCCGGTTTCACCGACCAGACGCTCGGCGCGGCCGTCGCCCAGGCCGTGCGCGGCACCCCGGCGGCCAAGGCGACCCTGGAGGACACCGAGCGCGACGTCGTCATCAGGTCGGCCCAGCCGGCCGGGACGCTGGCCCAGCTGAAGGCCCTGAACCTGGGGCCGGCCGAGCTGGGCGAGATCGCCACGGTCGAGCTGGTGGACGGCCCGGTCTCGATGACCCGCATCGACGGGCAGCGTTCGGCGACCATCACGGCCAAGCCGACCGGTGACAACACCGGCGCGGTGGGCACGGAGCTCCAGTCGAAGATCGACGAGCTGGACCTGCCGGCCGGCGCCACGGCCGAGATCGGCGGCGTCACCGCCGACCAGGACGAGGCGTTCGTCAACCTGGGCCTGGCCATGCTCGCGGCCATCGCGATCGTGTTCATGCTGCTGGTCGGCACCTTCCGGTCGCTGGCCCAGCCGCTGATCCTGCTGGTGTCGATCCCGTTCGCGGCGACCGGCGCGATCGGCCTGCTGCTGGCGACGGGCACCCCGATGGGTGTCCCGGCGATGATCGGCATGCTGATGCTGATTGGCATCGTGGTCACCAACGCGATCGTGCTGATCGACCTGGTCAACCAGTACCGCAAGCAGGGCTACGGCGTCGTCGAAGCGGTGATCGAGGGCGGCCGGCACCGGCTGCGGCCCATCCTGATGACGGCCCTGGCGACGATCTTCGCCCTGCTCCCGATGGCGCTCGGCGTCACCGGCGAGGGCGGCTTCATCGCCCAGCCGCTGGCGGTGGTGGTGATCGGCGGTCTGATCACGTCGACGCTGCTGACCCTGCTGCTGGTCCCGACGCTCTACGCGATGCTGGAGCTGCGCAAGGAGCGGCGCGCGGAGAAGAAGGCGGCGAAGCGGGGCGGCGGCGTACCGCCGCGGCCCGCGGCCTCGGAGGAGCCGGAGACGGCGAAGGTCTGAGGCATCCGGAAACGGCTGGGGCCCTGCCCGACACCGAAGGTGGTCGGGCAGGGCCCCAGCCGTGGGAGACAGTACGGGCGGGTGAGGGAAACGCCCCTTACGGCAGGGCGAGCATCCGCTCCAGCGCCAGCTTCGCGAACGCCTCCGTCTCCTTGTCGACCTCGATCCGGTTGACCAGGGTGCCCTCGGCGAGCGACTCCAGCGTCCAGACCAGGTGCGGCAGGTCGATGCGGTTCATGGTCGAGCAGAAGCAGACCGTCTTGTCGAGGAAGACGATCTCCTTGTCCTCGGAAGCGAAACGGTTCGCCAGCCGCCGGACCAGGTTCAGCTCGGTCCCGATGGCCCACTTGGAACCGGCCGGGGCCGCCTCCAGGGCCTTGATGATGTACTCGGTCGAGCCGACGTGGTCCGCCGCGGCCACGACCTCGTGCCGGCACTCGGGGTGGACCAGGACGTTCACGCCGGGGATGCGCTCACGCACGTCGTTCACCGAGTCGAGGCTGAAGCGGCCGTGCACCGAGCAGTGGCCCCGCCACAGGATCATCTTCGCGGCGCGCAGTTCCTCGGCGGTCAGTCCGCCGTTCGGCTTGTGCGGGTTGTAGAGCACGCAGTCCTCGAGGGACATGCCCATGTCCCGCACCGCGGTGTTGCGGCCCAGGTGCTGGTCGGGCAGGAACAGCACCTTCTCGCCCTGCTCGAAGGCCCAGTCCAGGGCCCGCCGGGCGTTGGACGACGTGCAGATGGTGCCGCCGTGCTTGCCCGTGAACGCCTTGATGTCCGCGGAGGAGTTCATGTACGAGACGGGCACGACCTGCTCGGCGATCCCGGCCTCGGTCAGCACGTCCCAGCACTCGGCGACCTGCTCGGCGGTGGCCATGTCCGCCATGGAGCAGCCGGCCGCCAGGTCGGGCAGGACCACCTTCTGCTCGTCGGAGGTCAGGATGTCGGCCGACTCCGCCATGAAGTGCACACCGCAGAAGACGATGTACTCGGCCTCCGGGCGCGCGGCGGCGTCCCGGGCCAGCTTGAAGGAGTCGCCCGTGACGTCGGCGAACTGGATGACCTCGTCGCGCTGGTAGTGGTGACCGAGCACGAAGACCTTGTCCCCGAGCTTCTCCTTGGCGGCGCGGGCGCGCGCGACCAGGTCCGGGTCGGAGGGCGAGGGCAGGTCGCCGGGGCACTCCACACCGCGCTCGCTCCTCGGGTCGGCCTCGCGGCCGAGCAGCAGCAGGGCGAGGGGCGACGGCTGTACGTCGAGCTCCTGGGTTTGGGCGGTGGTCACGACACCTACCCTTTCTACTTTTCGTCGAACTGACGCTATATATCATAACCGGTTCACGTCAGTTTGACGATGCCCATAGTGTCGGTGTGACGTGAATCCCGGCGCCCGAGCCGCCGTCCACAGCCGCTGTCCACAGCCGCTGTCCGCTTCACGGGGCGTGTGCGAGCATGAAGGGAAGGCCGAGGGACGAGACACGGGTCCGACCCGGAATGAATCCGCGGCCCCGCCGGTTGGAACCGTCGGCAAGCAGTCTCCGTACAACCCGGGAGAGATGTAGATGTCCGTATCGGACGAGACCACCACCGTCACCGACGGCATCATCGTGACCGACGCCGCCGCGGCCAAGGTCAAGGCCCTGCTCGACCAGGAAGGCCGGGACGACCTGGCGCTGCGCGTCGCCGTCCAGCCCGGCGGCTGCTCCGGCCTGCGCTACCAGCTCTTCTTCGACGAGCGCTCGCTCGACGGCGACGTGGTCAAGGACTTCGACGGCGTCAAGGTCACCACCGACCGCATGAGCGCCCCGTACCTGGGCGGCGCCACCATCGACTTCGTGGACACGATCGAGAAGCAGGGCTTCACCATCGACAACCCCAACGCGACGGGCTCCTGCGCCTGCGGCGACTCCTTCAGCTGAGCCGCGCGGCGCACCCGCCACAGTCGTACGAGAGGGCGGCGGCCCGGGACCGACCCCGGGCCGCCGCCCTCTTGCCTGCCCGCCCCCACGGGATCGCCGTCACCGGCCCCCGGACGGCTGCGGCAGCCGCGCGCCCGGCTTGTGCACCGGGATCTCCTCGCCGTCCGAGCCCACGACCTTCCGGTCGCCGAGCGGCTCGTCCAGCTCCACCGCCCGCTCGTACTCCTCGGCGATCAGGATGCAGACCTTCTCCGGATGCGGGGTCTCGGTCACCGTGACCGTCACCTTCCCCTCGCTCTCCTTCGCCGACGCCTCGTAGTCGGAGCACACCCCGCCCGTGAAGTGCGCGGTCAGTTCCCCGCCCGCGGCCGTGTAGCCGCTCACCCGCACGTCCCGCGGCTTCGCCGGCGCCGAGGACGGCCCGTCGGACGGGGACGGGGAGGGGGGCGGCGAGGCGGGTGCCGCCGCGGTCAGGTACTTCGGGTCGACCGCCGGATACGTGACCGTGACGGCGTCCTTCGCGCCCGGCGCCCGCGCCTCGAACAGCCAGGACGGCACCAGCGTCTGCCGCCCCCGCACCGGGTGCGCGGCCAGCCCGAACACCGCGTCCTCGACCGTGACCGTCTGCTTTCCGGGCTTCTCCGGCGTGCCGGCCGGCAGCTCGCAGGGCATGTCCGGGCGGTCCTGATGCGGTACGGGGCCCGCGCAGCCGCCGATGCCGCCGCCGGAGGTGCCGGCCGGCGCGTTCAGCAGCGCCAGCGTCTCCTCGGCGCCCAGGACGGGGTACGTGTCCCCTTCGACCGGCGCCTTCACCTGGCCGCTGCCGCCGACCACCTCGCCCCGCGCGCCGACGACCACGCCGGTCGTCCAGCCGTACGTGGGCAGCCCGCCGACCTCGGGTTCCGCGTTCACGGCCCGCCGGGCGCCCATGACCTGGCGCGCGTCCAGCTTGGCGTCGTCCTGGCCCAGCGCCTTCAGCACCGGCGCCGCCGCCGTCTTCGCGGCGGCCTCGCTCACCGGGTCCCCGCCGGCGGACGGCGCCTTGCACACGGCGCCCTTCCTGCAGTTGTCGGTGCCGGGTGCGTAGCGCTGGAAGGTCCAGGTGCCGGGCGCCTGCCGGTTCACCGTGAGCAGCGGTCCGGAACCGTCCTCGGCGTTGCCGGCCTTCCAGGCCCCGCCCTCGGCGCGGGGCACCCCGCCGACCCCGAGCGCCTTGGCCAGCCGGGCCACCTCCGCCTCGGTGACCTCGCCCTTCGCCCGGTAGACGGACGCCGAGCCGGGGCCCTCGGGGAGGGCGCCGCCGGCGCGGTAGGTGACGCCGTAGGGGTTGGGCTCGCCGGGGGCGATGCCGTTCGTACCGCCCTGGCCGTTCTGGACACCGTGGTCGTCCAGGACGAGCGGCGGGGGTGTGTCGTCGCCCGACGCCCCGGACGCCGTACCGCCGCCCGGGCCGTCACCGGAGGCGGACGTGGCGAGGTAGGCCCCGCCGGTCCCGACCAGCAGCACGGCGGCGGCGACGGAGGCGACGGCGACCGCCCGGGGACGCCGTCGCGCGAGGCGCCCGGTGCCGGCCTCGTCGGCGGAGCCGGCGTCGTCGTTGTCGGGTCGCTCGGTGTTCACCGCATCGCTCCTTCGCCTGTTACTGGGGACAGCGATGGGACGCGGTGGGGCGGGATCCGGTTCCCGGCGACGCCACGCGTCGCCCGAACGGCCCCCGAGTCGCCCGGCGGACCTCAGTCGCCGTAGTCCGACATCGCGTCCAGCAGCCGGGCCGACGTCCGCGGCACCCGCACGCCGTGGATGAGGGAGACGGGCACGGGGCGGGTGGAGACGTCCGCCGGCGCCCCCCAGCGCGGGGCCATCCGGGCGCAGTCACCGCGCAGCGACGCCAGGTCGCCGTCCAGGTCGGCCGGGGCGGGGTCGGCGGTCCTCAGGTTCGTCATAACAGAACCGTAGGCACGTCCCGGACCGCGAAGAAAGTTGTACTACCGGGTAGTTTTGCCTGCTTCGGACCGGGGGCACTCCCGGGTAGCGTGAACTGTCAACCCGCCTCCCCCTCAGGAGAGAGTCCACGCCGTGCGCATCGCAGTCACCGGCTCCATCGCCACCGACCACCTCATGACCTTCCCCGGCCGCTTCGCCGACCAGCTCGTCGCGGACCAGCTGCACACGGTCTCGCTCTCCTTCCTGGTCGACCAGCTCGACGTACGCCGGGGCGGCGTCGCCGCGAACATCGCTTTCGGTATGGGGCAGCTCGGTACCCGGCCGATCCTGGTCGGCGCGGCCGGCTCGGACTTCGACGAGTACCGGGCCTGGCTGGACCGGCACGGCGTCGACACCGGTTCGGTGCGCATCTCCGAGACCCTGCACACCGCCCGTTTCGTCTGCACCACCGACGCCGACCACAACCAGATCGGCTCCTTCTACACCGGTGCGATGAGCGAGGCCCGCCTCATCGAGCTCAAGACCGTCGCCGACCGGGTCGGCGGCCTCGACCTGGTCTCCATCGGCGCCGACGACCCGGAGGCGATGCTCCGGCACACCGAGGAGTGCCGCACGCGGTCCATCCCGTTCGCCGCCGACTTCTCCCAGCAGATCGCCCGGATGAACGGCGACGAGATCCGGATACTGCTGGACGGGGCGACCTACCTCTTCTCCAACGAGTACGAGAAGGGGCTCATCGAGACCAAGACCGGATGGACGGACGAGGAGATCCTCGGCCGCGTCGGCCACCGCGTCACCACCCTGGGCGCGCGGGGCGTGCGCATCGAGCGGGCCGGCGAGGCGACCATCGAGGTCGGCGTCCCGGACGAGGAGCGCAAAGCCGACCCCACCGGCGTCGGCGACGCCTTCCGCGCCGGGTTCCTGTCGGGTCTGGCGTGGGGGGTGTCCCTGGAGCGGGCGGCGCAGGTCGGCTGCATGCTGGCGACTCTCGTCATCGAGACGGTGGGTACGCAGGAGTACCAGCTGCGGCGGGCGCACTTCATGGAGCGGTTCACCAAGGCGTACGGCGACGAGGCCGCGGCCGAGGTCCAGGCGCACCTGGGCTGAATCCGGCCCGGCGGGCGGGGCTGGTCGCGCTCACGCGGCGAAGCCGCACACCGACACAGCCCCGCGCCCCCGGTCGGTCAGCTCACCCGGCGGACCGAAAACGCCGTTCCCCGCTCCGCCTGCTCCTCACCCAGGTACTCCTGCCCCCGCATCTCGCACCAGGCCGGGATGTCCAGGCGGGCCGCCTCGTCGTCGGACAGGACGCGGACCGTGCCCCCGACGGGGACGTCGCCGATGACCTTGGCCAGCTCGATCACGGGAACGGGGCAACGCCGGCCCAGCGCGTCCACGACCAGATCCGTCCCCGCCTCCCGGACGGGCTCCCCGGCCACCGGCGCCCCCAGCCTCTCCCGTACGGCGGCCACCGTGCCCGGCAGCACCTCCAGGAACCGCTCGACGTCCTCGGCCGGTGTCCCCGGCGGCAGTGACACCCGGACGTTGCCCTCGCTGAGCACCCCCATCGCCTTCAGGACGTGGCTCGGCATCAGCGTGCTGCTCGTGCAGGACGACCCGGACGAGACCGAGAAACCCGCACGGTCCAGCTCGTGCAGCAGAGTCTCCCCGTCGACATAGAGACACGAGAAGGTGACGACGCCGGGCAGCCGGCGCGCCGGATCGCCGACCACCTCCACATCCGGCACCAGGGCGGGCACCCGCGCCCGGATCCGCTCCGTCAGCTTCCGCAGCCGGGCCGCCTCCTCGGCCGCCTCGGCGCGCACCGCCCGGAGCGACGCCGCCGCGGCCACGACCGCCGGAAGGTTCTCGAACCCGGGCGCCCGGCCCGACTCCCGTTCGTCACCGGGCCCTTGCGGCGCGAATCGCACCCCCTTGCGTACGACGAGCAGCCCGACCCCCGAGGGGCCGCCCCACTTGTGGGCGCTCGCGGTGAGCAGCGACCAGTCGCCCGCCACCTTCCCCCACCCCAGTGACTGGGCCGCGTCCACCAGCAGCGGCACGCCCGCCGCCCGGCAGGCCTCGGCCACCTCGGCCACCGGCTGCTCGGTACCCACCTCGTGGTTGGCCGACTGAAGGCAGGCCAGTGCGGTGTCGCCGCGCAGCGCGGCCGCGTACGCCGCCGGGTCCACCGCTCCCGTCCGGTCCACGGCGACCTGCGTGAGCGTCCCGCCGCCGGCCTCGTGCGCCTCGGCCGCATGCAGTACGGAGGAGTGCTCGACAGCTGACACGATCAGGTGACTTCCGACGCGACGTCGCCCGGCCAGCGCTCCCGCGACACCCGAATGCACCGCCCGCGTCCCCGAAGGGGTGAACACCAACTCGTCCGCACGGCACCCCACCGCCTCCGCGGCCGCCTCCCGGGCGGCGTCGAGCAGCAGGCGGGCCCGCCGCCCTTCCCGGTAGAGCCGGGCGGGGTCGGCCCACCCCTCGTCGAGGGAGGCCAACATGGCCTGCCGGGCGACGGGATGGAGGGGAGCGGCGGAAGCAGCGTCGAAGTAGCCCACGCGGCAACGCTAAACCGCCGGTGACAGCGGCGGGCACAGGGGCATGGGGCTGTGTCGGCGTGCGGCCGCGCCGCGTGGGCACGGCAGGCCACGACGCACCGTCACCCGCCGAACAACCCCAGCTCCCGCCCCCGTAGGCCCCCCGTCCCACCCTTTCAGGGTGACCCCCGGCGCGTATGCCACCCTCCCCGCGACCCCCCGGAGGACGTCGGCTAGGGTTTGGTCCGCATAAACATCAAACCCCTGCCCGACGCAGGGCGGCGACCGACCAGCGAGAAGGCCGCAGCCGAACAGCGCGGGCGAGACTCTCGGGAAGGCGCTACGTGAGTCCCAACGGCTCCGACCGCTCGCCGCGGCGCCCCATGCGGCGGAAGCTGCTGCAGGCACTGACCGCGGGCCTGGTCCTGGCGACCGCCACCGGTTGCACATGGGAGGACTTCCCCCGCCTCGGCATGCCCACCCCAACCACGGAAGAGGCTCCGCGGATCCTCTCCCTGTGGCAGGGCTCGTGGGCTGCCGCATTGGCCACCGGCGTGCTGGTGTGGGGCCTGATCCTGTGGAGTTGCTTCTTCCACAGGCGCACCCGCACCAAGGTCGAGGTCCCTCCGCAGAACAGGTACAACCTGCCCATCGAGGCGCTGTACACCATCGTTCCACTCGTCATCGTCTCGGTGCTGTTCTACTTCACCGCCCGTGACGAGTCCGAACTCATGAGCCTGGAGAAGAAGCCGGACGTCACGGTCAACGTGGTCGGCTTCCAGTGGAGCTGGTGCTTCAACCACGTCGAGAACGTCGAAGGCTCCTCCGGCGACGCGAAGACCTCCAAGGAACTGGCCGCGATCCCGGACCGGTTCAAGGACGACTTCCCGGCGAACGCCGGCGGCGTCTACGACTGCGGTGTCCCGGGTACGCGGAACCCGCAGAACAACAACCCGGGCCCGACCCTCTGGCTCCCCAAGGGCAAGAAGGTCCGCTTCGTCCTGACCTCGCGTGACGTCATCCACTCCTTCTGGGTGGTGCCGTTCCTCATGAAGCAGGACGTCATTCCGGGCCACACCAACGCCTTCGAGGTGACCCCCAACAAGGAGGGCACCTTCATGGGCAAGTGCGCCGAGCTGTGCGGCGTGGACCACTCCCGGATGCTGTTCAACGTCAAGGTCGTCTCCCCGGAGCGCTACGAGCAGCACCTCCAGGACCTCGCGAAGAAGGGGCAGACCGGTTACGTTCCCGCCGGCATCGCGCAGACGAGCCACGAGAAGAACCGGGAGACGAACAACCTGTGAGCATCCTCAACGAACCCCAGGGTGCCTCGGCAGCAGGGTCCCACTACCAGGACGAGCTGCCGGTCCGGCGCCAAAGGCGTGGCGAGATCGTGGTCAAGTGGCTCACGACCACTGACCACAAGACGATCGGCACGCTGTATCTGGTGACGTCGTTCGCGTTCTTCGTGATCGGCGGCGTGATGGCGCTGCTCATGCGCGCCGAGCTGGCCCGTCCGGGCCTGCAGATCATGTCGAACGAGCAGTTCAACCAGTCGTTCACGATGCACGGCACGATCATGCTGCTGATGTTCGCGACGCCGCTGTTCTCGGGCTTCGCGAACTGGATCATGCCGCTGCAGATCGGCGCGCCGGACGTGGCCTTCCCCCGGCTGAACATGTTCGCCTACTGGCTGTACCTGTTCGGCTCGCTCATCGCGGTGGGCGGCTTCCTGACCCCGCAGGGCGCGGCCGACTTCGGCTGGTTCGCCTACTCCCCGCTGTCCGACGCGGTGCACTCGCCGGGCATCGGCGGTGACCTGTGGATCATGGGTCTGGCCTTCTCCGGCTTCGGCACGATCCTCGGCTCGGTCAACTTCATCACCACGATCATCTGCATGCGCGCGCCCGGCATGACCATGTTCCGCATGCCGATCTTCACCTGGAACGTGCTGCTGACCGGTGTGCTGGTCCTGCTCGCCTTCCCGGTGCTGGCCGCGGCCCTGTTCGCCCTGGAGGCGGACCGCAAGTTCGGTGCGCACATCTTCGACTCGGCCAACGGCGGAGCGTTGCTGTGGCAACACTTGTTCTGGTTCTTCGGGCATCCAGAGGTGTACATCATCGCGTTGCCGTTCTTCGGCATCGTCAGTGAGATCATCCCGGTCTTCTCCCGCAAGCCGATCTTCGGCTACATGGGCCTGATCGCCGCGACGATCGCGATCGCCGGTCTGTCGGTGACGGTGTGGGCCCACCACATGTACGTCACGGGCGGCGTGCTGTTGCCGTTCTTCTCCTTCATGACCTTCCTGATCGCGGTCCCGACCGGTGTGAAGTTCTTCAACTGGATCGGCACCATGTGGAAGGGGTCGTTGTCCTTCGAGACACCGATGCTCTGGTCCACCGGCTTCCTGATCACCTTCCTCTTCGGTGGTCTGACCGGTGTCATCCTGGCCTCGCCGCCGCTGGACTTCCACGTCTCGGACTCGTACTTCGTGGTGGCGCACTTCCACTACGTGGTGTTCGGCACCGTGGTGTTCGCGATGTTCGCCGGCTTCCACTTCTGGTGGCCGAAGTTCACCGGCAAGCTGCTGGACGAGCGCCTGGGCAAGATCACCTTCTGGACGCTGTTCATCGGCTTCCACGGCACCTTCCTGGTCCAGCACTGGCTGGGCGCCGAGGGCATGCCGCGCCGGTACGCCGACTACCTGCACGCCGACGGCTTCACCGCCCTGAACACGATCTCGACGATCAGCTCGTTCCTGCTCGGCATGTCGCTCCTGCCGTTCTTCTACAACATCTGGAAGACGGCCAAGTACGGCAAGCCGGTCAACGTGGACGACCCGTGGGGCTACGGCCGTTCGCTGGAGTGGGCGACCTCCTGCCCGCCGCCGCGGCACAACTTCCTCACGCTGCCGCGCATCCGCAGTGAATCCCCCGCCTTCGACCTGCACCACCCCGAGGTCGCCGCGCTCGACCAGCTCGAGAACGTCGGTCACGGTGAGAAGGCCCTCGCCGGCGGCAAGGAGGCCGGGAAGTGAAGATCCAGGGCAAGCTCTTCATCTGGCTGAGCGTCTTCATCCTGGCCGTCGCGATCGTCTACGGCTACTGGTCGAAGGAGCCGGCCGGCACCACGGCCCTCTTCCTGGCCTTCGGCCTGGCCATCATGATCGGCTTCTACCTGGCCTTCACGGCCAGGCGGGTCGACGCCGGTGCCCAGGACAACAAGGAAGCGGACGTCGCGGACGAGGCCGGCGAGGTCGGGTTCTTCAGCCCGCACAGCTGGCAGCCGCTGGCGCTCGGGATCGGCGGAGCGTTCGCCTTCCTGGGTGTCGCGGTCGGCTGGTGGCTGCTGTACTTCTCGGCACCGATCCTGCTGATCGGCCTGTTCGGCTGGGTCTTCGAGTACTACCGCGGTGAGAACCGCACCCAGTAGCACGCGCCGAGCGCCCAGGGGCCCGGACACTCCGTCAGGAGCGTCCGGGCCCCTTCGTCTGCCGCACCTTTCTCACTCTTCCGGCTTACCCGCCGTGCCGCCGTTGACGTCCCTCCCTAGCGTGAGGACATGAGCAACACGGTTCACTTCCAGGCGCGGGGGCGTACGGTCGTCGGCTGCACCCTGCTGGTGATCGCCCTCGGCGCGAGCGTCATCGCCTGCAGCGGCGACGACGACAACCCGCTGTCCGCCGCGCCGTACGACGCGGCCGGCCAGATCTCCTTCAACGGCCCCAAGGAGGCCGGCGAGAAGGCCGACCCCGACCAGCCCCTGGAGGTCGTCGCCGAGGGCGCCGACGGGCGCATCACGGACGTCACGGCCATGGACGCGGCGGGCCGCCATGTCGCGGGCGAGCTCTCCGCCGACGGAGCCCGCTGGCACAGCACCTCACCGCTGGCCGCGGGCGCCCGCTACACGGTGCGGGTCAGCACCGAGGACGGCGACGGCGCGCCCGGCCGCAAGGTCCTCACCTTCGAGACCGGCCGGCCCACCGCCAAGAAGACCCTCGACGTCTCCTTCGGGCCCGAGGCGGGTGCGTACGGCGTCGGGCAGCCCGTCACGGCGGAACTGAGCCTGCCGGTCCGGGACCCGGCCCAGCGGACCATAGTGGAACGGGCCCTGAAGGTGGACTCCACACCCGCGGTGGAGGGTGCCTGGTACTGGGTGGACGACAAGAAACTCCACTACCGGCCCAAGGAGTACTGGCCCGCCCACGCCACCGTCCAGGTCCGCAGCACCCTCGACGGCATCAAGGTCGGCGACCGTATGTGGGGCGGCACCGCCGAGCCCCTCACCATCACCACGGACGACCACGTCGTGGCCGTCACCGACGCCGCCGCGCACACGCTGACGGTCTACCGGGACGGCGAGGAGATCAGGCAGATCCCCGTCACCGCCGGCAAGCCCGGCTTCGAGACCCGCAACGGCGTCAAGGTCGTCCTGGGCAAGGAACCCTTCGTACGCATGCGCAGCAGCACCGTCGGCATCGCCGAGGGCTCCTCGGAGTCGTACGACCTGCCCGTGTACTTCGCCACCCGGGTCACCTGGAGCGGCGAGTACGTGCACGCCGCACCCTGGTCCGTCGGCTCCCAGGGCATGGCCAACGTCAGCCACGGCTGCGTCGGCATGAGCACCGCCAGCGCGGAGTGGTTCTTCGACACCTTCCAGGAGGGCGACCTCGTCGAGGTCGTCAACTCCGACGGCGAGACGATGGAATCCTTCGGCAACGGCTTCGGCGACTGGAACCTGGACTGGACCGAATGGCGTACGGGAAGCGCCCTTACGGGTGGCAACCCGAACGCCACGGACCCCCAGGAGGCGGCGAGGCTGCGACCGACGGCGGTGTAGGCGCCCCGAGGGGCGCCTCAGGCACCCTCAGACGCCCTGCAGCCTCTTCTGGCGCAGCAGCGAAGCCAGCGCACCCGCGAACTCCACCGGCTCCACCGGCAGCGTCACAGCGGCCTCCGCGCGGCTCCACGTCGCCAGCCACGCGTCCTGCGGCCGCGCGATGAGCAGCAGCACCGGCGGACACCGGAAGACCTCGTCCTTGATCTGACGGCACAGGCCCATGCCCCCCATGGGCACCGCCTCGCCGTCGAAGACGCAGACGTCGATCCCGCCCTTGTCCAGCTCCTTGATCGCGGCGGCCGGGGTGGCGCACTCCACGAACTCGACGACGGGCACGTCCGGAGCGGGCCGGCGACCGGTCGCCAACCGCACCTGCTCGCGGGTGTTGGAGTCGTCGCTGTAGACCAGCACCGTGGCGGTCGGCTGCATGCTTCCTCCGATACGCAGTGAAACAGTCGTAGCCCGTCGCGCCGGATGCTACTCCCTCGGACAGCTCGTCAACACTGGTTCGGACACGGCTTCGAGGGGCCCTTGGATGGGCCATACGGGCAGTACAGACGGTGCGGACACTCCGAACGGCACCCCCCGGGGTGAGGGCGGGATAAGCGACCGACATAATGTCGGTCGTGGCGACAGCAACGACAGTAGAAACCGGGCACGCGCACCCGTCGGTCAACCGGCCGAACCTCACCAGCGTCGGAACCATCATCTGGTTGAGTTCCGAGCTGATGTTCTTCGCGGCCCTCTTCGCGATGTACTTCACCCTGCGATCGGTGACCGGCCCGGACTTCTGGTCCGAGAAGGCCGACGCGCTGAACTTCCCGTTCTCCGCGACGAACACCACGATCCTGGTGCTCTCCTCCCTCACCTGCCAGCTCGGCGTGTTCGCGGCCGAGCGGGGTGACGTGAAGAAGCTCCGGATGTGGTTCATCGTCACCTTCGTGATGGGTGCGATCTTCATCGGCGGTCAGGTGTTCGAGTACACCGAGCTGGTCAAGCACGAGGGCCTCTCGCTCTCGTCGGACCCGTACGGCTCGGTGTTCTACCTGACCACCGGCTTCCACGGACTGCACGTGACGGGCGGACTCATCGCCTTCCTGCTGGTCCTCGGCCGCACCTACGCGGCCCGGAGGTTCACCCACGAGCAGGCGACCGCCGCCATCGTCGTGTCCTACTACTGGCACTTCGTCGACGTCGTCTGGATCGGCCTCTTCGCCACGATCTACATGATCAAGTAGTCGCGGCACGCACCCGCGCAATACCCGAAGCATCGACGCAGAAAATCCTGACACCGGGGTAATCCGTGAAAAAGCTCTCCGCACGACGACGCCATCCGCTGGCGGCGCTCGTCGTCCTACTCCTCGCGCTGGCATGCACAGGGGGGCTGTACGCCGCGTTCGCACCCGCGAGCAAGGCGCAGGCCGATGAAACCGCCCAGTCCCTCGCCATCGACGAGGGCAAGAAGCTCTACGCCGTCGGCTGTGCCAGTTGCCACGGCACCGGAGGGCAGGGCACCACCGACGGGCCGAGCCTGGTCGGCGTCGGCGCCGCCTCGGTCGACTTCCAGGTGGGCACCGGACGTATGCCGGCCCAGCAGCCCGGCGCACAGGTCCCGCGCAAGAAGGTGATCTACTCCCAGGCCGAGATCGACCAGCTGGCGGCCTTCGTCGCCTCGCTGGGCGCCGGCCCGGCCGTCCCGTCTGCGGAGAAGTACGGCCCGGAGGGCGCGGACAGCGCCAAGGGCGGTGAGCTGTTCCGCAACAACTGCGCGCAGTGCCACAACTTCACCGGCAAGGGCGGTGCGCTGACGCACGGCAAGTACGCGCCCACCCTCGAGGACGTCGACCCGAAGCACATCTACGAGGCCATGCAGACCGGCCCGCAGAACATGCCTTCCTTCCCGGACAGCACGCTGACCGAGCAGAACAAGAAGGACATCATCGCCTACCTGCACGCGGTCAACTCGGACGACACCGTGGACCCCGGCGGCCTCTCGCTGGGCGGCCTCGGGCCCGTCAGTGAGGGCCTCTTCGGCTGGATCTTCGGCCTCGGCGGCTGCATCGCCGTCGCCGTGTGGGTCGCCGCCCGGACCGCAAAGGCCAAGAAGTCATGAGTAGCCAAGACATCCCAGAAGAGAACCTGCCGGCCGAGCAGGGCGGCGCGCACCACGCGCCGAAGCCCGCGGACGAGAAGAACCCGTTCGCGGACCCGGGGCTGCCGCCCCACGAGCACCGGATCCAGGACATCGACGAGCGGGCCGCCAAGCGGTCCGAGCGCACGGTCGCCCTGCTGTTCACGCTGTCGATGCTGGCCACCATCGCCTTCATCGCCTCGTTCGTGGCGATCCCGCACGACAAGTCGATCTTCGTCTGGCCGCTCGGTCACATCAACGCGATGAACCTCGCGCTGGGCCTGACCCTGGGCGTGGCGCTGTTCGCCATCGGCGCGGGCGCCGTCCACTGGGCGCGCACCCTGATGTCCGACGAGGAGGTCGCCGACGAGCGGCACCCGATCGAGGCCTCGCCCGAGGTCCGCGCGAAGGTCCACGCGGACTTCAAGCAGGGTGCCAAGGAGTCGGTGATCGGCCGGCGCAAGCTGATCCGCAACACGATGTTCGGGGCGCTCACGCTGGTGCCGCTCTCCGGCGTCGTCCTGCTGCGCGACCTCGGCCCGCTGCCCGGGACGAAGCTCCGCCACACGCTGTGGTCCAAGGGCAAGCTGCTCGTCAACATGAACACGAACGAGCCGATGCGCCCGTCGGACATCGCGGTCGGTTCCCTCACCTTCGCCAAGCCCGAGGGCCTGGAGGAGCACGACCACGGTTTCCAGAACGAGATCGCCAAGGCCGCCCTGATGATCATCCGGCTGGAGCCGGAGGCCATCAAGGACAAGCGCGAGCTCGAGTGGTCGCACGAGGGCGTCGTGGCGTACTCGAAGATCTGCACCCACGTCGGGTGCCCGATCTCCCTGTACGAGCAGCAGACGCACCACGCGCTGTGCCCGTGCCACCAGTCCACCTTCGACCTTGCCGACGGTGCCCGGGTGATCTTCGGTCCCGCCGGCCACCCCCTGCCGCAGCTGCGGATCGGCGTGAACGACGAGGGCTATCTCGAAGCGCTCAGCGACTTCGAGGAGCCCGTCGGTCCTGCATTCTGGGAGCGCGGATGAGTACTGCAGCGAGCAACCCGAACCCGTCCGCCGGCGCGTCGGCGGGCCGATCGCGCGGAAAGGCCCCGGCCGGCGAACGCGTCGCCGACTGGGCCGACGGCCGGCTCGGGATCTACTCCCTGGCCAAGGCCAACATGCGCAAGATCTTCCCGGACCACTGGTCCTTCATGCTGGGTGAGATCTGCCTCTACAGCTTCATCATCATCATCCTCACGGGTGTGTACCTGACGCTGTTCTTCCACCCGTCGATGAACGAGGTGGAGTACCACGGCTCGTACGTCCCGATGCAGGGACAGCTGATGAGTGAGGCGTACAAGTCGACGCTCGACATCAGCTTCGACATCCGGGGTGGTCTGCTGATCCGGCAGATCCACCACTGGGCGGCGATCATCTTCCTCGCCGGCATGTTCGTGCACATGATGCGCGTCTTCTTCACCGGCGCGTTCCGCAAGCCGCGTGAGATCAACTGGCTGTTCGGCTTCCTGCTGTTCGTCCTGGGCATGTTCACCGGTTTCACCGGCTACTCGCTCCCGGACGACCTGCTCTCCGGCACCGGTGTCCGCTTCACGCAGGGCGCGATCCTGTCCGTGCCGATCGTCGGTACGTACATCTCGATGTTCCTGTTCGGCGGGGAGTTCCCGGGGACCGACTTCGTCGCCCGGTTCTACTCGATCCACATCCTGCTGCTGCCGGGCATCATGCTCGGGCTCGTGGTCGGCCACCTGATCCTGGTCTTCTACCACAAGCACACGCAGTTCGCGGGTCCCGGCAAGACCAACAAGAACGTCGTCGGCATGCCGCTGCTGCCGGTGTACATGGCGAAGGCCGGAGGCTTCTTCTTCCTGGTCTTCGGTGTCATCGCGGCCATCGCCGGCTTCGTGTCGGTCAACCCGATCTGGGCCATCGGCCCCTACCGGCCGGACATGGTCTCCACCGGCGCCCAGCCCGACTGGTACATGGGCTTCGCCGAAGGCCTGGTCCGCGCCATGCCGGGCTGGGAGATCAACTTCTGGGGTCACACGCTCGTCCTGGGTGTCTTCATCCCACTCGTGATCTTCGGGATCTTCCTCGCGATGATCGCGCTGTACCCGTTCATCGAGTCCTGGGTCACCGGGGACAAGCGCGAGCACCACATCCTGGACCGGCCGCGCAACGCCCCGACCCGGACGGCGTTCGGTGTGGCCTGGGTCACCGCGTACATGATCATGCTGATCGGCGGTGGCAACGACATCGTCGCCACGCACTTCCACCTGTCGATCAACGCGGTCACCTGGTTCGTGCGGATCGGGTTCTTCGTCGGCCCGGTCATCGCGTTCATCGTCACCAAGCGGATCTGTCTCGGCCTTCAGCGCCGGGACAAGGAGAAGGTGCTGCACGGCCGCGAGTCGGGCATCATCAAGCGCCTGCCGCACGGTGAGTTCATCGAGGTGCACGAGCCGCTCAGCCAGGAGCAGCTGCACACGCTCACGGCGCACGAGCAGTACAAGCCGGCCGAGATCGGCCCCACGGTCGACGAGAACGGTGTCGAGCGCAAGGTGAAGAGCACCGAGAAGCTCCGCGCCAAGCTCAGCGAGGCGTACTACGGCGAGGAGTCGCAGATTCCGAAGCCGACCGTCGAGGAGTACAAGGAGATCACGAGCGGCCACGGCCACCACTGACCCTCCAGCGTCGCCACACCACGGTCGAAGGGCCCCGTCCGTTCCTCGGACGGGGCCCTTCGCCGTGCCCCGGGGCTGGATAGGGTGGGACCACACTCCTTTCCACGACACACACACGATTCAGGAGCGGCTCATGAGCGCTGTGACTCCCGCTGGAGGCGACACCGCGGCGGGCCGCTCCTGGCCCGCCCTGCTGAACGGACTGCTGGACGGCCAGGACCTGTCCGCGGACGACACCGCCTGGGCGCTGGACGTGATCATGCGCGGCGAGGCGACCGACGCGCAGATCGCCGGCTTCGCGGTGGCGCTCAGGTCCAAGGGGGAGACCGTCGAGGAGATCTCCGGCCTCGTGCGCACCATGTACGCGCACGCCAACGTGATCGAGGTGCCGGGGGACACGGTCGACATCGTCGGGACCGGGGGTGACGGCGCGAAGACGGTCAACATCTCCACCATGTCGGCGATCGTGGTGGCCGGCACGGGCGCGAAGGTCGTCAAGCACGGCAACCGGGCCGCGTCGTCGGCGTCCGGGGCCTCCGACGTCCTGGAGAAGCTCGGGGTCAATCTGGAGCTGACGCCGGAGCGGGTGGCGCAGGTCGCCGAGGAGGCCGGCATCACCTTCTGCTTCGCCGTGAAGTTCCACCCGTCGCTGCGCCATGTGGCGGCGGCGCGCGGCCAGCTCGGCATCCGTACGGTGTTCAACTTCCTGGGCCCGCTGACCAACCCCGCCCAGGTGAAGTCCCAGGCGATCGGGGTCGCCCACGCCCGGATGGCGCCGATCATCGCCGGTGTCTTCGCCGAGCGCGGCCACTCCTCCCTCGTGTTCCGCGGCGACGACGGCCTCGACGAGCTGACCACGACCTCCACCTCCCGGGTCTGGGTCGTGCGGGACGGCCGGGTCACCGAGGAGACCTTCGACCCGCGGGACGTCGGCCTCGAACTGGTGCCCGTGGAGGCGCTGCGCGGTGCCGACGCCTCCTACAACGCCGACGTCGCCCGCCGTCTGCTGGCAGGCGAGACGGGCCCCGTACGGGACGCGGTGCTGCTGAACTCCGCGGCGGCCCTGGTCGCCCTGGAGCCCGGCGAGGCGCCGCTGGCCGAGCAGATCCGGGCCGGCATGGACCGGGCCGCCGAGGCGATCGACTCGGGCGCCGCCAAGCGCGCCCTGGACCGCTGGGTGGCCGCGAGCAACGCGTAACGGCCTTCCCGTGTGACGCGTAACGGCCTTTCCGTGTGACGCGTAACGGCCTTTCCGTGTGACGAGCGTCCCGCGATCCGGACCCGGGTTGCGGGACGCCGATCTTTTCCCGTACGTTCCTTGGCAGGTCATGAGTGACAGTCATCAGGCCCCGGCCGACTGTCCGGCAACCCTCCGTCCGTGGCGGGGTGCCCCGGGTGAAGACCAGGCCGTAGGCAGCGAGGTCTACGGCAAGCGCGGACCCCTCGCACGCTCTCGGAAGTGTGGGTCCAGGGGTCCTGGGTCGTCCGAGGGAGTCTCCCGTGAACCAGCGAATGCGATAGGGCCGCAGAGCCCCGCCTCCGCACCGTCCTTCCTCACCTTCCTGGCTTCTCCCACGCCTGAGCCGTCGCGGTCCGCGTGGTGACGTCGCCTGCCCTCACGTCACGGGAGTCCCCCATGTCCGTTTCCACCCTTGCCGCCGGCCAGTCGGTCTGTCCTCCTCTGCCCGTTCTCGGCGGCGATGTCACCGTGCCGCTCGTCACCGGCGGCGAGGTCACCTACGCCGCCCTCGACTACGCCGCCAGCGCGCCCGCGCTCCAGCGGGTCTGGGACGACGTGGCGGCCTACGCCCCCTACTACGGCAGCGTCCACCGGGGCGCCGGGTACCTGTCGCAGCTGTCGACCGACCTGTTCGAGAACGCCCGGAACGCCGTCGCGGAGTTCCTCGGCTGCCGGGAAGGGGACCAGGTCGTGTTCACCCGGTCCACCACCGACTCGCTCAACCTGCTCGCCGCCGCGCTGCCCGCCGACTGCCGGGTCTTCGTCTTCGAGACCGAGCACCACGCCTCGCTGCTGCCCTGGCGGGGTGCCGACGTGACCTTCCTGGACGCCCCGCGCACCCCCGCGCAGGCCGTCGAGACCCTGGAGCGCGCCCTCGCCGCCCGCGAGCCGTACGGGCCCGCCCTGGTCTGCGTCACCGGCGCCTCCAACGTCACCGGCGAACTGTGGCCGGTACGCGAACTCGCCGCCGCCGCGCACGCGCACGGCGCCCGGATCGTGCTCGACGCCGCCCAGCTCGCCCCGCACCACCCCGTCTCGGTGGCCGGCCTGGACGTGGACTGGGTGGCCTTCTCCGGGCACAAGCTCTACGCGCCCTTCGGCTCCGGGGTGCTGGCCGGGCGGGCCGACTGGCTGCGCGAGGCGGAGCCGTACCTCGCCGGTGGCGGCGCCAGCCGCAGCGTCACCCGGCGCGCAGACGGCGGCGTGGACGTGGAATGGCACGACAGCGCCGCGCGGCACGAGGCAGGGTCGCCCAACGTCATCGGCGCCTACGCCATCGCCTCCGCCTGCAAGGCGCTCACCGAGGCCGGGTTCGACACGCTGGTCGCCCGCGAGGAGTACCTCATCGGCAAGGTGCGGGAAGGGCTCGCCGGGGTACCGCAGGTGCGCGTCCTGTCCCTCTTCGGCGACGACGCCCCCCGCGTCGGCGTGCTCTCCTTCGTCGTCGAAGGCTGGAACAGCTCCCACTTCGCCGCCGCGCTCTCCGCCGAGTACGGCATCGGCGTGCGCGACGGCCTGTTCTGCGCCCACCCGCTGGTGCGCACCCTGCTCGGCAGCGACCCGCAGGCGCAGGGCGAGTGCGGCGCCCCCGAGGCGGCGCCCGGCGAGAAGTCCCTCAACGCCATCCGCGTCAGTTTCGGCGCGGGCACGCCGGACGAGCACGTCGAACGGTTCGTGGACGCGGTCAAAGAGCTGGTGAACGACGGAGCCCGGTGGAACTACCGTACCGAGGACGGGCGTTGCGTGCCCGACACGACCTCCGCCGCCTGAGCCGTCCGGCCCGGCAGCCGTGACCCCAGCAGGATCATCCGCAACGCCCGCTCCGTGGCGTCCGTGAGGAGTTCGGAGGCGCGCAGCAGCGCGTCCGCCAGGGCCATCGGTGCCGGCATGATGCCGTGGCAGGCGTCCACCCCGGGCACCTCGTGCGCGCCCTCGCCGAGGGTGCCGGCCAGGGCGAGGACGGGACGGCCGTAGAGCTTGGCCCGGCGGGCCACCTCGGCGGGGACCTTGCCGCGCGGCGTCTGGTGGTCCAGAGCGCCCTCGGCGGTGAGGACCAGGTCGGCGCGGGCGAGGCGGCCGTCCAGGTCGAGGTGGTCGAGGAGCACGTCGAAGCGGGGCAGCAGCCGGGCCCCGACGGCGGCCAGGCCCGCGCCCAGCCCGCCGGAGGCGCCGGTGCCGGGGCCGCTTCGCAGGTCGGTGCCGGTGACACCGAGGTCGCGGGTGGCGACGCGCGCCCAGTTCTCCAGTCCGGCCGACAACTCCTCGATCTGCGCGGGCGTCGCCCCCTTCTGCGGGCCGAACACCCGGGCCACGCCCCGCTCGCCGCACAGCACGTTGAACGGGTTGCAGGCGACGAGCAGCTCGGTGTCCTTCAGCCGGACGTCCAGGCCGGACGGGTCGATGCGGGCGAGGCGGATCAGCTCCCGGCCGCCGCGCGGGAGTTCGAAGCCGTCCGCGTCCAGCAGCCGGGCCCCGAGCGCCTGGAGCGCGCCGGCGCCCCCGTCGGACGTGCCGGAGTCGCCGCAGCCGACCAGAACGCGGCGCACCCCGGTGTCGAGCGTGGCGCGGATCAGCTCGCCGACGCCGTACGTGGTCGTCGCGCCCGGGTCGCGCAGGGCGCGGGGGACCAGGGACAGGCCCGCGACGGCCGCCATCTCCACCACCGCCGTGTCCCGGGCGCCGAGCAGCGCGAAGTGGGTGCCGACGGGCTCGCCGACCGGGCCGGTGGCGGCCAGCGCGACCAGCCGCCCGCCGGTCGCGGACGCCAGCGCGGCGGCCGTGCCCTCGCCGCCGTCGACGAGCGGGATGCGGTCGATCTCGGCGTGGGGCAGGACCCGGCGGACGCCCGCCGCGATGGCGTCGGCGGCGGCCTGGGCGGACAGGGACTCCTTGAAGCCGCTGGGGGCCACGACGACACGGCCCAGCAGGGAGGGCACCGAGGAGGCGGGCGAGGGGGAAGGGACGACGGACATGGAGGGCTCCTTCAACGGGTCACGGGTACGCCGAGCAGCGGCCAGACGGCGGCGGCGAAGAACAGCACGAGCGCGGCGGTCAGCGGGGCCAGGACGGCCGACAGCCGCAGCAGGTCGCGCGGGGTGTAGGTGGGGGTGCCGGGGATGTCGGAGAAGAGCGTGACCGGCTTGGCGGAGGCCGGCAGGGTGTGACAGAAACCGGCGGCGGCGGTCGACGCGAGAGCGGCGGCGACGGGGTTGACCCCGGCGCCCACGGCCGCGGCGATCACCAGCGGGACCAGGACGGAGGAACGGGCGGAGCGGGACTGGAGGACCAGGTGGGCCGCGGTGCTGATCGCGATCACCACGCCGAGGAAGACGGCCGGCGCGACGTGCGAGGGCAGCCCCGACACCAGCCACCTCGCCGCACCGGAGTCGGCGAGGGCGACGCCCATCGCCATGGTCGCCGCCATGAACAGAAGCAGCGACCAGGGCACGGTCTTGAGGGCGTCCTTGAGCCGTACGGTGCCGAGCGCGGGGGTGGAGGCGACGACCGCGCCGATCAGCGCCACGACCGCGGGCGAGACGTGGTGCAGCGGCTCGCTGCACCACAGGGCCACCACCGTGGCCAGCAGCAGGGCGCACCGCTTCTCCGCCTGCGTCCAGGGGCCGGTGACCGGGCTCTCGCTGTGCCGCTGTATCTCCTCGGTGGTGATGTGGACGGGGCCCTTGCGGTCCGCCCGCCGAGTTGTCGTCAACAGCACCGTCTCGGCGGCCAGATGGGAGGAGGTCACCGCGAGCGGCAGGCCGAGCAGCAGCCACTGGGTGAAGCCGATCCGGTCCCCGGTCGACTCCCACAGAACCGACACCGTGATCAGATGCGCACCGGCACCGATCAGGGTCGCCACCGCCGACAGCAGGATCACGGTCGGGAACAGCAGCGCCAGCATCACGACCAGTCGTTTCCGGTCGGCGAGCGCCTTGGCGAGGGCGAGGAACACGGGCAGGGCGAGCGCCGCCCGGCCCGACGTGGCCGGCACCGCGAACGCGGTCACGACCAGCGCGGCCGTCGTCAGGTGCACCAACTGCCGTACGCTGCGCGCCCCGCCGACCAGGAACGCCGCCGCCCGCCCGGCGAGCCCGGTCCGGGCCACCGCGGCCGCCAGCACGAAGGCGCAGATCAGCAGCCACACCGTGTCGTCGCCGAGGGTGCCGAAGAGGGTGTCGCTGCTGATCACTCCGGTCGCGGTCAGCGCGAGTCCGGCACCCAGCGCGATGTACGTGTCGTCGATCGGCGTACCGATCCAGGCGCAGGTGGCCAGCGCGAAGACGGCGAGGGTGAGGCGCGCGTCCCCGCCGAGCGCGGGGAAGTTGCCGGGGACCGCCAGTAGCGCGCACAGGGACAGCGCCACGCAGAGGGCCGCCGTGAGGCGGAGGTTCAACGTCACGTCATCGAGGGTTCTCCCGGGCGGTGAGCCCTCAATGAGCCCGACATGAAGGAAACTTCACCAAATGCCGGTCGATGGGCCGATACGTACGTCAGCCCGGCAGCCGGTACCCCATGCCCCGTACCGTCTGAACCCGCTGCGCCCCCAGCTTCTTGCGCAGCGCCCGCACGTACACGTCCACGATGTTGGAGCCGGGGTCGAAGTCGTAGCCCCACACGTGCGACAGGATCTGCTCCCGGGACAGGACCTGTCCGGGGTGCCGCAGGAACAGCTCGAGCAGCACGAACTCACGGGCCGTCAGGTCCACCGTCCGCTCCGCGGCCCGGGCCCGGCGGGTACGCAGGTCCAGGGAGAGGTCACCGGACCTGAGCACGGTCACCTCCGGCGCCCTGGCCGCCGTACGCAGCCGCAGCCGTACCCGGGCGAGGAGTTCCTCGAAGCGGAACGGTTTGGTCATCCAGTCGTCGGCGCCGCCCTCCAGGCCGGCCACCGTGTCCCGTACGGAGTCCCGGGCGGTCAGCACGATCACCGGGGTCGTCACCCGGGACTCGCGCAGCTCGCGCAGGACCGTGAAACCGTCCCGGCCGGGCAGTCCGATGTCCAGGACGACCAGGTCGAAACCGCCGGTGAGAGCGTATTCGTAGGCGGCGTCGCCGTCGGCGACGGCGGTGGTGGTGAAGCCGTTGGCGCGCAGGCCCTTCTCGACGAAGGAGGCGATGCGCTCCTCGTCCTCGACGATGAGGATGCGGTTCATGGGCGTGCCTCTTCCGGAATCAGTCCAGTGTCAGTACGAAGGTGGCGCCGCCGCCCTCGGTGGTGCGCAGGCCGACCCGCCCGCCGTGGCCCTCCGCGATCGCCTTGACGATCGACAGTCCGAGCCCGGCGCCGGTCCCGCGCGCCCCGCGCCGGGCCGTGCCGCGCCGGAACCGCTCGAAGACGACCTCGGCGTCCTGCGGCTGGACCCCGGGCCCGGAGTCGGCGACGTACAGCTCGATACGGGTGCCGTCGGCGCGGGAGCCGATGCGGATGGTCTGGCCGGCGGTGGTGTGCTGCACGGCGTTCTGCGCGAGCTGCACCATGGCCTGGGTGATCCGCTGGGGATCGAGCTGGGCCTCGCGGTCGGCGACCCCGCCCAGCACCCAGTCGCGGTCGCCGAGGGTGCGGGCCTTGACGTAGACGTCGGCGGTGAGTTCGGCGAGCTGCACCGGCTCGGGGGTGACGAAGTCGGGGCGTTCGGCCTTGGCGAGCAGCAGCAGGTCCTCGACGATGCGGCTCATCCGGTCCAGTTCGTCGGTGACGAGGCGGACCGTCTCCTCGCGTTCCGCCGGGTCGTCGCCCATCAGTTCCAGGTGGCCGCGCACGATGGTGATCGGGGTGCGCAGCTCGTGGCTCGCGTCGTCGACGAACCGGCGCTGGGTGGCGAAGGCGCGTTCCAGCCGGTCGAGCATGGCGTTGAAGGTCTCGGCGAGCGCGGCCACGTCGTCGTGTCCGTGCACCGGGATGCGCCGGGTCAGGTCCTGCTCGGTGAGCTGCGCGGCCGTGGTCCGCACCAGCCGTACCGGTTTGAGGATCCGGCCGGCGACCACCCAGGCGATGCCGGTCGTCATCAGCAGGGCGACGCCGGAGATGGCGAGCAGGACGCGGAACACCTCGTCCGCGCGGGCCTGTTCCCGCCCGGGGTGGAAGGCGACCACGAACGCGGCGGCCGGTTCGCCGCCGTACCGGGCGACGGTGACCTTGGCCCAGCGGATCTCGCCCTGAGGCCGGTGCAGGGTGCCGGTGGCGTCCGGCGAGGCGTAGATGCGGCGCCTGGCGTCGGCGTCCTCGTGCAGGGGCAGGGCGACCGGGATCTCCCGCTGCTGGATGATCTGCGCGGGCTTGCTGCCCGCCTCGCCCACCAGGCCGATCAGCTCCTCGTCCAGGTCGGCGTACTGCCGCTCCAGGAAGACCCGCAGCAGCCGCCCCGGGTCGGTGAACGGGCGGCCGGTGGCCGGGTCGAAGCCCTGCTCCTCGAAGTTGGCGAACTCGCCGGCCTCCTGCGCGAGCAGGCCGTTGATCCGCTGGTCGGTGTCGTGCAGCAGGATCGAGCGGGTGGTCGCGGCCACCGAGGCGAGGGCGACCGCCATCACGAGCAGCAGCCAGAGAAGGATGCGGACGCGGGCCGAGATACGGCGGCGCTCGCGGTCAGCCGTCGTCGCCGGGTCCGTCGTCGGCGGCCGGGTCGTCCCCGGTCTCCCTGGTGTCCTGACCTCGGTCGTCGTCATCGTCGTCATCCGGAGGGCTGTCGGTCACCGGTGGCCGGGTCACCACCTGGTCGCTGGGCGTCGGCTCGGGCGAGGAGGAGGCGGGTGTCGGCGTCGGGGAGCCGCTCTCCAGCTCCACCTTGGCCGGGACCTTGGGTTCCTGCGGACTGTCGGTGAGGGCGAAACTGGTCGCGGCGATGCCGAGCGGGATCAGGACGACGGCCGCCAGGGCCGCCATCCGGCGAGAGAAGACCATGTCCCCGATCCTGCGCCCGGAACCCGCCGTCCCGGATGAGGACGGGATGAAGAACTCTTCATCGGGCGTCGGGTCATCGGGCATCAAGGCATCGGGATCGCGCATCGAGGCCGGGCAGCGGGATCAGTTGTCGAGTCCGATGGCGAACGCCGCCTCCAGGTCGTGCTGCGAGTACGTCCGGAACGCCACGTGGGTGTCCGTGCCCTCCACGCCCGGGATCTTGCTGATCCGGCCGGGGATGACCTCCGCCAGGTCCTCGTGCCGGCTCACCCGCACCATGGCGATCAGGTCGTAGGTGCCGGTGACGGAGAAGACCTCGCTGACGTTCTCCAGCGCGGCGATCCGCTCCGCGATCTCGGGGATCCGGTCCACGCTGGTCTTGATGAGGACGATCGCGCTGATCACGGCTGTTTCTCTCCCTCGGGGGCCGTCACTGGAACGCTCTTCACTCTAGTCCTACGCCCGAACCGCACCCACGCGAAGACGAGGCCCAGCCCGAAGCCCACCAGGTGCGCGAGGTACGCCACCCCGGGGTCGTCGCCGGCCCGGCCCGCCGCCATCCACTGCAGGACCGCCCAGAACGGCAGCACGATCCAGGCGGGGAAGCGCAGCGGCAGGAAGAAGAGGAAGGGCAGGAGGCTGGTCACCCGGGCGCGCGGGAAGAGGAAGAGGAACGCGCCGAGGACCGCGGAGATCGCCCCCGATGCGCCGACCAGGGGCTCCGGGGACTGGGCGTTGGCCCCCGCGTAACCGAGCAGGGCCAGGTAGCCGCAGCCGAGGTAGAAGAGGGCGAACTGGAGACGGCCCATCCGTTCCTCGGCCATCGCGCCGAAGACGTGGAGGAAGAGCATGTTGCCCAGCAGGTGCACCCAGCTGCCGTGGACGAACAGCGCCGTGGCGGGGGTGAGGACGGACCCGGGGGAGTCCTCGAACAGTTCTGCGGGGATCACACCCCAGCGCCGGAAGTAGGCACGCTGTGCGGCGAGCAGTTCGTCCCCGGTGCCGTACGCCGGATTCAGGCCCGCCGCCGGGCTGATCAGGAACAGCAGGCAGCACAGGGTGATCAGCCCGTACGTCACCGGCGCCGCCCGGCCCCGCGCCGTGCGGGTCGCGCGGGCCGTGCGGGCCGTGCCGAGCGGCCTGACCGTCCTGACCGTTCTGAGGGCCGCCGTGCTCCAGTTGCGGATCATGCACACAGAGCATGGCGTAACGGGACACAACCGTACGGACCGCCTCGCCGCCGTGGACACGCGGGCGTCGGGTACCCGCCAGGCCGTAGGGTTACGAGCCACACGCGCCGGGGGAGCCCGGCGGGTCACCGACACTGGAAGAGAGCGAACAGCCACGATGACGGTTCCCCTGCCGACCGACACGACGCGGTGGCGCTGCACCCTCTGCGGCAACCTCACCCGCTTCGACGTGACCCGGGCCTCGAAGGTCGTCGAGTACGTGCACCTCGATCTGGCCGGTGAGCCGCAGGTCGAGGAGCGCGAGGTACTCAGTGAGACCATCGAGTCGGTGCGGTGCCGCTGGTGCAACGCCGTGGACCAGGTGGAACTCGTGGACAGGCCGGGTGCCGCTTCCTGATGACGGGAGCGGCCCCCGCATGAGGTGATCCCGTACGGGATCGCGCAGAGGCATTGGGGTGACGGATGGTGGAGACACAGGGCGGGGAGCCGGGCGACGGCGCCGCCGAGGTGCTCGACCGGCCGCTGCCCGACGGCGTGCGCCGCAGGGTCGTGCAGATCGTGTCCGACGGCTTCGGCGGACTCACCCTCGCCGAACTGCCCGCACAGCTGAGACAGTACGCCCGGTTCGCCCCGAACCGCAGGGCCAAGTTCGCCGGCAACGCCATGGCCGCCGCCGTGGAGACCGCCCCCCTGTTCCGCCAGCGCATCGGCGAGAAACTCAGAGAGGCCCAGCCGGAACTGGCCGACGCCCTGGACGCCGGCTCCCCACCGCCCGCCGCCGACCCCCTCGACGTGGCGGCCGCGGCCTACGTGCTGCGGCCGCACGGCTGGGTCAAGCTGGTGACCGCCGCCGGCGAGGAGGCGCAGCGCGCGGACGCCGAGCGCGCCGGTGAGGAGAGCCGCGCGGAGCTGGAGCGGCTGCACGAGGAGCTGGCCCGGGCCAGGGAGCACACCAGGACCGAGACCGAGCGGCTGCGCGCCGAGCTGGATGCGGCGAAGAAGGAGGCCGAGTCGCTGCACCGCAAGCTGCGCTCCGCCCTCAGTGACGTCAAGCGCGGCGAGGCCGCGCTGCGCAAGATCCGGACCGAGATCGACGCCGTGCGCGCCGAGGGGCACGCTCAGGTGTCCGCCGCCGAGAGCGAGACCCGGCGGCTCAAGACCCGGCTCGGGGAGGCGGAGGCCACCCTGGAGGCCACCCGCAAGGCGGCCCGCGAGGGACGCAGCGTGGAGGACATGCGGGTGCGGCTGCTGCTGGACACCCTGCTGGACGCGACGCAGGGACTGCGCAGGGAACTCGCGCTGCCCCCGGTGTCGGTGCGGCCCGCCGAGACGGTGGACGCGGTCGAGCCCGGCCGGATGACCCCCAAGGACATCGCCGCCCGTGCGCTGTCCGAGAACGACCCCGCCATCCTCGACCAGTTGCTCGCGCTGCCCCAGGCGCACCTGGTCGTCGACGGCTACAACGTCACCAAGACCGGCTATCCGCAGATGCCGCTGGAGAAGCAGCGGCTCAGGCTGCTCGGCCAGCTCTCCCAGCTCGCCGCGCAGACCGGCGCGGAGATGACCTGCGTCTTCGACGGCGCCGAACTGGCGGCACCGGTGCTGCTCGCGCCGCCGCGCGGGGTGCGGGTGCTGTTCTCCAAGCCCGGCGTCACCGCCGACGAGGTGATCCGCCAGCTGGTGCGGGCCGAGCCGCCGGGCCGGCCGGTCATCGTCGTCTCCACCGACCGCGAGGTCGCCGACGGGGTGGCCCGGGCGGGCGCACGCCCGGTGGCGTCCGTGGTGCTCCTCAAGCGGCTTTCCTAGCCTCCTGGTTCACTTTCGTGTCAACCGCAACGTAGGCGCTCTATGCCCGAATTGACGGAACCGTCACGCAACGTAGCGTCAAGTAAGGGTCACTGCAGGTGAGTTGTGGCAAAGAATGCGGTGCGTAACCGGGATTTTTCGGCAGAGGATTTGAACTGATCACGAGTGGGTCACTAGGGTCAGCCATCGAACCCTCGCACGGGTGATCCCTCTCAAGAAGGAGCTCGTCTCCGTGGCGTCCCACCGTCGTCCCAAGCAGCCGAGCCGCACGCGCGTGACCGTGCTCACCACCGCTGCCGCCGCCGCTGTCGCTCTCAGCTCTCAGGCCGCCAACGCCGCTCCGAGTGAGAAGCCGAGCAAGGACGAGGTCAAGGCCAAGGTCGACAAGCTCTACCAAGAGGCCGAGCAGGCCACCGAGAAGTACAACGGCGCCAAGGAGAAGCAGGAGAAGCTCCAGAAGGAGATCTCCGTGATCCAGGACAACGTCGCCCGCGGCCAGGAGGAGCTCAACGAGCTGCGCGACGGCCTCGGTTCGATGGCCAGCGCCCAGTACCGCACCGGAGGCATCGACCCCTCCCTCCAGCTCTTCCTCTCGGCCGACCCGGACAACTACCTGGACAAGGCCTCCACGCTCGACCAGCTGAGCGGTCAGCAGGTGGAGGCGCTGAAGAAGATCCAGGTCAAGCAGCGGGACCTCGCCCAGCAGCGCTCCGAGGCCGGCGGGAAGCTCAAGGACCTCGCCTCCACCCGCACCGAACTGGGCAAGAAGAAGAAGGAAGTCCAGGGCAAGCTCTCCTCCGCGCAGAAGCTGCTCAACACGCTCACCGCGCAGGAGAAGGCCGCCCTCCAGAAGGACGAGCAGCGCTCCACCCGCAGCAGCGAGCGCCAGGTCCTCTCCGGCACCGGGACCCCCGCCTCCGGCCGGGCCGCCGCGGCCTTCGCCGCCGCCCAGAGCATGATAGGGACGCCGTACGTCTACGGCGCCACCGGCCCGTCCTCCTTCGACTGCTCGGGCCTGACCCGCTGGGCCTACGCCCAGGCCGACGTCGCCATCCCGCGCACCTCCGAGGCGCAGACCGGCGCGGGGACGCGGATCTCCTCGATGAGCCAGCTGCAGGTCGGCGACCTCGTCTTCTTCTTCAACGACCTGCACCACGTCGGCCTCTACGCCGGAAACGGCCAGGTCCTGCACGCACCGCGCACCGGCACGGTCGTCCGCTACGAGTCGATGAGCACCATCGGCGGCCCCTTCATGTTCGGCGTGCGGGTCTGAGCCGACCCCCTTCCAAACCTGAAATCACCCGCGCCATGCCGCCCGTTCGGGCGAATCACGGCGCGGCCCTGTGACCCCCGCCCCGCCGGTGACCTGCGTCAGCGGCGGGGCGTCGTGCTGCGCGGCCCCCGAGGTCGTTGGCTGGTGCCCCGCCGCGGGGTTACTGTCTGCCGCGTTTCCCTGTCCGCCAGCGGAAGGAGTGCGGCTTCCCGTGGGGTCCCATCGCCGCCTTGCACCAACCGGGTTCGACCGCGGCACCGTCGCCGCCGTCGGCCTGCTGTCCGTCGCCGCCGCAGTACTGGGCGCCGTACCGGCCACGGCCAGCCCGCACGACGACCGGCGGACGGAGGTGGACCGGCTCCACACGGAGGCGGAGCAGGCGACCGAGGCGTACAACAAGGCCGACGCGCGCACCGAGGCCCTGCGGGCGGAGATCGACGCCGCGCAGGACTCGATCGCCCGGCAGCAGGCGCGGATCAACACCCTGCGGGACGGACTCGGCTCGCTGGCAGGCGCCCAGTACCGCTCCGGCGGCGTCGACCCGGCGCTGGCACTGCTGCTCTCCGCCGATCCGGACGACTACCTGGACAAGGCCTCCGTGCTCGACCGGATCACCACCCACCAGGCCGGTGAGCTGAGGGAACTCGAGGGGGCCATGCGCGACCTCGCCCAGGACCGGGCCGAGGCCGGCGAGAAGCTCACCGAACTGGAGAAGAGCCGCAAGGCGGTCGCCGCCCACAAGAAGACCGTGGAGCGAAAGCTCGCCGAAGCCCGCCGGCTGCTCAACTCCCTCCCGGACGACGAACGCGCCGCCTACGACCGCGGATCCCGCTCCGGCCGCACCGGCCTGGCCGCCGGCACCGACCCGGCCGTCCCCGGCGACGCCGCTCCCGCCTCCGGGCGCGCGGCGGCCGCCGTCGCCGCCGCCCGCTCCGCCCTCGGCAAGCCCTACGTCTGGGGTGCCAACGGGCCGACCGGCTTCGACTGTTCGGGCCTGACCCAGTGGTCGTACGCACAGGCCGGGATCGGCCTGCCGCGCACCTCGCAGGCGCAGTCCGGCGCCGGGCAGCGGGTGTCCCTGGACCAGGCGCAGCCCGGCGACCTGGTCGCCTACCGTGACGACGCCAGCCACATCGGCATGTACGTCGGCAACGGCCAGGTGATCCACGCGCCCTACCCCGGCGCCCCCGTGCGCTACGACCCGGTCGGCATGATGCCGGTCTCGTCGGTCACCCGGGTCTGACCTCCGCGCCCGGTTCCTCTGCGCCCCGCGGGCCGGCGCCCGTACGATCGGGAGGATGGCTGGTCGAAGGCGGGTGCCGGGTTCCTCGGTGGTGGCGCTGTGCCTGCTGCTCGTCTCCCTCGTGGCCTGCGGCGGCCGGACCGCCGCCGACCCCGCCCGCGCCGAGGTGCAGCGGGTGCTGGACCGGCGGGCGGCGGCCGTCCTCGACCACGACCGGGCCGCCTACACGCGCACCGGCACCGGGGCCGGCTTCGACAACCTGAGCGCGGTGCCGCTGGCCGAGTGGTCGTACCGCGTGGGGGACGTGGACCGCACCGGCGCCACCGCCACCGCCGCCGTCGAGCTCCGCTACCGCTTCGAGGGCCACGACCGGGGTTCTGTCACCGCCGCCCGCACCGTGCGGCTGAGCCGGGACGGTGCGGACGGGCGGTGGTCCGTCGACTCCGACCGGCCCGCAGAGCGGTCCGGCCAGCAGCCGTGGGACCAGGGCGTGGTCCGGGTCGTGCGGGGCGAGCACAGCCTGGTGCTCGGGGTCGGGCAGCCCACCGGGGCGCTGCGCGGCTACGCGGACCTGGCCGACCGGGCGGTGCCGGCCGTGTCGGACGCCTGGGACGGCGACTGGGCGCGGCGGGTCGTCGTGCTCGTGCCCGGTTCGCTGGAGGACATGGCGGGGCTGCTCGGCTCCCCCGCCTCGTCCTACCGCGGCATCGCGGCCGTCACCACCGGAGAGACGGGCGGCCGGGAGCGCGCCCCGGCCGACCGGATCATCGTCAACCCCGACGCGTACGGGCTGCTCGGCACCCTCGGCAAGCAGGTCGTGCTCACCCACGAGACCACCCACGTCGCCACCCGCGCCGACACCACCGCCGCCACCCCGCTGTGGCTGTCGGAGGGCTACGCCGACTGGGTCGGCTACCGCGGCAGCGGCCGCGCCCCCGCCGAGGCCGCGCCCGAGATGGCCGGCGCGGTGTCGGCAGGGCGGGTCCCCGCCGGGCTGCCGACCGACGAGGACTTCGGCTTCACCGCCGACGCGGACGAACTGGCCCGCGCCTACGAGGGCGGCTGGCTGGCCTGCCGGATGATCGCCGACCAGTGGGGCGAGGACCGCCTGGACGCCTTCTACCGCGCCGTGGGCGCGCACGACGACCGCGCGGGCGCGGCCGAGGACGCGATGAACGAGGTGCTCGGGACGGGGCCGGAGGAGTTCACGGCGCGGTGGCGGGAGTATCTGCGGGCGGAGTTCGGCTGAGCCGGCCGCACCGGCCCCGGGCCTTGTGCGGCACCGTGTCGCGCCACAGGGCGCGGGCCGCGACGAGCGCCGCGGCGACCAGCAGGCCGTTGCGGACGAACAGCAGCGCGACGCCGAGCGGGTCACTGGCGACGACCTCGGCGAAGAAGAGCGGGAACTCCAGCACCGTCACCGGGCTCGCCGCCAGCACCAGGGCGACCGGCACCCGCATCCGGCTCGCCCGGTAGCACCGGCAGACCGCCGCGAGACCGATCAGCCACACCATGTACTGCGGGCTGAGCACCCGGCTCGTGACCGTGAACACCAGCACCGCCACGAAGGCCGCGTCCGCCGCCGTGTGCGCCGCGAAGCGCGAGGCCGCCGCCCGCCACAGCAGCAGCCCGCCGAAGGCCAGGGCGGTGAGCGCGAGGGCGACCGTGCTCACCGTGCCCACGTACGGGCCGAGGAACTCGACCGAGCCGTAGTTGAGCAGCACCTCGCCGTCCCAGCCGAAGTGCCGGGCGACGTGGAAGACCAGCGCGCCCAGCGACTCCACCTCGGTGCCCCGCTCGCGCTGGAACGTCAGGAACGCGAACGCCCCCGGCATCGTCACGGCCAACAGCGCGGCCAGCCCCGCGCCGCTCAGCACGGCGGCGGCCCACGGGGCGCGCCCGCGCATCCCGAGGAGCACCAGCGCCGGCCAGACCTTCAGCAGCGCCCCCAGGGCCGCCAGGGCCCCCGCCACGCGCGGATGCCGGCCGGCGGCCAGCAGCGCCGCCACCGCGACGGCGGTGACCATCACGTCGTAGCGGGCGTACACCGTCGGACCGAGCAGCGGTACGCCCGCCACCCACACCCACGCACCGCACGACGAGCGCCCGGAACCCCGGCCCGCGCGGCACAGCAGGGCGAGGACGGCCAGGTCCGCTCCGCAGGCCAGGACGAAGAAGGCCGTCGGGTACGAGAGGAAGGGCAGCAGTGCGGGGGAGAGGACCGCGAAGGCCGCGGCGGGCGGGTACTGCCAGGTGACGTCGTCGTGCGGAAACGTTCCGGTGCGCAGGACCTCGTACCAGTCGCGGTAGATGACGGACACGTCACCGGTGACGTCCGGCCCCGGCAAGACCAGCACCTTCAGTACGAACAGCAGCAGCACCAGCCGCGTGACGCCCCAGGTCACCGGCAGCCACGCCGATGACCGCCTCGCGTCCCTCGTGTCCACGTGCTCCCTGCCCGTCCGCGTGCCGTGCTGTGCTGGGCCGTGCGGCCATGATGACCGGACACCTGTGCGTGTGCCACAGGAGGCAGCCGGGCCCCGGACCCGGACGGGGGTTCGGTAGGGTCGGCGGCGATGCGCAAGACCTTGATCGTGACCAACGACTTCCCGCCCCGCCCGGGCGGCATCCAGGCCTTCCTGCACAACATGGCGCTGCGCCTGGATCCCGAACGGCTGGTCGTCTACGCCTCCACCTGGAAGCGCGACCGGGAGGGCATCGAGGCCACCGCCGCCTTCGACGCCGAACAGCCCTTCACCGTCGTACGGGACCGTACGACGATGCTGCTGCCGACGCCGGGCGCGACCCGGCGGGCCGTCGGGCTGCTGCGCGAGCACGGGTGCACGTCGGTGTGGTTCGGGGCGGCGGCGCCGCTGGGGCTGATGGCGCCCGCGCTGCGGAAGGCGGGGGCCGAGCGGCTCGTCGCCACGACCCACGGGCACGAGGCCGGGTGGGCCCAGCTGCCCGCCGCCCGGCAACTGCTGCGCCGGATCGGGGAGTCCACGGACACGATCACCTACCTCGGGGAGTACACGCGCTCCCGGATCGCGGGCGCGCTCACCCCGCGGGCCGCCGCCCGGATGACGCAGCTGCCGCCCGGCGTCGACGAGAAGACCTTCCACCCGGGCAGCGGAGGCGACGAGGTGCGGGCCCGGCTCGGACTGACCGAGCGGCCCGTGGTGGTGTGCGTCTCACGGCTGGTGCCCCGCAAGGGCCAGGACACCCTGATCCGGGCCATGCCGCGCATCCTCGCCGCCGAGCCGGACGCCGTCCTGCTGATCGTCGGCGGCGGCCCCTACGAGAAGGACCTGCGCCGCCTCGCCGCCGAGACCGGCGTCGCCGCCTCCGTGCACTTCACCGGCGCCGTCCCCTGGTCCGAGCTGCCCGCGCACTACGGCGCCGGCGACGTCTTCGCCATGCCGTGCCGCACCCGCCGGGGCGGCCTCGACGTCGAGGGCCTCGGCATCGTCTACCTGGAGGCCTCCGCGACCGGCCTGCCCGTGGTCGCGGGCGACTCCGGCGGCGCCCCCGACGCCGTACTCGACGGCGAGACGGGGTGGGTGGTTCGGGGCGGCTTTGCCGAAGAGGCCGCCGACCGCATCGTCACGCTCCTGGCCGACCCGGAGCTGCGCCGTGGGATGGGCGAGCGGGGCCGCACCTGGGTCGAGGAGAAGTGGCGCTGGGACCTGCTGGCAGAACACCTGAAGGCGTTGCTCTGACGCAGGGTTCCTTCGGCACACCGGGGACGGCACTCCGCTCAGGGGCGCGGGGAACTGCGCGACCAGCCACAACGGACGGAAAGCCGCCGACGCACCGAACCCGGCACCCCGGCGGACGCCCCTACTTGGAGTAAATCGCCTCGATCTCGTCCACGTAATCCTTGGCGACAACACTCCGCTTCAGCTTCAACGACGGAGTCAAGTGCCCCGACTCCTCGGTGAACTGAGCCGACAGCACCCGGAACTTCCGCACCGACTCCGCCTTGGAGACGGCCGCGTTGCCGTCGTCGATCGCGTCCTGGACCGCCGCGAGCAGATCCGGGTCCTCGCGCAGCGACACCGCGGTCGAGCCGGCCGGTTTCCCGTGGTCCGCGCACCAGCGGCCGAGGAACTCCTCGTCGATGGTGACCAGCGCGCCCACGAACGGCCGCCCGTCGCCGACCACCATGCACTCCGCGACCAGCGCGTGCGCGCGGATGCGGTCCTCGATGACGGCCGGGGCGACGTTCTTGCCGCCGGCGGTGACGATGATCTCCTTCTTGCGGCCGGTGATCGAGAGGTAGCCGTCCTCGTCGAGGGTGCCGATGTCACCGGTGTGGAACCAGCCGTCGGCCAGCGCCTCGGCCGTCGCGGCCGGGTTGTTCCAGTACTCCTTGAACAGGTGCTCGCCGTGCAGCAGCACCTCGCCGTCGTCCGCGATGCGCACCACGGACCCGGGCAGCGGCTGGCCGACCGTGCCGATCTTCTGCCGGTCCCAGGGATTGAAGGCGGTGGCCGCGCAGGACTCGGTCAGACCGTAGCCCTCCAGGACCGTGAAGCCGATGCCGCGGAAGAAGTGACCGAGCCGCTCGCCGAGCGGGGCGCCGCCGGAGATGGCGTACTCGCCGCGCCCGCCGAGGACCGTGCGGAGCTTGGAGTAGACGAGCTTGTCGAAGACCTTGTGCTTGATCCTCAGGCCGAGGGACGGGCCGGACGGGGTGTCCAGGGCCTTGCTGTAGGCGATCGCCGTGTCGGCGGCCTTGTCGAAGATCTTGCCCTTGCCGTCGGCCTGCGCCTTGGCGCGCGCCGAGTTGTAGACCTTCTCGAAGACGCGCGGCACGCCGAGGATCAGCGTGGGCCGGAAAGCGGCCAGTTCGTCGGTGAGGTTCTTGATGTCCGGGACGCAGCCCAGCTTGATCGGCGCGATCATCGGCGCGACCTGCACCAGCCGCCCGAAGACGTGCGCGAGGGGAAGGAAGAGGAGCACGGAGCACTCGCCCGTGCGGAACAGCGGGCGCAGCCGCTCGACGACGTTGCCGCACTCGGCGAAGAAGCTGCGGTGGGTGAGCACACAGCCCTTGGGGCGGCCGGTGGTGCCGGAGGTGTAGACGATGGTCGCCGGGTCGTCGGCCTTCGCGATCGAGCCGCGCTCCTCGACGGTCCGGTCCGTGACGTCCTGGCCCAGGCGTCCCAGCTCCTCCACGGCTCCGGCGTCGATCTGCCAGACGTGCTTGAGGGCGGGCAGCTGCTCGCGCACCGACTCGACGGCGGCGGCGTGCCCGGCGGACTCCACGACGCACGCCGTGACGCCCGAGTCACTGAGGATCCACCGCACCTGCTCGGGCGAACTGGTCTCGTACACCGGCACGGTGATCGCGCCCGCGCTCCAGATCGCGAAGTCCAGCAGGGTCCACTCGTAGCGCGTACGGGACATCAGTGCGACCCGGTCGCCCGGCTGGACGCCGGAGGCGACGAGGCCCTTGGCGGCGGAGGACACCTCGGCGAGGAAGTCACGGGCGGTCACGTCCTGCCACACGCCGTCCACCTTGCGGGAGATGACAGCGACGTCCGGGTGCTGCGCGGCGTTTCTGCGGACGATGTCGGTCAGGTTTCCGTCCGCGGGGACCTCGTACAAAGCCGGAAGGCTGAACTCGCGCAAGACTGCTGCTCCTCATAAGGCGCCGGCGCCACGACGTTGTGCGATGCGACGGTGCGGTCCAAGGCTCGGGCAAGTGCTCGGGACAACTCATGCGGGATTCACATGTTGAAATCCAGAGCACGACTGGACTGCCCGGACGTTACCCGCCGGTATGGCTTCTCCGACAGGGGGTCCCCGCGAGATGTTCGCTGCGTCACACAGATGGGGTTTGCTTTGCGCACAGTAGTCGACAGATCGGCCGACCAGCCAGTAACCGCAGGTCCGGCCGCCACTGTTCACAGCAGGTGCGCGCTCCTTACGCTTGATCGCCATGGCATCCACACCGGCCGGTAACACGACAACCCGCGTCCATGTGATCAGCGACGTCCACGGCAACGCCCGCGACCTGGCCAGGGCCGGCGAGGGCGCCGACGCCCTGATCTGTCTCGGGGACCTGGTCCTCTTCCTCGACTACGCCGACCACTCGCGCGGCATCTTTCCCGACCTGTTCGGAACCGCCAACGCCGACCGCATCGTCGAACTGCGCACCGCCCGCCGTTTCACGGAGGCGCGGGAGTTCGGGGCGCGGCTGTGGGCGGGCGTCGGCGGGGACCGGCGGGAGCTGATCGAGGGGGCGGTGCGCAAGCAGTACGCCGAGATGTTCGCCGCCTTCCCCACCCCGACGTACGCCACCTACGGCAACGTCGACATGCCGCCCCTGTGGCGCGAGTACGCCGGCCCCGGCACCACCGTGCTCGACGGCGAGCGGGTGGAGATCGGCGGCCGGGTCTTCGGCTTCGTCGGCGGCGGCCTGCGCACCCCGATGCGCACGCCGTACGAGATCGGCGACGAGGAGTACGCGGCGAAGATCGAGGCCGTCGGCGAGGTGGACGTGCTGTGCACGCACATCCCGCCGGAAGTGCCGGAACTGGTCTACGACACGGTGGCGCGGCGCTTCGAGCGGGGCAGCCGCGCGCTGCTGGACGCGATCCGCCGCACCCGTCCCCGCTACGCCCTGTTCGGGCACGTGCACCAGCCGCTGGCGCGGCGGATGCGGATCGGGGCGACCGAGTGCGTGAACGTGGGGCACTTCGCGTCGACGGGGCGGCCGTGGGCGCTGGAGTGGTGAACGCTTCGGGGACACCTGCGCAGGTGGGTGGTGACATCGGCCGTGTCCGTGCGCGATAGCCTGCACGCGGCACACGTGCGCGCCACGGGCGCACGACGACCTCAGTACCGGCCCGCATCCGGAGGAGCCACGGCGATGGCGGAACACACCAGCTCGAGCATCATGATCGAGGCGGCACCGGCCGACGTCATGGCGGTGATCGCCGACTTCGCCCGCTACCCGGACTGGACCGGCGAGGTGAAGGAGGCGGAGGTCCTCGCGACCGACGCGCAGGGGCGCGCCGAGCAGGTCCGGCTCGTCATGGACGCCGGGGCGATCAAGGACGACCAGACGCTGGGATACACCTGGGCCGGTGAGCACGAGGTGTCCTGGACGCTGGTCAAGTCCCAGATGCTGCGCTCCCTCGACGGCTCCTACCTGCTCCGGCCGGCGGGCGCGGGCACGGAGGTCACCTACCGGCTCACCGTCGACGTCAAGATCCCGATGCTCGGCATGATCAAGCGCAAGGCCGAGAAGGTCATCATCGACCGGGCACTGGCGGGACTGAAGAAGCGGGTGGAGTCGGGGGAGAAGTAGCCCTCGCAGCCGTGCCGCCCCTGGAAGGCCCGGAGGTCTCCCAGGGGCGGCACGGCCGGCCCGGGCGGGCGGTGGGGGCTTCTTCCCCGCCCGAACGAAGCCGGGAGGGGGAGAGACACCCCAGGTACCGTTCAGCCTCATGCGCACCATCCTGATCACCGGCCCCGGCGGCAGCGGCCGTACCACCGTCGCCGCCGCCACCGCGCTCGCCGCCGCCCGGCAGGGCACCCGCACCCTGCTCCTCGGCGGCGGCCGCGACGACACCCTCGGCGCCGTGCTCGCAGTGCGCACCGGCCCCGCGCCGATCACCGTCGAGCCCCGCCTCACCGCCTGGCGGCCCGACGCCGCGCAGGGGTTCCGGGACGGCCTCGCCACCCTCCAGGACCGTGCCGCCTCCGCGCTCGACCTCCTCGGCGCCGGCCGCCTCGACCCCGAGGAACTCACCCCCCTGCCCGGCGCCGACGAACTCGCCCTGCTGCGCGCTCTGCGCGACGCCGCCCTCGCCGAGGGCCCCGACCGCCACGAACTCCTCGTCGTCGACCTCCCGCCCACGCCGCGCGCCCTCGCGCTGCTCGCCCTGCCCGAGGAACTGCGCCGCTACCTGCGCCGTCTCCTCCCGCCCGAGCGGCAGGCCGCCCGCGCCCTGCGCCCCGTCCTCGGCCGGCTCGCCGGCGTCCCCATGCCCGCCGAGGCGCTCTACGAGGCCGCCGCCCGCTGGGACCTGGAACTCGCCGCCGCCGAAGCCGTCCTCGCCGACCGGAACACCGTCGTACGGCTGGTCGCCGAGCCCGGCCCGGCCGGCGTGGACGCCGTCCGCTCCGCCACCCTCGGCCTCGCCCTGCGCGGCCTGCGCACCGACCTGCTGGTCGCCAGCCGCGTCCTGCCCGAGGACATCCCGGCGGACAGCTGGCTCACCGGCCCCCTCGCCCAGCAGCGCAAGGCACTGGAGGAGTGGCAGGGCACGTACGACGTCCGCACCGTCGCCCACCTCGGACGCGACCCGCGCGGCACGGACGACCTCGCCGCCCTCGACGCGCCGGGCGTCAACCCCGACGTCTCCCCGGTCGAGTGGCCGGTCACCGACCGGCTGGCCGAGGACGGCGTGCTGGTCTGGCACATCCCCCTGCCCGGCGCCATACGCGACGAACTCGACCTGATCCGCCGCGGCGACGAACTGGTCGTCACCGCCGGACCGTTCAGCAGGATCGCCCCGCTGCCGTCCGCGCTGCGCCGCTGCACCGTCGACGGGGCCGCGCTGCGGGAGGGCACCCTCGCCGTCCGGTTCAGGCCGGACCCGCGGCTGTGGCCGCAGAGCCGCTGAAGGCGCCGCGCCCCTTCGGGTAACGTCGTAAGGACGAACCGTAGTCAGGAGTCCGTCATGAGCGAAGAGCTCCCCCCGTCCGAGGCCGCCCGCCCCGACGAGGCCGACGCGGTGCGGGCCACCGACGCCGACGCCTGGGCGACGGCGTGCGCCGAGGACCTGGAGGCGGAGAAGGCCCGCCGCCGGGCCGAGTACGGGACCCCGTCCGGCTCGGCCGCCGAGGAGCTGCGCCGGCTCGTCGACACCGTCGCGGAGAAGCTGTCCGGCCTCCAGTCCCCGCTGCTCGGCCAGGTCGCCGGGCCGGCCGCCCAGCAGGTGGTCCGGCAGGTCGTCCAGCAGGCCAAGGCCGCCGTCGAACCGGTCATCGAGCGCAATCCGGACGTCTTCGACCACCTCGCGGCCGCCGGCGGCGAAATCCTCGCCGCCTACCGCTCCGCCGTCCAGAACCAGGAGCGTCGCTGGACCGCCGGGCCCGCCGGCCAAAACGACACCCCCCGGGACTCCAGCGACCCCCGTGACCTGGACGAACAGCGCGACGACGGAAGCGGCGACGGACGCGACGAAGGCGACGAGGGCACCGGCCCGGGGCAGCGCATCGACTTGGACTGACACTCCCCTCGGGTACGGTTGGCCATAGCGGGGCTCGACCGAACTGAGGGATTCATGGGACTCACCATCGGCGTCGACATCGGCGGCACGAAGATCGCGGCCGGCGTGGTCGACGAGGAAGGCAACATCCTCTCGACCCACAAGGTGCCGACCCCGGGCACGGCCGAGGGCATCGTGGACGCGATCGCCTCCGCGGTGGAGGGCGCGCGCGCGGGGCACGAGATCGTCGGCGTCGGCATCGGCGCCGCCGGATACGTCAACCGGCAGCGCTCCACGGTCTACTTCGCGCCCAACATCGACTGGCGCCAGGAGCCGCTCAAGGAGAAGGTCGAGGCCCGCGTCGGCCTCCCCGTCGTCGTGGAGAACGACGCGAACGCCGCGGCCTGGGGCGAGTACAAGTTCGGTGGCGGCAAGGGCCACCGCAACGTCATCTGCATCACCCTCGGCACCGGCCTCGGCGGCGGCATCATCATCGGCAACAAGCTGCGCCGCGGCCACTTCGGCGTGGCCGCCGAGTTCGGCCACATCCGCATGGTGCCGGACGGCCTGCTGTGCGGCTGCGGCTCCCAGGGCTGCTGGGAGCAGTACGCCTCCGGCCGCGCCCTCGTGCGCTACGCCAAGCAGCGCGCCAACGCCACCCCCGAGCGCGCCGAGGTGCTCCTCGCGCTCGGCGACGGCACCCCCGACGGCATCGAGGGCAAGCACATCTCGGTCGCCGCCCGCCAGGGCTGCCCGGTCGCCGTCGACTCCTACCGCGAACTGGCCCGCTGGGCCGGCGCCGGCCTCGCCGACCTGGCGTCCCTCTTCGACCCGTCCGCCTTCATCGTCGGCGGCGGCCTCTCCGACGAGGGAGACCTGGTGCTCGACCCGATCCGCAAGTCGTACAAGCGGTGGCTGGTCGGCGGCAACTGGCGACCGGTCGCGGACGTGATCGCCGCCCAGCTCGGCAACAAGGCCGGCCTGGTCGGCGCGGCCGACCTGGCGAGGGAGCCCGACCCGATCATGTAGGGCACGGTCACACGCGCCGGCGGGGGGGGGGGGGGGGCGGGCCCCCCCCCCCCCCCCGCCCCGCCCCCCCCCCCCCCCCCCCCCCCCCCCCCCCCCCCCCGCCCCCGGCGGCCCCCCCCCCCCCCCCCGCCCCCCCCCCCCCCCCCCCCCCCCCCCCCCCCCGCCCCCCCCCCCCCCCCCCCCCCCCCCCCCCCCGCCCCCCCCCCCCCCCCCCCCCGGCCCCCCCCCCCCCCCGCCCCCCCCCCCCCCCCCCCCCCCCCCGCCTCTGTGCCGTCGCGGTTCAGCCGTTGCGCGGGCCGGGGAAGGCCGTCGGCCGGACGTCGTCGCGCAGGGCCGGACTGCCCGCCGTCGGCTGGGTCGGCATGGAACGGGCCGCCGGGACCGTGGGGACGACTGGGACGGTGGGCACGGCGGAGCCCACGTTGACCGCGCGGGCGGCCGTCGGCTCCGGCACGTGCTCGGGGGACTCGGCGGCGGGCGCGGCCTGGGTGGCCGTGGCGCGGCGCGAGCCGTAGCGGCGGTGCACCGCCTGCTTGGTGACGCCGAGCGCCGAGCCCACCGCGTCCCACGAGAAACCGAGCGAACGGTCGAAGTCCACGGCGGCCGTGACCAGGGTCTCGACACTGTCCCGCAGCTCCTGGGCGAGACGGACCGTCGGGGCGGGGGCGCGTCCGTAGACGACGAAGCCCGTGGAGGGGCCGGAGCGGCGCGGGCGGTAGACGTTGCCCAGCTGGGCGGTGAGGGTGCGCAGTGCGTCCACCTGCCGGCGGACCCGCTCGATGTCCCGCACCAGCAAGTGCAGGCTGGCCCGAGCCTGGGCGTCGTGGGTTGCGTGGTCGGCCATGAACAAGCCTCTCGAACCGGCGTTGAAAGGAATCGGGCCGCGCGGGCGGCCCGGTGGTCAACTCTTCCTTGACCAACGCGTGGGCGCTCCGCTGGTCACGGGGTGGGGGCGTGGCGGCATATGCGTGCGCCCCTCGCCCGCGCCCCCTCGCCCACGCGCCCACGCGCCCTCGACACGCGGCCTCGACCCGCAGCCTCGGCGGTCTCCCACCCGCGCCGGGCTCCGCGGCGGGGTGCAGCGCCGTCGGCGGCTTTCCCTCGCGCGCGGGCTCGTAGACTGGTGCGTCGCCCGCATCCGCCCCCGCCCGAGAGGCCCGTCCCACCCATGAAGCTCGTCTTCGCCGGTACCCCCGAGGTCGCCGTTCCCGCCCTGGACGCCCTGATCGCCTCCGGGCGCCACGAGGTGGCCGCCGTCGTCACGCGGCCCGACGCTCCGGCCGGGCGCGGGCGCCGGCTGGTCGCCTCTCCCGTGGCCGAGCGGGCCGAGGAGGCCGGGATCGAGGTGCTCAAGCCCGCGAAGCCGCGCGACCCGGAGTTCCTGGAGCGGCTGCGCGAGATCGCGCCGGACTGCTGTCCCGTCGTCGCCTACGGGGCGCTGCTGCCCCGCGTCGCCCTCGACGTGCCCGCCCGCGGCTGGGTCAACCTGCACTTCTCGCTGCTGCCCGCCTGGCGCGGTGCCGCCCCGGTGCAGCACTCGCTGATGGCCGGCGACGAGATCACCGGCGCGTCCACCTTCCTCATCGAGGAGGGCCTGGACTCCGGCCCCGTCTACGGGACGGTCACCGAGACCGTCCGGCCCACCGACACCAGTGGTGACCTGCTGACCCGGCTCGCCCTCGCCGGCGCCGGGCTGCTCGCCGCCACCATGGACGGCATCGAGGACGGCAGCCTCGAGGCCGTGCCGCAGCCGGCCGACGGCGTCACCCTCGCCCCGAAGATCACCGTCGAGGACGCCAGGGTCGACTGGGCCGCCCCGGCGCTGCGCGTCGACCGGGTGGTGCGCGGCTGCACCCCGGCCCCCGGCGCCTGGACCACCTTCCGGGGCGAGCGGCTCAAGCTCGTGCAGGCCCGTCCCGTACCCGACCGGACGGATCTCGCCCCGGGACAGCTCGCCGCCGGCAAGAACAACGTGTACGTCGGCACCGGCTCGTACGCCGTCGAGCTGCTGTGGGTGCAGGCCCAGGGCAAGAAGCCGATGCGGGCCGCGGACTGGGCGCGCGGCGTGCGGATCACCGAGGGCGAGCTGCTCGGCGGCTGACCAGCGCCCGCGCATCACCGTTCACCGGCCCGGCGTACGCTGGTGGGCGCACGTCACCCCACACCCGGAGCACCTTTTTCGTGAGCGATCAGCCTCGTCGTCCCCGTAAACCCGGCAAGCCCTACCGCAGGCCCCAGAAGGACCCCGTCCGCTTCCTCGCCTTCGAGGCGCTCAGGGCCGTGGACGAGCGGGACGCGTACGCCAACCTCGTCCTGCCGCCGCTGCTGCGCAAGGCCCGGGAGAAGGAGGGGCCCGAGAAGTTCGACGCCCGGGACGCGGCCCTCGCGACCGAGCTGGTGTACGGGACGCTGCGCCGGCAGGGCACGTACGACGCGATCATCGCCGACTGCGTCGACCGGCCGCTGGGTGAGGTCGACCCGCCGGTGCTGGACGTGCTCAGCCTCGGCGTCCACCAGCTGCTCGGCACCCGGATCCCCAGCCACGCCGCCGTGTCCGCCTCCGTGGAGCTGGCGCGCGTGGTGCTCGGCGACGGGCGGGCCAAGTTCGTCAACGCCGTGCTGCGCAAGGTGGCGCGGGACGATCTCGACGGATGGCTGGAGCGGGTCGCCCCGCCCTACGACGAGGACCCCGAGGACCACCTCGCCGTCGTGCACTCGCACCCGCGCTGGGTCGTCTCCGCGCTGTGGGACTCGCTCGGCGGCGGCCGGGCCGGTATCGAGGAACTGCTGGCCGCGGACAACGAGCGGCCCGAGGTCACCCTGGTCGCCCGCCCCGGACGGGCCACGGCCGACGAACTGCTGGACGAGGAGGCCGCCGTACCGGGGCGCTGGTCGTCGTACGCCGTGCGACTGAGCGAGGGAGGCGAGCCCGGGGCCGTCCGGGCCGTACGGGAGAACCGGGCCGGCGTGCAGGACGAGGGCAGCCAGCTCGTCGCGCTCGCCCTCGCCAACGCGCCCCTGGACGGGCCGGACCGGCGCTGGCTGGACGGATGTGCCGGGCCGGGCGGCAAGGCCGCGCTCCTCGGCGCGCTGGCCGCCGAGCGGGGCGCCTTCCTGCTCGCCTCCGAGAAGCAGCCGCACCGGGCCGGTCTCGTGGCCAAGGCGCTGGACGGGAATCCGGGGCCGTACCAGGTGATCGCGGCCGACGGGACCCGCCCGGCGTGGCGGCCCGGCAGCTTCGACCGCGTCCTGGTCGACGTTCCGTGCACCGGGCTCGGCGCCCTGCGCCGCCGCCCCGAGGCACGCTGGCGGCGCCGTCCGCAGGACCTCGACGGCTTCGCCCCGCTCCAGCGGGGACTGCTGCGCAGCGCCCTGGAGGCCGTACGGATCGGTGGTGTCGTCGGCTACGCGACCTGCTCGCCGCACCTCGCAGAGACCCGGGCCGTCGTCGCCGACGTGCTCAAGCAGTTCCCCGGTGCCGAACTGACTGATGCCCGGCCGCTGCTGCCCGGCGTACCGGACCTGGGCGAGGGCCCCGACGTACAGCTGTGGCCGCATCTGCACGGAACCGACGCCATGTATCTGGCACTCGTCCGCCGGACCGCGTGACGGGCGCCCGCTGCCGCGGACCCGCGCGACGGGCGGCCGGCCCCCGCTGACCCGCACCCGCGACGCACGTGACCCGACCGCGTGCCCTCGGGAACGGATACCGCCCCTCGGGACCGATGCCACTCGCCCCCGGTGGGCATGGCAGTCTTGGGGGCATGGCCGCGCAGATCAACCCCAGCATCCTGTCCGCCGACTTCGCCCGCCTCGCGGACGAGGCCAAGGCGGTCGAGGGAGCCGACTGGCTCCACGTCGACGTCATGGACAACCACTTCGTCCCGAACCTCACCCTCGGCGTGCCGGTCGTGGAGTCCCTGGCCCGGGCGACGGACACCCCGCTGGACTGCCACCTGATGATCGAGGCCCCCGACCGCTGGGCGCCCCAGTACGTCGAGGCGGGCGCCGGTTCCGTCACCTTCCACGTCGAGGCGGCCGCCGCGCCGGTGCGGCTCGCACGGGAGATCAGGGCCAAGGGTGCCCGCGCGTCCATGGCGCTGCGGCCCGCGACGCCCATCGAGCCGTACGAGGATCTCCTCCCCGAGCTCGACATGCTGCTGATCATGACGGTTGAACCGGGCTTCGGCGGGCAGGCGTTCCTCGACATCATGCTCCCGAAGATCCGGCGCACCCGTGAGCTGATCAAGAAGCACGGTCTGGAGCTGTGGCTCCAGGTCGACGGCGGGGTGTCGGCATCGACGATCGAGCAGTGCGCCGACGCCGGCGCGGACGTCTTCGTCGCGGGTTCCGCCGTGTACGGGGCATCCGACCCGGCCGAGGCGGTACGTGCACTGCGCACGCAGGCCGAGTCGGCGACCGCCAAGGCGTCCTGGGCGTGCGACCACTGAGGAACAGAACGTGAACGGCTCCCATCAGGGCTGATCAAGTGCGCCGAATCTGCAAGGATGAACGGCGAATCCAGAGTGTGAACAGCAGTGAGGAGATCGCCGTGTCGGGTATGTCGGCGGGCCGTTCAGCCATGCGGATGGGACCCGCTGAGCTGGTCCAGGCGGCGGCCATGGCCCGCCGCTTCTACCTCGAGGGCAAGTCCAAGATCCAGATCGCGGAGGAGTTCGGCGTCAGCCGCTTCAAGGTGGCCCGGGTCCTTGAGACCGCACTCGAGCGGGACCTTGTCCGAATCGAGATCCGGGTGCCGGCCGAGCTGGACGCCGAGCGCTCGGACGCCCTGCGGGCCCGCTACGGCCTCAGGCACGCCGTCGTGGTGGAGTCCCCGGCCGACGCCGAGGAGACACCCGACCCGGAGAACCTGGGAGAGGTGGCCGCCGACCTGCTCGGCGAGCTGGTCAACGAGGGTGACGTACTGGGCCTGGCCTGGGGCCGGTCCACCATCCACATGGCGGCGGCGCTCGACCGGCTGCCGCCGTGCACGGTGGTTCAGCTGACGGGCGTGTACGACGCCGGGACCGCCGAGCGCGGCTCGGTGGAGGCCGTACGCCGCGCCGCCCAGGTGTCGGGTGGCGACGCCCACCCCATCTACGCGCCGATGCTGCTGCCGGACGCGGCGACCGCGCAGGCGCTGCGCCACCAGACCGGGATCGCCCGGGCCTTCGAGTACTTCGACAAGGTCACGGTCGCCTGCGTCTCCATCGGCTCCTGGGAGCCGGGCATCTCGACGGTGCACGACATGCTCAGCGACGAGGAGCGCGCGCACTACGCCTCGCTCGGTGTCGCCGCCGAGATGTCCGCGCACCTCTTCGACGCCGAGGGGCGCCGGGTCGGGCGGGACCTGGGGGAGCGGTGCATCACGGTCAAGGCCGACCAGCTCCGCCGTATCCCCGAGGTCGTGGCGATCGCGGGCGGGCAGCGCAAGGCGGCGGCCATCGACGCGGTGCTGCGCTCCGGGCTGGTCACCAGCCTGGTGACGGACACGTCGGCCGCGGACTACCTGATGACGGTGGGCTCGGCGCCGAAGTCGACGCTCAACAGGACCGACCCGGACGGTATCTGACGGCTCATCGGACGACCGGGGGCGGGAGAGGGAGAAGAGTGCGACATGACCGAGGACCCCGCGGGGCGGCTCGTGGTCACGCTGGACCTCGACGGGGTCACGGACAAGGCGGGCCTGATGGACCGCTGCGCCCGTGACCTGGCGCTGCCCGACTGGTTCGGCCGCAACTGGGACGCGCTCGCCGACTCCCTCGCCGACCCCTCCGTCTGGCCCGAGGGCGCGGCGGACCAAGGGCTGCTGCTCGTCGTACGGGGATGGGGCGCGTACGCGCGGGAGCGGCCGGACGAGTGGGCCGTCGCCGAGGAGGTCTTCGCCGAGGCGACGGACCGCGGTCCGGGGCTCTTCGTGACCCTCGGCCCTGGAGGATCCTCCAAGCAGGAGGCTGACCAGCCTGGATGATCTGCCCGGGGGTAACCGGCCATCGGCCATGGGAGAATGAAGTACGTGCTCTTTCCCCCTGGCTGACCTGTCCGGGGGCCACCTCTGATCGACTGGGATGTGCAGCACGTGCGTTTCCTGAATGACATCCAGCCCTCGTACGACCTGACGTACGACGACGTGTTCATGGTGCCGAGCCGCTCCGCCGTGGGCTCCCGGCAGGGCGTGGACCTCGGCTCCCCGGACGGCACGGGCACCACCATCCCGCTCGTCGTCGCCAACATGACCGCCATCGCGGGGCGCCGCATGGCCGAGACGGTGGCCCGGCGCGGCGGCCTCGTGGTCATCCCGCAGGACATCCCGATCGAGGTCGTCACCGACGTCGTCTCCTGGGTGAAGAGCCGTCACCACGTCCTGGACACCCCCATCGTGCTGGCCCCGCACCAGACCGTCGCCGACGCGCTGTCCCTGCTGCCCAAGCGCGCGCACGACGCCGGCGTCGTCGTCGACGAGGACCACAAGCCGGTCGGCGTGGTCACCGACGCCGACCTGAGCGGCGTGGACCGCTTCACCCAGCTCGAAGAGGTCATGTCCAAGGACCTGATCCTCATCGACGCGGACATGGACCCGCGCGAGGCCTTCAACACCCTCGACGCCGCCAACCGCCGCTACGCGCCCGCCGTCGACAGGGACGGCCGCCTCGCCGGCATCCTGACCCGCAAGGGCGCCCTGCGCGCCACGCTGTACACCCCGGCGACCGACGCGAACGGCAGGCTCCGCATCGCCGCCGCCGTCGGTATCAACGGCGACGTGGCGGGCAAGGCCAAGCAATTGCTGGACGCGGGCGTGGACACCCTCGTCATCGACACCGCGCACGGTCACCAGGAGTCGATGATCAGCGCCGTCAAGGTGGTGCGCGACCTCGACCCGCAGGTCCCGATCGTCGCGGGCAACATCGTCTCCGCCGAGGGCGTGCGCGACCTGATCGAGGCGGGCGCCGACATCATCAAGGTCGGCGTCGGACCCGGTGCCATGTGCACCACCCGCATGATGACCGGCGTCGGCCGGCCGCAGTTCTCCGCGGTCCTGGAGTGCGCCGCCGAGGCGAAGAAGTACGGCAAGCACGTGTGGGCCGACGGCGGCATCCGCCACCCGCGCGACGTGGCGATGGCCCTCGCGGCCGGCGCCTCCAACGTGATGGTCGGCTCCTGGTTCGCGGGCACGTACGAGTCCCCGGGCGACCTCCAGCACGACGCCAACGGCCGCCCCTACAAGGAGTCGTTCGGCATGGCCTCCGCGCGCGCGGTGCGCAACCGCACCTCCGAGGAGTCGGCCTACGACCGGGCCCGCAAGGCGCTGTTCGAGGAGGGCATCTCCACCTCCCGGATGTTCCTCGACCCGACCCGCCCGGGCGTCGAGGACCTCATCGACTCGATCATCGCGGGCGTCCGCTCCTCCTGCACCTACGCCGGTGCCGCCTCCCTGGAGGAGTTCGCCGAGAAGGCCGTCGTCGGCATCCAGAGCGCCGCCGGCTACGCCGAGGGCAAGCCGCTGCACGCCAGCTGGAGCTGAGCGCGCACCCGAGCCCGTACGAACGGCCCCCTGACCTCCCCGCGTGGGGAGGCCGGGGGCCGTCCTCGTGTGCTCGGGGGGCCGGCGCCTGCCGGCCACGGACCGCGGCCGCACCGGGGACCGGCAAGCGGACAGGCCGGGGAAGCGCCTGCGCGCCGGACCGAGGCCCGGGAAGCCGCCGGGACCGGCCGCAGAGATCGGGTCCGACGCGGCGGAGGCAGTCGAGGCACGAGCCGTCGCGGGCGAGGCGGACAGTCGCTGACCAGGGCCGATCCGCCGCCCTGTGGCCCCGTACGCAACGCTGCGCAGCCTCTGCGCAACGAATGCGCGCCCGGTCCCGGTGAACGCAACGATCGTGCGGACACGCGCAAGGTTGCTGCATTACGGGGACACCGCCCCGCTCGTAGTGTTCTGCGCTGTACGTGGCGTGGCGGGTACCCCGCTCGGTGGGTTCCCGCTTCCGCGAGGAACGTCGCCGGTACCCGCTGCTCCAGAGAAGCCCGCCGGGAGCCCGCCCGCTCACCACCGGCGGCGAACGGCAGCGACAAAGGAGTCAACGCGTGCTCGACCCAGGCGCACCCTCGCACCACCACGCACCGGCCACCCCCACGTCCCCGGGCCTGGCCGCGCGCCTCATGCGCCGCAAGCCCGTCGAACGCCTGGTCGCCGAGGGCGGCCAGGGCGAAGGCGGCACCCTCCGTCGCTCCCTGGGCCTGTGGCAGCTGACGATGATCAGCATCGGCGCCACCCTCGGCACCGGCATCTTCGTCGTCCTCGGCGAAGCCGTCCCCAAGGCCGGCCCGGCCGTCACGCTCTCCTTCGTCATCGCCGGCCTGACGGCACTCTTCTCGGCCCTCTCCTACGCCGAGCTGGCGGGCACCATCCCGGTCGCCGGATCCTCCTACTCGTACGCCTACGCGACGATGGGCGAGCTGGTCGCCTGGGTCTGCGGCTGGTGCCTGGTCCTGGAGTACGGCGTGTCGGTGGCCGCCGTCGCCGTCGGCTGGGGCGAGTACCTCAACGAACTCCTCGACGGCACCATCGGCGTCACCATCCCGGCCGCCCTGTCCGCCCCGCCCGGCGACGGCGGCGTCTTCAACCTGCCCGCGCTGATCGTGGTGCTCCTCGCCATGACCTTCCTGCTGGGCGGCGCCCGCGAGTCCGCCCGGGCCAACACCGTCATGGTCGTCGTCAAGATCGCCGCACTGGTGCTGTTCTGCGCGATCGGCGTGCAGGGCTTCCGCTCCGGCAACTATGAGAACTTCATGCCGCTCGGCATGGCCGGGGTCAGCGCGGCCGGCGCGACGCTCTTCTTCTCGTACATCGGCTTCGACGCCGCCTCCACCGCCGGTGAGGAGGCGAAGAACGCCCAGCGCGACCTGCCCCGCGCCATCATGCTCTCCCTCGTCATCGTCACGGTGCTGTACGTCCTCGTGGCGGCCGTCGCCGTCGGCGCCAAGCCCTGGCGGAACTTCACCGACTCCGAGGCCTCCCTCGCCCGGATCATGACCGACGTCACCGGTCAGGACTTCTGGGGCACCCTGCTGGCGTTCTGCGCGGTCGTCGCCATCGCCAGCGTCGTCCTCACCGTGCTCTACGGCCAGACCCGCGTCCTGTTCGCCATGTCCCGCGACGGGCTCGTGCCCAAGGTGTTCTCCCGGGTCCACCCGAAGACCGGCGCGCCCCGCGCCAACACGCTGATCGTCTCCCTGTTCTGCGGCGTCCTCGCCGCCGCCATCCCGCTCGGACAGCTCGCCGACGCCACCAGCATCGGCACCCTCTTCGCCTTCGCCCTGGTCAACGTGGCCGTCGTGGTGCTGCGCCGGACCCGCCCGGACATGCGCCGCACCTTCCGGGTGCCGCTGTCGCCGGTCCTGCCGGCGCTGGGCTTCGCCTTCTGCGTCTGGATGATGGGCAGCCTGTCCACCGTCACCTGGGTGGTCTTCGGTGTCTGGATGGCGGTCGGGCTCGTGTTCTACTTCGTATACGGCCATCGCCGTTCCCGGCTCGCCACGCCGGACAGCTCAGAAGCCCGGACGCACCAGAAGTGAAGTGAACCACCCGCAGTGCTGAACGATCTCGACGAACGCATCGTGCACGCCCTCGCCGAGGACGCCCGCCGCTCCTACGCGGACATCGGGCAGTCGGTCGGCCTGTCCGCGCCCGCCGTGAAACGGCGCGTGGACCGGCTGCGCGCCACCGGAGCCATCACCGGCTTCACCGTACGGGTCGATCCCGCCGCACTCGGCTGGGAGACCGAGGGGTTCGTCGAGATCTTCTGCCGCCGCAACACCTCGCCGGAGACCATCCAGCGGGGCCTGGAGCGCTACCAGGAGATCGTGGCCGCGTCCACCGTCACCGGGGACGCGGACGCGGTCGCCCAGGTCTTCGCCTCCGACATGCGGCACTTCGAACGGGTCCTGGAGCGCATCGCCGGAGAGCCGTTCGTGGAGCGGACCAAGTCCGTGCTGGTGCTCTCGCCGCTGCTGCGCCGCTATTCGTCGGGGTCGCCCGCGTAATCGGTGGGCCGGGGGCGCGCCGCGCCGCTAGCATCGGTGCCATGACCTGGCGACATTGATCCACCAGCCGTGCCTCCTCCCGAGGACCGCCTCGGACGCCGTACCCCCGGTGTCCGATCCGCCCCCTCGGGAAGGCCTCATGACTCTCTCACCCGAGCGTGCCCCCGCCACCGCCGGTACCCGGCGGCTGACGCGCACGCTGTACGCCTCCGCGTTCTGCGACGACTTCGTCCTGCTCTACCCGGTGTACGCGCTGCTGTTCAGCGACACCGGTCTGTCGGTCTGGCAGATCTCCTCCCTGTTCGCCCTGTGGTCGTCGACCAGTGTGCTTCTGGAGGTGCCCTCCGGCGTCTGGGCCGACGCCGTCTCCCGGCGGCGGCTGCTGGTGATCGGCCCGCTGCTCACCGCGGCCGGCTTCGCCCTGTGGGTGCTCGTGCCCTCCTACGGCGCCTTCGCTCTCGGCTTCGTGCTGTGGGGAGCCGGCGGAGCGCTCGGCTCGGGGGCGCTGGAGGCGCTGGTCCACGACGAACTGGACCGGGCCGGCGCGGCAGACCGGTACGCCCGCGTCATGGGCCGGGCGCGGGCGATCGGGATCGCCGCGACGATGACCGCGATGGGCCTGGCCGGTCCGGTGTTCGACCGGGGCGGCTACGGGGCGGTGGGCGCGGCGAGCGTGCTGGTCTGCCTGGCCGGTGCCGCCGTGGCGACACGGTTCCCCGAGCACCGCGAACCGTCCGCCGGCGGCGACGGCTGGACCGCGACGCTGCGCGCCGGACTCGCCGAGGCCCGTGCCGACCGCTCCGTGCGCGGCGCGCTGCTGCTCGTGCCGGCCGTGACGGCGGTGTGGGGCGCGCTCGACGAGTACACGCCGCTGCTGGTGCGGGACACCGGCGTCGCGCACCGGACCGTTCCCTGGCTGCTGCTGGTGATCTGGGCCGGCGCCACGGCCGGCAGCCTGCTCGCCGGCGCGGCCGAACGCCTGACCACCAGAGGGTTCGCCGCCCTGCTCGCGGGCTCCGCGCTCGCCCTGGCGATCGGCGCCGCGGCGGGCACCCCGGCCGCCCTGGTCCTGGTCGCGCTGGCCTTCGGCGGCTTCCAGCTGGCCACCGTGCTGGCCGACGCGCGCCTCCAGCGGCGTATCGACGCCGCCGGACGGGCCACGCTGACCTCGGTCGCGGGCCTCGGCACGGAACTGGGCACCCTCGCCACCTACGGCGCCTACGCGGCGGCGGCCACGGTGACGGGGCACGGCGCCGCGTTCGCCTGGTCCGCGGTGCCGTACCTGCTGACAGCCCTGCTGCTGGCCACCGTCGCCCGTCCTACAGCGGCGGCTGCCAGGGCACGACCTCGAAGTCGCCGGTCCCCTTCCTGACCTTCTCGTAGGGCGCCGAACTCACGCACCGGGGCAGCTCCCCGCCCTGCGCGGCGCTGCCCGTCGCGGCCCAGCTGTAGCCGAGCCGGTCGTGGCGGCCGCGGTCGTGGACCGTGACGCCGACCCGCCTGCCCTCGGCACCGGGCAGGTCGGAGTCGGTGATGACGCCGGAGACGACGGCCACGTCACCGCCGGTCAGCAGGCAGTCGACGTCGGCCTTCGCCCGGGCACCCCTGCCGTTGACGTAGTGGCTGAACTCGAACGTGCCGGTGGCCCGGAGCGGATCGTCGCTGTCCTCGGCCGCCAGGTGGGCGTCGAAGGTGAAGGTGATGTCGTCCCCGGCGGTCCGGTACAGCTTGGCGCTGCCGGTGAGCGCCGCGGCCTCTGACGCGGGTCGCTCCTCGTGCGGCCCGGAGGCGACGGCGGCGCCGGTGGTGACGGCGGTGAGCAGCAGTGCGGCACAGAGTGCGGCGGTCGTCGTACGGCGTTTCATGGTGTCCTCCGTGGGCGGAAGCCGGTGAACTCGAACGGTCACCACTGTTCCGGCGCCGCGCCCCCGCCACATCGCGCCCGGGAAGGGAACGCCCTCCGCCGCACGGCGGGGGGAGGGCACGCGTGCCTGCCTCCCGGGGCGGAGCCGGGCGTACGACCCGGGGCGCGGGCGCGCGACGAATCGCCGGGTGGCGAGCGGGCGCCGACACCGGCTCACCGACCGTCGCCCGGCCCGCTCCGTGCCGCGTACACGGCCCGGCCCCGTTCGGCGGCGGACCGTCCGGGCCGGGGCGGGAGCGGACGGACAACGAATCACCGGCAGACGCGCCGCGGACGCAACGATCCGCCCACAGGCGCGCAACAGGTGCTTCTTGTCCGGCCGGGTCGCCGACCGTACCGTCTATCTGACCCCCGACCCCGTCCCACCGGTGAGGAACACGCATGCGCACCGCCCTGCTCCAGAGCTCCGGCCGGCCCGGCTCCCCCGCCGAGAACCTCAAGGTCCTCGACGAGGCCGCGGGCCGGGCCGCCGCGGCGGGCGCCGGGCTGCTCGTCACCGCCGAGCTGTTCCTGACCGGATACGCGATCGGCGACGACATCGGAGTCCTCGCCGAGCCCGCCGACGGCGACTCGGCCGACGCCGTCGCCGAGATCGCCGGCCGGCACGGGCTCGCCGTCGCGTACGGCTACCCGGAACGGGACGGCGAGAGCGTCCACAACTCCGTCCAGCTGATCTCCGCCGACGGCACCCGCCTCGCCGGCTACCGCAAGACCCACCTCTTCGGCTGCTTCGAGCGCGACCACTTCACGCCCGGCGAGCAGCCGGTCGTCCAGGCGGAACTCGACGGGGTGACCGTCGGCCTGATGATCTGCTACGACGTGGAGTTCCCGGAGAACGTCCGCGCGCACGCGCTGGCCGGCACCGACCTGCTGCTCGTCCCCACCGCGCAGATGCACCCGTTCCAGTTCGTCGCCGAGTCCGTCGTGCCGGTGCGGGCCTTCGAGAACCAGATGTACGTGGCGTACGTCAACCGCGTCGGCCAGGAGGGCGAGTTCGAGTTCGTCGGGCTCTCCACCCTCGCCGGCCCCGACGGCACCGCCCGCGTCCGGGCCGGGCGTGCCGAGGAACTGGTCCTCGCCGACGTCGACCCCGCCTTCCTCGCCGCGTCCCGCGAGACCAACCCGTATCTGAAGGACCGCCGCCCCGGCCTCTACGGCTCCCTCGCCTGACCCCCCACCGCCACGCCCCCCCCGTTCCACCTGTGCAAGGAGTCCGTACCCCATGACGTCCACCGTGCCGAACGCGATCGAGCACGCAGACGAGCAGCAGCCGCCGATCACCATGTTCGGGCCGGACTTCCCGTACGCGTACGACGACTTCCTCGCCCACCCCGCGGGCCTCGGCCAGATACCCGCGACCCAACACGGCACCGAGGTCGCCGTCATCGGCGGCGGCCTGTCCGGCATCGTCGCCGCCTACGAGCTGATGAAGATGGGCCTCAAACCCGTCGTCTACGAGGCCGACCGGATCGGCGGGCGGCTGCGCACCGTCGGCTTCGACGGGTGCGACCCCGCCCTGACCGCCGAGATGGGCGCCATGCGCTTCCCGCCCTCCTCCACCGCCCTTCAGCACTACATCGACCTGGTGGGACTTCAGACCCGCTCGTTCCCCAACCCCCTCGCCGAGGCGACGCCCTCGACCGTCGTCGACCTCAAGGGCGAGTCGCACTACGCCGAGACCCTCGACGACCTGCCCCAGGTCTACCGTGACGTCGCCGACGCATGGGCGAAGTGCCTCGAAGAGGGCGCCGACTTCTCCGGCATGAACCGCGCCCTGCGCGAGCGCGACGTCCCGCGCATCCGTGAGATCTGGGCGAAGCTCGTGGAGAAGCTCGACAACCAGACCTTCTACGGCTTCCTCTGCGACTCCGAGGCCTTCAGGTCCTTCCGGCACCGCGAGATCTTCGGCCAGGTCGGCTTCGGCACCGGCGGCTGGGACACCGACTTCCCCAACTCCATCCTGGAGATCCTCCGGGTCGTCTACACCGAGGCCGACGACCACCACCGCGGAATCGTCGGCGGCTCCCAGCAACTGCCGCTGAGGCTCTGGGAGCGCGAGCCGGAGAAGATCGTCCACTGGCCGTACGGCACCTCGCTGAAGTCCCTGCACGTGGGCGGCGACCCGCGCCCGGCCGTGACCCGTCTCACCCGCACCGCCGGCAACCGCATCACCGTGACCGACGCCGACGGCGACATCCGCACCTACCAGGCGGCGATCTTCACCGCACAGTCCTGGATGCTGCTCTCGAAGATCGCGTGCGACGACTCGCTCTTCCCGATCGACCACTGGACCGCGATCGAGCGGACCCACTACATGGAGAGCTCCAAGCTCTTCGTGCCGGTGGACCGGCCCTTCTGGCTGGACAAGGACGAGGACACCGGGCGGGACGTCATGTCGATGACGCTCACCGACCGCATGACCCGCGGCACCTACCTCCTCGACGACGGCCCCGACAAGCCCGCCGTCATCTGCCTCTCCTACACCTGGTGCGACGACAGCCTCAAGTGGCTGCCGCTGTCCGCGAACGAGCGGATGGAGGTCATGCTGAAGTCGCTCGGCGAGATCTACCCGAAGGTCGACATCAGGAAGCACATCATCGGCAACCCGGTGACGGTCTCCTGGGAGAACGAGCCCTACTTCATGGGCGCGTTCAAAGCCAACCTCCCCGGTCACTACCGCTACCAGCGGCGCCTGTTCACGCACTTCATGCAGGAGGAGCTGCCCGCGGACAAGCGGGGCATCTTCCTCGCCGGCGACGACATCTCCTGGACCGCGGGCTGGGCCGAGGGCGCCGTCCAGACCGCCCTGAACGCGGTCTGGGGCGTCATGCACCACTTCGGCGGCGAGACCGACGCGACCAATCCCGGCCCGGGTGACGTCTACGACGAGATCGCACCGGTCGAGCTCCCCGAGGACTGACCCGTCCGTCAGACCCCGGCCGCGCGAGCCTTCTCGTACACCTCGGCGGCCACGTCCTTCAGCTCCTCGGCGTCCCGCACGGAGCCCTGGAGGTCGATGAGGATCTCGTCGAGGCCGATCTCGGCGTGCGCGGCGAGATCCTCGACGATCCGGTCGACGCCGCCGTGGAAGGGGCGGCGGCGGGCGCCCTCGTGGGCCGACGCGCGATAGCGGGCGTTGATCCGCAGCACCGTACGGATCGGCTCGGTACGGCCGCGTTCGTCGGCCAGGTCGCGCAGCCGCCGCCACTGTTCGGCCACGACCTCGACGCCGACGCCGTTCGGCAGCCAGCCGTCGGCGTGGTCGACCAGCCGGCGCCGGGCCCTGTCGCTGCTCGCCGCCAGCATGACCGGGATCGGCCGGGCGGGCTTGGGGCCGACCACGGCGGACGCGATCCTCGTGACCTCGCCCTCGTACACGACCGGGTCAGGCCCCCAGACCGCGCGGCACACCCCGATCAGCTCGTCCAGGGCCCGGCCGCGCTCGGCGAACGGCCGCACCGACGCCGCCGCGTACTCGTCGTGGGACCAGCCCGTGCCGAAGCCGGCGACGACCCGGCCACCGCTCGCCGCGTCCAAGGAGGCCAGCGCCTTCGCGAGCCGGAAGGGCAGGTGCAGCGGGGCGATCAGGACGCTGGTGCCCAGCTCCGCCCGTTCGGTGGCCGCCGCGGCGAGGGTCAGGGTGACCAGCGGCTCCGCCACGTCCCGGTACTCGTCCGGCCAGGGCCGGCCCTCGATGCCGTACACGCCCTGGGTGGCGGGCTCGGGGAACAGGGCCCGCTCGAAGACCCACAGGCTCTCGTAGCCCATCCGTTCCGCCGCGCGGGCCACGTCGGGGACGTCCTTGCCGAGGTCGTACTGCCGCATCTGGGGGAGGCCGAGACCGAGCCGGGTCGTCATGTCCGGGTGCTCCTTCGCAGTCGAGGTGCGATGTTGCCCTGGGCTTCAACGTACAACGACCGCGCGGCAGTTCCGGGAGCGCGGACCGGGAACATCCGGCCGGTCAGTCCGGCAGCGGTGTGAGCAGCATGCGGCCGGAGAAGCCCACCGCCGCGTCCAGCCGCTCGGTGAACTCCCCGGCGACGTCGGGCAGCCGGCGCAGCGCCCACAGCGCGCGGGCCGTCGCCCAGGCGGCGTCGCGGGCGCGCTCCAGGCTCCAGGAGCCGAGCAGGTGGGTCAGCGGGTCGGTGATCCGCAGGAGGTCGGGACCCGGCATCAGCTCGTCGCGGATGCGCTCCTCCAGCGACACGAGGAGATCACCCACCCAGTCGAACTCGTCCTCCAGGTCGACGGGTTCGCAGCCGAGCGTACGACAGGTGTCCACCACGGCCAGCGCGAGATCGTGGCCGATGTGCGCGTTGATGCCCGCCAGCGCGAACTGCAACGGCCGTACACCGGGATGGCGGCGGAACTGGAACAGGGGGCGCCAGCACGCGGGCGGACGGTGCTCGTCGCCCGGCGCGTCGACGGCGGCCAGATAGCGCTCCGCGAACCGCACGTCCAGCGCGATCGCAGCCCTGGAGTCCGTGAAACGACCGCTGTCGATGTGCCGGTCGACGGTCTCGGTGACGGTCAGGTAGACGCGGTTGAACACCGCCACCCCGTCCCGGGCGGGCAGCATCGTGTCGAGGGCGCGCATCCGGGAAAGGACCGTGTCCACCGTTTGGACGGCCGCCGTGACTTGTTCGCTGTGCGCCATGGCGGCAGCGTCGCAGCTTTAGGCTGGCGGGAGTGCCGGCGGGCCCGACGCTTCCCCAGAACGGGGGAACGCGCCCGCCGTGCGGGGGAGGGGGAACCACACGTGTCAGGCCTTCGTGCCCGGCGCCTGGCCGCTCGCAGGGCCGAGCGCAGGCGTGCCGCCCGCCGCAGCGCGATGGTCGCGGCGGCGTCCGTCGTGGTCGCGGTGGGCACCGTGACCGGCATGCTGTCCGCGCTCGGTGACGACGGCGGCGGTGTGGGCGAGGCCCGTCCGGAGGTGACGCGGTCGCCGCGGCTGCAGTCCCTGCCCGTCGTACCGCCCCCGTCGTCGGCGTCACCGTCCGTCTCCGCCTCGCCCTCCGCCCCGGCGAGGAAGGCGAGCCGGAGCCCCGTACCGAAGAAGAGGCCGGAGAAGTCCGAGAAGTCCGAGGAGAGGGAGCCCCGGACGACGACCCCGGCCTCCACCCGGCTCTACCGGCACCCCGAGTCCCAGGTCCTCGACTGGGTCCGGGCCCACCCCGACGACCCGCGCCAGGACCTCATCCAGTCCCGGATAGCCGATCACCCGGCCGCCGTGTGGTTCGCCGACTACACGCCCGGGACGATCACCTCCCGGGTCCGCGCCGTCACCTCGGGCGGTGCCGAAGCGGGCCGGGTGCCGGTCGTCGTGCCGTACGCGATACCCGACCGCGACTGCGGCGGTCACTCCCAGGGCGGGGCGCCCGACCTCGACGCGTACGACGACTGGATCGACCGCTTCGCCGCCGGGCTCGGCACGGGTGACGTCATCATCGTCCTGGAGCCCGACTCTGTCGCCCAGGCCGAGTGCATGTCCGCCGGTGAGCGCGCCGACCGCTTCGCCTCCCTGGCCCGCGCCGGCCGGGTGCTGAAGGACGCCAACCCCCGAGCCCGGGTCTACTTCGACGCGGGCCACTCCGGCTGGCACGCGCCCGCCAAGCAGGCGGGCTGGCTGAAGCAGGCGGGCGCCGCCTCGGCCGACTCCTCCGACGGCATCTTCAGCAACGTCTCCAACTTCCACACCACCGCCGACGAGGTCGCCTACGACCGCGCGGTCCTCGACGCCCTCGGCGGCCCCGCCGGCCTGGGCGCCGTCATCGACACCAGCCGCAACGGCAACGGCGCCCCGGCCGACGGCGAGTGGTGCGACCCGGCCGACCGCAGGATCGGGCGCACACCGACCCTGAGCACCGGCATGGGGCGCGTCGACGCCTACCTGTGGGTCAAGCTGCCCGGGGAGTCGGACGGCTGCAAGGGGAAGCCGGGCACGTTCACGCCGTCCTACGCCTACGACTTGGCGCGCTGAGCCCCGTCGCCGCCGTCCTCGCCCTTCTCGTCGTACGACGACGTGCCCTCGTCCAGCAGCGGCGCCTGCGTCTTGAGGTGGGCCGGGGCGAAGGCCCGCAGCGCGTGGTAGCCGGTGATGACGACCACGGTGCCGAGCGCGATGCCGCTGAGGGAGAAGGTGTCGGTGAACTCCATGCTGACGTTGCCGACGCCGATGATGATGCCCGCGGCGGCCGGCACCAGGTTCAGCGGATTGCGCAGGTCCACCTTGGCGTTGATCCAGATCTGGGCGCCGAGCAGACCGATCATGCCGTAGAGGATGACCGTGATGCCGCCGAGGACACCACCGGGGATCGCGGCCACGACCGCGCCGAACTTCGGGCAGAGGCCGAAGAGGAGGGCGAAGCCGGCGGCGGCCCAGTAGGCGGCCGTCGAGTAGACCCGGGTCGCGGCCATCACGCCGATGTTCTCGGAGTACGTCGTGTTCGGCGGGCCGCCGACCGCGGTGGACAGCATCGAGCCGACGCCGTCCGCGGAGATCGCCGTGCCGAGCTTGTCGTCGAGGTTGTCGCCGGTCATCTCGCCGACCGCCTTGACGTGCCCGGCGTTCTCCGCGACCAGCGCGATGACGACCGGCAGGGCGACCAGGATCGCGGACCACTCGAAACTCGGCCCGTGGAAGGACGGCAGCCCGATCCAGTCGGCCTGGCCCACGGCGGACAGGTCCAGCCGCCAGTGGTCGGTGAGCTTGCCGCTGCCGTCCACCGAGTGGATCTGCCCGAAGATCCGGTCGAGTACCCAGGAGAGCGCGTAGCCGAAGACCAGCCCCAGGAAGATCGCGATCCGGGACCAGAAGCCGCGCAGGCACACCACGGCCAGACCGGTGAACAGCATCACCAGCAACGCCGTCCACTGGTCCTGCGGCCAGTAGGTGGACGCGGTGACGGGGGCGAGGTTGAAGCCGATCAGCATCACCACCGCGCCGGTGACGACCGGCGGCATCGCGGCGTGGATGATCCGCGCCCCGAACCGTTGCACGGCCAGTCCCACCAGGAACAGCGCGGCCCCGACGACCAGGACCGCACCGGTCACCGTGGCGCTGGTGCCGCCCTGCGCCCGGATCACCGCGGCGACGCCGACGAAGGAGAGCGAGCAGCCGAGGTAGCTGGGCACCCGGCCGCGGGTGGCGAGCAGGAAGATGACGGTCGCCACGCCCGACATCATGATCGCGAGGTTGGGGTCCAGGCCCATCAGGACCGGGGCCACGAAGGACGCCCCGAACATGGCCACCACGTGCTGGGCGCCCAGCCCGGCCGTGCGGGGCCACGAGAGCCGTTCGTCGGGGCGGACCACCGCTCCGGGTGCGGGCGTGCGCCCGTCACCGTGCAGCTTCCAGCGCACGCCGAGGTCCATGGTGAGGTTTCGCTTTCTCTGTACGTGAGGACTGTCCGGACCATTGTCAGGGGTACCGGACGGTCCCACGTCCCGCACCCCCCGCTGACCAGCACCTTCCCGGCCGCCGCTGCTGAGCGTTCGCTTAGGATGGAGGCGATCCGCCGTACGTGAGCACGACCGAGCAAGACCTGGAGCCCGCCCGTGACCGCCGAAGCCCCCGCCGCGCCCCTTCTCTCCTACGGCCGGCTCGTCCCCGTCACCGTCCACTTCGACGACCTGGACGCGCTCGGCCTGCTGCACAACGCCCGGTACCCGGTGATGGTCGAACGGGCCTGGGCCGAGCTGTGGACCGAGCACGGCTTCCGGTTCGAGGGCGACTGGGCGGCGGCCGGCGACGCCTGCAACGCCGTCAAGGAACTGACGATCACCTACGACGCCCCGGTCACCCGGCCGGGAGCCTACGCCGTCCACCTCTGGCTGGACCGGCTCGGCACGACCGGGCTGACGTACGGCTTCCGCTTCTGCTCGGCGGACGGCGCCACCACGTACGCCCGCGGCACCCGGGTGCTGGTCCGGCTGGATTCTGAGACGCTGCGCCCGGCGCCGTGGAGCGACGCCTTCAGGACTGCCGGTCGGGCACTCCTGCGTTCGACGGACTGATCTTCGGGCGGTCCCGGTCCCCGGCGCGCAGCACCTTCGCGAACACCACCAGGCAGCAGGCCAGCGCGGTCACCAGACCGAACGACACCACCAGGCTGGTCACCTGGGCCAGACCGCCGATCGCGCTCGGGGCGACCAGACCGGAGGTGTACGTGATGGTGGCGACGCCCGCGATGGCCAGGCTCGGGTTGGAGCCGGCGCGGCCGGCCGCGGCGAAGCACAGCGGGATGACGACGGCTATGCCGAGGCCCATCAGTGCGAAGCCGGTCATCGCCACCGCCGGATGGCCCCCGAGGACGATGAGCAGACCGCCGAGGGTGGCCAGCACACCGCTCACCCGGACCGTGCGCACCGCGCCGAACCGGTCCACCACCTTGTCACCGGCGAACCGGGCCAGGGCCATGGTCAGCGTGAAGCCCGTCGTGCACGCCGCCGCCAGACCGGCCGAGGCCTCCAGCTGGTCCCGCAGGTAGACCGCCGACCAGTCCAGGCTCGCGCCCTCCGCGAACACCGCGCAGAACCCGACCGCGCCGATCAGCAGCGCCGACCTCGGCGGCAGCGCGAACCTCGGCGGCGGGTCCTCGTCCTCGGCGGGCTGGAGGTCCAGCACCCAGGTGCAGGCCACCAGGCCCGCTGCCGTCAGCGCCGCGGCGGCCAGGACGTGGTGCAGCCGGGCGTCCGCACCCAGATGGGCGGCGAGCGTGCCGGCCGCCGAGCCGACCAGGGCGCCCGCGCTCCACATGCCGTGCAGTCCGGACATGATCGACTTGTCGAGCCGGTTCTCGATCTCGACGCCGAGCGCGTTCATCGCCACGTCCGACATGCCCGCCGTGGCGCCGTAGACGAACAGGGCGAGGCAGAGGGTGAGCAGGTTCGGGGCGAGGGAGGGCAGGACCAGCGCCAGCGTCCACAGGGCCAGCAGACCGCGCAGCGCGGTGCGGGCGCCGAAGCGGTGACTGACGCTGCCCGCCAGCGGCATGGCCAGCGACGCGCCGAGCGCCGGGAACGCGAGCGCCAGACCCAACTGGCCCGCGCTCACTCCCGCATGGTCCTGGATCCACGGGACGCGCGTCGCGAACGATCCGGTGACGGCGCCGTGCACGGCGAACACGGCCGCCACGGCATACCGGGCGCGCCTCACCGTGCGTTGCTCGTAGACCACTGCGCTCATTCTCGGGCCCCTCCGTCGGGTCTGCACCGGCTCGACTGCCTGGCGTCACTGAGCTCACCGCGCTCACTGCGCCGGGTAAACTATCAGGAACCCTGCCTGATAGATAGGGGATTCTCGGCGTGGGCCTCCGCGCCGCCGATCTGGAAGGATCCCGGCATGCCCGCATCCCCGAGCACCGCCCGGGCCATCAACGACCGGCTCGCCCTGCATCTGCTCCAGCAGGAAGGCCCGTTGACGGCAGGGCAGCTGAAGAACCTGACCGGCCTGTCCCGGCCCACCGTGGCCGACCTCGTCGAACGCCTCACCGCCTCCGGCCTGATCGAGGTGGCGGGGGAGTCGGGCGAGCAGCGCCGCGGGCCGAACGCCAAGCTGTACGGCATCGTCGCCGAACGCGCCCACCTCGCCGCCCTCGACGTACGCACCGGGGGCGTCGCCGTGCTGGTGTCCGACCTGCTCGGCCGGGTGCTCGCCGAGGCGTCCGTGCCGATCGGCGACGACACCGGGACGGGCCCCGCCGTGGAACAGGCGGTGGGCCTGGTCGAGCGCGCGGCGAAGGAGGCCGGGGCCGACCGGCTGCACAGCGTCGGCATCGGCGCGCCCGGCCTGATCGACCCGGTCAGTGGGGAGCTGCGCGATTCCACAGGACTGCCCGAATGGCATCGCCGGCTGATGGCCGCGTTGCAGGAGAAGTTCCCCGAGGCACGCATCGGCGTGGAGAACGAGACCAACCTCGCCGCCCTGGCCGAGCAGCGCGACGGGGCGGCCCGGGACCGGGACACGTTCGTCCTGCTCTGGCTCGGCCTCGGCATCGGCGCCGCGGTCGTTCTCGACGGCACGCTGCGGCGGGGTGTCTCCGGGGGCGCGGGCGAGATCGGCTTCCTGCCGGTGCCGGGCACCCCGGGCCTGCCGTCGGCCACCGACTGCGACGGCGGCTTCCATTCCGTGGCCGGGGCTGCCGCGGTGAACGCCCTGGCGGCGCGGCACGGCGTGACGGCAACGCCCGAGGGGGCCGAGCCGCACGCCGCAGCGCTGGTACGGGAGGCGGTACGCCGGTCGCAGGCGTCCCGGAGCCGGCATCCTGCCCCGGACGCGGACGCGGACGCGGACGCGGACGCGGACGCGGTGCGGTTCCTCGACGAGCTCGCCGACCGGGTCGCCCTCGGGGCCGCCGCCGTCGTATCCGTCCTGGACCCCGGCTGTCTGGTGCTGGCCGGCGAGGTAGGCCGGGCCGGCGCCGGCACGCTCGCCGCCCGTGTCCAGCACCGCCTCACCCGGATGTCGCCGCTCGCCACGGAGGTACGGCCCAGCACGCTGGGCGGCGGCGCCGTGCTGCGCGGGGCGCTGCTGACCGCCCGCGACCGTGCCCAGGACGAGCTGTTCGCCCCGCCGGAGCGGTGACCGGCGGGGCGTTCGACGCCACTTCCGCGGCGGTGGCGGTGGCGGTGGCGCCTCCGGGGTGGTCGGGCCGGCGCCTTGGGTGGCCCGGCGGCGGGCAAGGGCCTTCGTCACCGCCGCCGGGCCGGTCTCGTCGGGGTCAGCAGGCGCCGAGGTCCTGCCAGACGCCCCATTCACCGGTGGTGCCGGGTTCCTCGCCCTTCGTCCACCACTTGGACTTCCACGAGTGCCCCTCGTGGGAGACCGTGACGCCGGTGCCGTACGCCGTGGCCGCTTCCCAGGCCGGGGCCGCGCACTGACCGGTGCCGTCCGTCGGACTCGGGCTCGGGCGGGGGGTCTCCGTGCCCGTGGGCGTCGGGGTGGGGGTCGGTGTCTGCGTCCCCGGGTCCACCACGGTCGTGCCCCGTGCGAGGTCGCCGGCCAGGGCGTACGCCTTGCCGCCGATCGTCACCGTCCAGTTCGACGGGGTCGACACGGGCAGGTAGTAGTTGAACGACAGGTCGACGGTCGCGCCCGGCGCCAGCGACTGCCACGCCGGCAGCTTCAGCGACACCCGGTGGAAGTCACCCTTCAGGCCGCCCGTGTTGCCACCCGTGTGGTCGCTGCTGATGACCTTGGTGCCGAAACCGGACTGGTCGGAGGCGTTCCCCGGGGCCGAGGTCGCGTAGTCGAACTGGAACTCCGTACCGCCCGGCAGCGCGGTCTTCGTGTTGTTGGTGATCCGCAGCTTGGGCGTGATCGGATAGTTGGAGTCGCCCAGCTTGTAGTCCGTGAACTCCACGTCCACGTTCACGGCCTCCGCCGGCAGGTCCGCGTTCGACTTCTTCGCGCCGTACGGCGCGGCCGACCTGAACGTGTCGTACATCAGCGTGGTGAGGGTGTCGCCCCTCTCGTACTGGCCCTTGGTGGCGTTCCAGCCGTAATCGCCGGCCAGCTCCCAGATCATCGCGCCGCCGATGCCGCGGTCCACCACGTAGTCGGCCTTGGCCCTGACCGACTGCTCGTCCTCGGTGGAGAGGAAGACCTTCTTCTCGGCGTTCCACAGCCAGGGCGCGACCAGCGTCGAGTCGTACTTGCGGGCATAGGTGCCCGTCAGCTTCGTGTCCGCCGGGAAGCCGTAGTCGGTGACGTAGTCGCCGACGATGCCCTTCTCGAGGTTCTTGGCGTGCCACATCGGGTTGGAGCCCGCCGGGGACTCCTTGCCGTCGGCGTCGAGGTCGTGCCAGAGGTTGTCGATGCCGACGGCGCCGTCACCGCACTTGGTCAGGCCGGAGCCCGCCGGGCAGGAGGAGGCGGACGCCTTGCCCCACAGGCCGTCGGTTCCGCCCTGGACGTTCTTGTGGCCGCGGGTGTAGTACGGCAGGCCGATGTTGATGCGGCCGGCCGGCATGGAGCCGCGGAAGTAGTGGTAGGCCCAGTCGGTGTTGAGGTAGCCGATGCCGCCGTACTGGGCACTGCCGTAGACGCCCGCGGCGGCCAGCTCGGCGTCCTTGCCGTCGTCGAAGAGGGAGGCGTTCGGGCCGGCGTACTCGTTCCAGGCGCCGTGCAGGTCGTAGGACATGATGTTGACGTAGTCCAGGTACTTCTGGACCTGGAAGGTCTCCATGCCGCGCAGCAGGTACCCGGAGGACGGCGCGGCGACGGAGAGGAGGTAGTGCTTCCCGTCCGTGGCGCCCGCGCGGTCGAGCTTCTCGCGCAGCGTCTTCATCAGGGCCGCGTAGCCCTTGACCAGTCCGGCCCGGCGGCCGTTGGCGAACGACCAGTCCAGCGGGTTGCCCGCGTCCTTCATCGTCGTCGGGTACTCGTAGTCGATGTCGACACCGTTGAAGCCGTACTTCCGTACGAAGTCCACCGCCGAGTCCGCGAAGGTGTCGATGCCGGCGTGGTTGACCGAGCCGTCGGCGTTGGTGGCCATCGAGTAGAACCCGCCCGAGTCCACACGCGTGCCGTCGTCCGCGAAGTAGCCGCCCGTCTCCGCCCAGCCGCCCACCGAGATCATCGTCTTGACGTCCGGGTGCTGCTTCTTGAACTTGTTCAGCTGGTTGAAGTGGCCCTGGTAGGGCAGGTCCGGGTCCATCTCGGCGCCCTTCACCCCTGGCCACGTCATGCCGGTCGCCGGGTTCTTCGCGCTGTCCGGGCCGACGGAGAGCTTGTTGCCGCCGTCGACGTGGGCGAATGCGTAGTTGATGTGGGTGATCCTGTCCCACGGGATGTCCGAGGCCAGATACGCCGGCTTGCCGTCCTTGCCGGTGCGCCAGCCCGTGAAGTAGCCGATCACGCGACGCGGGTGGTCCGCGCCCATCTTCTCCCGGCCCGCCGAGTCGTAGACCGAGCAGTGGGGGACATCGACGCCAGGGGTCTGGTAGAGCCCGTCGGGGCGGCAGGTTTCCTGGTCGGCGGCTTGTGACGCGGTCGCCGGGAGGCCGGCCAGCAGTAGGCCGGCGACGGCGGCGGCCGCCGCGAACAGGGCCGGCCCCGCCCTGTGGCGGGTTCTGGAGCGTGACGGGGAAGGCACAGTCGGTTCCTCTCCACGGAAGTTGCGCAGACCCTAGAGAGGACTAGACCAGTGAGTCAATAGGTATGGACCAATCTCAAGGCGGGGTGGCAGCACCCCGGTTGGGGGAGGTCGTGGCGCGACCGGACCCCGGGAGGGAGCGCTCTGTGAGCCACTCCACACACTCCGTCCGCGTGGACGGGGATCAGGCGTGGCACACTGGCCCTGTACCAGAAGCAGCGCACTCCGGGGTCGGTGAAAGTCCGAACCGGCGGTTACAGTCCGCGACCCGGTCGCCTCCAGCGACCGGTTGACCAGGTGAAATTCCTGGACCGACGGTTAAAGTCCGGATGGGAGGCAGTGCGCGGCGGGCGAGCACACGTGCGCGCCGCCGACCTCTGGGCTCGCCCGACGCCGGGCGGGTCCCGTCCGGCGTCGTTCCCGGTGTCCTCGCTCGCGGTCTCTGTCGTCCTCGACAGCCCCGGAGTCCGTGCCCGAAGAGGCAGGGAGGACCCGGGAAGTGTTCACCGGAATCGTCGAAGAGCTGGGCGAGATCACCGCCGTCGAAACCCTCGACGACGCCTGTCGCTTCCGCCTGCGCGGCCCCGTGGTCACCGAAGGCGCACGCCACGGCGACTCCATCGCCGTCAACGGCGTCTGCCTCACGGTCGTCGACCACGAGGGCGACGAGTTCACCGCGGACGTGATGGCCGAGACCCTGAACCGCTCCAGCCTGGGCGTCCTCACCACCGGCTCCCGCGTCAACCTGGAGCGCCCCACCGCCGTCGGCGCCCGGCTCGGCGGACACATCGTGCAGGGCCACGTCGACGGCACCGGCGAGATCCTGGAGCGCAAGCCCTCCGAGCACTGGGAGCTCGTGAAGATCTCCCTCCCCGCGGACCTCACCCGCTACGTCGTGGAGAAGGGCTCCATCACCGTCGACGGCATCAGCCTCACCGTCGTCGACGCCGGCCCCGACTTCTTCACCGTCAGCCTCATCCCCACCACCCTCGCCCTGACCACGCTCGGCCTGAAGCAGCCCGGCGACCCGGTCAACCTCGAGGTGGACGTCATCGCCAAGTACGTCGAGCGCCTGCTCGGCGCCCAGGGGGGCACCCGGTGAACTGGCTCAACTCCGAGGCGTTCACGCTCTTCGACCAGCACATCAAATGGTCGGACATGATCGGCAACGTGATCGGCCTGCTCGGCCTCGCCCTCGGCTGGCGACGCTCCATCTGGACCTGGCCCGTGCAGTTCGTCTCCGGGCTCGTCCTCTTCACGGCCTTCGCCACCGCCCACCTCTCCGGCAGCGCGGGCAAGCAGATCGTCGTCATGGTCGTCGCCGCCTGGGGCTTCTGGCAGTGGAACCGCGGCCGGCAGCAGACGCAGGACGGCTCCATCGCCGTCCGGTTCGCCACCTGGCGAGAGCGCGGCGCCCTGCTCGCCGCCGCAGCGATCGGCACCCTCGCCGTCGGCGGCCTGTTCACCGCCTTCCCGACCCTGTCCTGGGACCCCTGGCCGGACGCGTACATCTTCGTCGGCACCGTCGTCGCCATGTACGCCCAGGCCCGCGGCATGGTCGAGTTCTGGTTCGCCTGGCTGCTGGTCGACCTGGTCGGCGTCCCGCTGAACTTCGCCAACGGCTTCGCCTTCTCCGGCTTCGTCTACGTCATCTACGGCGCGCTCGTTCTGTGGGGCCTGCGCGACTGGTGGCTGCGCTCCCGCACCGCGGCGCGGCCCGTCCCGGAAGGAGCGCCCGCATGAGCACGGCACCGATCCTCTACAGCACCGACGGCCTCGACGACCTGGCCCTCGACCCGATCGAACAGGCCATCGCGGACATCGCCGCCGGACGCCCGGTCGTCGTCGTCGACGACGAGAACCGCGAGAACGAGGGCGACCTCGTCATCGCCGCCGAGAAGGCGACCGAGGAGATCGTCGCCTTCATGATGAGCGAGTGCCGCGGACTGATCTGCGCCCCCATGGAGGGCGACGAACTGGACCGGCTGCGGCTCCCGCAGATGGTCGACGACAACACCGAGTCGATGAAGACCGCCTTCACCGTCTCCGTGGACGCCACCGCCGCGCACGGCGTCAGCACCGGCATCTCGGCCGCCGACCGCGCCACCACCCTCCAGCTCCTGGCGAGCGGCACCGCCGAACCGACCGACCTGGTCCGCCCCGGGCACATCTTCCCGCTGCGCGCCCGCTCCGGCGGCGTGCTCGTCCGAGGCGGCCACACCGAGGCCGCCGTCGACCTCGCCCGCCTCGCGGGCCTGCGTCCGGCCGGCGCCATCGTCGAGATCGCCGGCGAGGACGGGCGCATGCTGCGGCTGCCCGAGCTGATCCCGTTCGCCCGCAAGCACGGCCTGACGATCATCTCCATCGAGGACCTCGTCGCCTACCGCCGCAGCGAGGAGCCCACCGTCCGCCGCGAGGCAGAGGTACACCTGCCCACCCGGCACGGCGACTTCACGGCGTACGGCTACCGCTCCACCGTCGACGGCGTCGAGCACGTCGCCCTGGTGCACGGCGAGATCGGTGACGGAGCGGACGTCCTGACCCGTATCCACTCCGAGTGCCTCACCGGCGACGTCTTCGGCTCCCAGCGCTGCGACTGCGGCCCCCAGCTGGACGCCTCCCTGGACCGCATCCAGGCCGAGGGCCGGGGAGTCGTCGTCTACCTGCGCGGCCACGAGGGACGCGGCATCGGCCTGATGTCCAAGCTGCGCGCCTACGAACTCCAGGAGCGCGGCCGGGACACCCTGGACGCCAACCTGGAACTCGGCCTGCCCGCCGACGCCCGCGACTACGGTGCCGGCGCCCAGATCCTGAGCGACCTCGGCGTGCGCGCCGTCCGCCTGATGACCAACAACCCGGACAAGAGCGACGCCCTGGAACGGCACGGCATCGAGGTCACCGGCCGCGAGCCGATGCCCGTCCAGGCCGGCGAACACAACCTCCGCTACCTGCGCACCAAGCGGGACCGGATGGGACACGACCTGCCCTGGCTGGACACGACGCCCGTGTCCACCTGCGGCAACCAGTAAGCAAGCAACGCGAGGAGAGACGTGAGCGGCAAGGGTGCACCGGAGCTGTCCGTACGCAACGTGGGCGACCTGCGGGTCGCCGTCATCGCGGCACAGTGGCACGACAAGGTGATGGACGGACTGGTGGACGGCGCTCTGCGCGCCCTGCACGAGCTGGGCATCGACGAGCCGACCCTGCTCAGGGTCCCCGGCAGCTTCGAGCTCCCGGTCGTCGCCAAGGTCCTCGCCGGACGCGGCTACGACGCGATCGTCGCCCTCGGCGTCGTCATCCGCGGCGGCACCCCCCACTTCGACTACGTGTGCCAGGGAGTGACCCAGGGCCTCACCCAGGTCTCGGTCGACACCGGTGTCCCCATCGGCTTCGGCGTGCTCACCTGCGACACCGAGGAGCAGGCCCTGGACCGGGCCGGCATCGAGGGCTCCAGCGAGGACAAGGGCCACGAGGCGGTGACCGCGGCGGTCGCCACGGCGGCCACCCTCCGCTCAGTATCCGAACCGTGGCGTTAGGCCGGTCGGCACTACGCGTAAAGTGGGCGCCACCATGTCCAAGAAGACTTTCGAGGAGCTCTTCACCGAGCTCCAGCACAAGGCCGCGAACGGCGACCCCGCCACCTCCCGCACCGCCGAACTGGTGGACAAGGGAGTCCATGCCATCGGCAAGAAGGTCGTCGAGGAGGCCGCCGAGGTCTGGATGGCCGCCGAGTACGAGGGCAAGGAGGCGGCGGCCGAGGAGATCTCCCAGCTGCTGTACCACGTCCAGGTGATGATGGTCGCCCGCGGCATCTCCCTGGACGACGTCTACGCCCACCTGTAAAACGAGCCCCTCTTTTTTCACCCCTTCACGCAAAGGAAGCCGACCTCATGCTGCGCATCGCCGTCCCCAACAAGGGTTCCCTGTCAGGCCCCGCGGGGGAGATGCTGCATGAGGCCGGCTACCAGCAGCGCCGCGAGTCCAAGGAACTGCGCATCGTCGACCCGACCAACGAGGTCGAGTTCTTCTACCTGCGCCCCCGCGACATCGCGATCTACGTCTCCTCCGGCAAGCTCGACATCGGCATCACCGGCCGCGACCTGCTGATCGACTCCGGCGCCGACGCCGAGGAGATCCTCCCGCTCGGCTTCGCCCGCTCCACCTTCCGCTTCGCCGGCAAGCCGGGCACCGCGAACGGCATCGAGGACCTCAAGGGCCGGACCGTCGCCACCTCCTACGAGGGCATCGTCGCGGCCCACCTGGCCGACCGGGGCGTCGACGCCTCCGTCGTCCACCTCGACGGCGCCGTCGAGACCGCCATCGAGCTCGGCGTCGCCGAGGTCATCGCGGACGTCGTCGAGACCGGCACCTCCCTGCGCAACGCGGGCCTGGAAGTCTTCGGCGAGCCCATCATGAAGTCCGAGGCCGTCGTGATCCGCCGCTCCGGCGCGGACGCGGAGGAGCCCAAGGTCCAGCAGTTCCTGCGCCGCCTCCAGGGTGTGCTGGTGGCCCGGACGTACGTGATGATGGATTACGACTGCCGGGTGGAGCAGCTGGAGAAGGCAGTCGCGCTCACCCCCGGCCTGGAGTCCCCGACCGTCTCCCCGCTGCACAACGAGGGCTGGGTCGCCGTCCGCGCGATGGTCCCCGCCAAGGACGCCCAGCGGATCATGGACGACCTGTACGAGATCGGCGCCCGGGCCATCCTCACCACGGCCATCCACGCCTGCCGACTCTGAGCACGACCCGGAGCCATGTCATGCCCGACACCACGCCGGACCTGCCCGTCACCTTCCGGCCGGGCCGCACCCGCGCCGTCCTGACCGCCCTTGCCGTCCTCACCTTCGCGGCCATCACGGCGGTCGGCATGCTGCTGGAGGGCCTCGGCACGGGAGAGCGCCTCAGCTTCATGCTGACCGCCCTCCTCCTCGCCGGGGTCCTGCTCCTGCTGGCCCGGCCCCGGGTCACCGCCGACGAGGCGGGCGTCACCGTCGTCAACCTCACCACCAAGCGGCGCCTCGCCTGGGCCGAGATCCTCCGGGTCAACCTCCGGCAGGGTGACCCCTGGGCCTTCCTGGACCTCAGCGACGGCACCAGCCTGCCCGCGCTCGGGATCCAGCCGGGCATCGCCCGGCAGCGCGCGATCCAGGACGCGCGTGCTCTGCGCGCCCTCGTCGAAGCCCGCTCCGCCGCCGTCCCCGAGCCTCCGCGCGGCTGACGCGGGTGCGGCGACCCTGCCGCAGGCACCCCCTCCGTGACTAATCTGGGACCGAGGACGCGGCCGTCGCGTCCTCGCCCCTGTCGCTCCGCCCGGTGCGCGGGGGTTCCCGCTACCCGAGGAGTGACTCCCTCCGGCGATGGACGGATCGTCCTGCAGTACCTGCGCCGCCCCTTGCTGTGACACCCCACAGGCGGCGGCATCATGACCACCCCCCTGCTGCTCCTGGCAGCCGCGTTCCTGCTGATCCTCGCCAACGGCTTCTTCGTCGCCGCCGAGTTCGGTCTGGTCACCGTCGAACGGCCGGACGCCGAGCGGGCCGCCGCCGACGGCGACCGACGTGCCCGCCGGGTCGTCGAATCCCTCAAGGAGCTGTCCTTCCAGCTCTCCGGCACCCAGCTCGGCATCACCATCACCTCCCTCGTGGTCGGCATGCTCGCCCAGCCGGCGCTCGCCCAGCTCCTGGACGGCCCGTTCACGGCGACCGGCATCCCCGACGGCGCGGTTCCCGGTGTCTGTGTCGTCGTGGGCATGCTGCTGGCCTCGGCGGTGCAGATGGTGATCGGCGAGCTCGTACCCAAGAACTGGGCGGTGTCCAGGCCCCTGCAGGTCGCGCGCTTCGTCGCGGGCCCGCAGCACGCCTTCGCCCGCCTGTTCCACCCGGTGATCGCCGCGCTGAACGCCGTGGCCAACCGCCTCGTCCGCGCTCTCGGCATCGAACCCACCGAAGAGCTGGCCTCCGCCCGCACCCCCGGCGAACTGGTCTCCCTGGCCCGGCACTCCGCCCGGGCCGGCGCCCTGGAACAGGACACCGCCGAACTCTTCGTACGGACCCTGTCGCTGGGTGAACTGACCGCTCAGCACGTCATGACCCCGCGCGTGAAGGTCAGCGCCCTGCACTTCTCGGCCACCGCCCAGGACGTCGTCAACCTGACCCGCGCCACCGGCCTGTCCCGCTTCCCCGTCTACCGGGAGAAGATCGACGAGATCGTCGGCATCGTCCACCTCAAGGACGCCCTCGCGGTCCCCGCGCACGACCGGCTGCGGACCACCGCCGGCCGGATCGCCGGCCCGGCGCTCCTCGTCCCCGAGACCCTGCCCGTCAGGCCGCTGCTCACGCGCCTGCGCAGCGAGCAGCCCATCGCGGTCGTCGTCGACGAGTACGGCGGCACCGCCGGCGTCGTCACCCTGGAGGACATCGTCGAGGAGATCGTCGGCGAGGTCCGTGACGAGCACGACGGCCTCGACGTCCCCGAACTGGCCCCCGCCCCGCCGGAGGACGGCCGTCCCGCCTGGGACGTCGACGGAAGCTGCCGCGTCGACGCCCTGCGACGTATCGGCCTCGAAGCCCCCCAGGGACCGTACGAGACCGTGGCCGGCCTGGTCGCCGACCTGCTCGGCCGCATCCCCGCCGTCGGCGACCGGGCGGAACTGCCCGGCTGGCGGCTCTCGGTCCGCCAGGTCGGCCACTACCGAGCCGAACGGACGCGACTGGTGCGGACGGCGCCCGTGTCCGTACTGGAGGCCGCCCGATGAGCGTTCTGCAACTCCTTCTCGCGGCGCTGCTCGTGCTCGCGAACGGCTTCTTCGTCGGCGCCGAGTTCGCACTCGTCTCGGTGCGCCGCAGCCAGATCGAACCGCTCGGCACCGCCCGGGCCCGGCAGGTGCTGTACGGGCTGGAGCGGCTGCCGCAGATGATGGCCGCGGCCCAGTTCGGCATCACCGTCTGCTCACTGACGCTCGGCGCGGTCGCCGAGCCGACGGTCGCCCATCTGCTGGAGCCGGTCTTCGAGTGGATGCACCTGCCGCACGGCGTCATTCACCCGCTCGGCTACGTGATCGCGCTGGCCGCCGTGGTCTTCTGCCACCTCGTCATCGGCGAGATGGTCCCGAAGAACCTCGCGATGGCCGCCCCCGAGAAGGCCGCGCTCTGGCTGAGCCCCGGCCTGGTCGCCTTCGCCCGCCTCTGCAGGCCGGTCACCGCCGCGCTCGGTGCCTGCGCCCAGGGCATTCTGCGGCTGTTCCACGTCGAGCCCAAGGACGAGGTCGAGGCCGTCTACACCAGCGAGCAGCTCAACCGGCTGGTGGAGGACGCCGGCCAGGCCGGCCTGCTCGACCCGGAGGAGCAGGAACGACTGGAGGACGCCCTGGAACTGGGCTCCCGCCCGGTCACCGACGTGCTCCTCGGACGCGAGTCCCTGATCACCGTCAGCCCGTCGGTCACACCGGGCGAGATCGTCGGGCTCACCGCACGCACCGGGTACTCGCGCTTCCCGGTCGCGGCCGGGAAAGGGGCCTTCATGGGATACCTCCACGTCAAGGACGTCCTCGACCTGGAGGACTCCGACCGGGCCGTCCCGCAGCAGCTCTGGCGCCCGATGACGACCCTGCGCCCCGAACTCCCGCTCGACGACGCCCTCACCGTGATGCGCCGGGCGGCGACCCACCTCGCCCAGGTGACGGACGCGTCCGGGAAGGTACTGGGGCTCGTCGCCCTGGAGGACGTACTGGAGCTACTGGTGGGCGAGGTGAAGGACCCGGCCCACAGAGAGGTGACGCTGGCGACATGACCCGAGCCGCGTCCGCCCGCCGGCGCGGCGAGCGAACCCCCTCGGGCGCCGGCCCCGAACGCCGGCGCCTCACAACCCCGGGGGGTCCTGCGGTCCTCTCCCCGACAGCACCTCCCCGTACGCCTGCATCAGATCCGGCAACCGCAACGTCGCCAGATCGTCCCGGGTCAGCACCCCGGGGCACACGGACAACCGCAGATCCCGGTACGCGCAGCTCTTCTCGTACAGCGTCCGCAGGAACCGCCCGTTCCCCAACTCGTCGATCCACCCCTGGTCCACCACGTGCCCGGCGATCGAGCGCAGCTCGTCGCGTGCCTCCTCGTCCCACCCGTCCCCGTTCTCGGCCGCGAGCACCTCACCGATCGAGGTGAGCTCCAGCGGCCGGTACGACGGGAAGTCGACCCGTGTGGTGAAGCGGGAGGACAGCCCCGGGTTGGCGGTCAGCAGCCGGTCCATGCCCTCCGGGTAGCCGGCCAGGATCACCACCAGGTGGTCGCGGTTGTCCTCCGCCCGCTTCAGCAGCACCTGGAGGGCCTCGTCGCCGTACGCGTCGCCCTTGCCGTAACCGGAGTTGGACAGGGAGTACGCCTCGTCGACGAAGAGGACGCCGCCGAGCGCGGAGTCGATCAGCTCGTTGGCCTTCACGGCGGTCTGGCCGAGGTACTCGCCGACCAGGTCGGCCCGTTGCGCCTCCACGAGGTGGTCGCCGCCGAGCAGGCCGAGGGCGTAGAAGACGCGGCCCAGGATGCGGGCCACGGTGGTCTTGCCGGTGCCCGACGGGCCGGAGAAGACGAAGTGGCGCTTGGGCGGCTGGACCGGCAGGCCCTGACCGGCCCGCAGCCGCGCCATGTTCAGCTGCGCGGACAAGGCCTTGACCTGCCGCTTCACCGGCTCCAGCCCCACCATGCGCTCCAGCTCGGCGAGCGCCTCCTCCAGTAACGCGGGGTCGGTGGGCCCGGTGGGCAGGGACGGGTCCGGCCCGCCCGCCTTCTCGCGCACCGACGGTCCGGTCAGCGTGGGCAGGGGGGCGGTCAGCGCGGGTTCGGGGGCGGACAGCTTCAGGCCGCGCTCCTCGGCGCCGAACAGAGGGTCGAGTCCGTCGGCGCCGTCCAAACCGTCCATTCCCATACCGGCCTGCGCCAGCCCCGCGAGGTCGGTGGCGTCGTCGTAGCCGTCGCCCTCGGCGATCGCCGCCAACCGGGCCGAGGTGTCCATGAAGGCGGGGTCGACGCGGTGCACGGCCCGGTACAGCGGCAGCGCGGCGGCGCTGCGCCCCGTGCCCTCGTGCGCCCGCGCCAGCCAGTACCGCAGTTCCTTGCGCTGCGGCTGCTCGCTGCGACACCGCATGAGGGCCGCCGACAGCAGCGGCTCCGCCTGTCCGTACATCTCCAGGCGTACCCGCGCCATGCCGCTGAACAGGCCGGCCTCGATGCCCAGCAGGGGATCGCCGAGCAGCGGGTCGGTGTGCCGGACGAGCTGTTCCCAGTCCTTGACCAGGTAGGCGCGGCAAGCGTGCAGGAACCGGACCTGGGCGTCGGTGTCCACGGGCGGCAGTCCGGCCAGCGCCCGGTCCAGTTCCGGGACGTGGCGGCCGTCCAGCCAGTGGGAGGCGTGCGCCAGCAGCAGATCGCGAGGACTCTCCAGTACGGGCTGCACCCACCAGCCCAGCCAGTACCAGGAGTTGAGGGTGCGGCGGTGGCGGGCGCGCTGCTCGCCGAAGCGCTCCCGGTGCCGGAACATCCTGAGCAGCGCGTTGGTGGTGTCGACGCGCAGCGCGTGCAGTCCCAGCCAGCCGTCGGCCATCTCGGGGTCGATGCGTACCGCGGCCCGGAACTCCTCCTCCGCCTGCGGATAGGCCCCCATGGTGTAGGCGTCCACGCCGCGCAGCCAGGCGAGGTCGGCCGGGGCCTGCGGGCCCTGCGCGCCGAAGTCCATCACGTCCCCCACGTACCGTGCCCCCGTCGGTATGCCGGCGAGCCGTCGCCCGTCGACCGCCTCGGTCAACGGCTTCACCGCGGACCGGAGTTGCAAGGTGCGCGCGGCAACCGCCCGTAGGTCGCACCGAGGGCATCGTACCCGCGGCGGTCTTTCCTCCGAAGGGTGCCGGGGCGGGCTGTTCCACGGGGTGGGAGCAGACGGGGCGCGCGCGGGGCGGTGACCGAGGGTGAGCGGATCGCGTCGCGGAGCAGCCGGAAAACGCGCTCAGGGCAGAACGAAGCCCCCGGTCACGGGGGAACAACCGGGGGCTTCGTGTCTGTCGGCGGCTTCGAGCGGCCGCACATTCAGAACGTAAGACCTGTACGGCCCCCGGGTCAAGCGCAGTTGGGGCGCACCGGCCGGTTGCCGAGCGGTGATCTTCACGAGTTCAGCACATTGCGGAGGGTCCGTCACCCTGCGTGAGGAAGTGGGTTGAGGAGGAGGTTCCCGCGGGTCCCGGGAGTACCTCGTACCCCTCCTCTTTCTGCCGCACCAGAAGGTGCGCGTAGGGGCGCGAGGGGTCGTCGGCGAAGTGCCGGCGCTCCGCCGGGATCCACCCGTCCCAGAACGTCCGCTGCTCCGCTCCGTCGCGCGCCCGTCCGCGTGCCCACGCCTCCTCGCACGGCAGCTCCATCCAGAGCAGCCGGGTCAGGTGCGGACGCAGCGCCTCGCGGCCGGCGCCGACCCCCTCCACCAGGACCACCGGGGCCGGCGGCAGCGGGCGGGAGGCTCCGAAGGACCGGGTCCGCCAGTCGTAGGGGGCGTACCGCGCGGTGTCGCCGCGCCGCAGGGGCTCGATCACCTGGCTCAGCAGCCGCCCCGTCCAGTCGAACAGTTCGTCGTGGCTGGCGATGTCGTCGAGGTGCAGCACCGGCGCGCCACCCAGCTCGGCGGCCAGCCGGCCGGCGAACGTGGACTTCCCGGAGCCGGCGTACCCGTCGACGGCGATCAGGCGCACGGGCCCGCAGGAGGGGGGAAGCCGGCGGAGCCGGGCGGGGAGGTCGTGGATGGCGGGTCCTGGGCGGCGCGAAGGGACGGACGGTGTTCGCCCCGCACTCTAACCGCGCCGCTCCGGCCCGTGCCCACGCCACTGGTCGACACCAATATTCATGGCGTGGCGTGCGCGGAAGTGCTGGCAGGAGCGGGCACCTGCGGCCATAGTTGGCGCACAACCGTGCAACGGACCCGCCCGACTCGGACACCTGGGGGTCTTCCGCCCATGAGCAGAGCCGAACAGCCGTCCCGCAGAACCGTCCTGGCCGCCGCCGTCGCGGCCGCCGTGGCGGGCAGCGCGATCCCTGCCAACGCCGAAGCCGCGCCCGGTACGGGCGCCGGCGGCGCGGACCCCGGCCGCGCCCCCGCGCGAGAGGTCGACTACCGCGCCTGGACCACGTTCCGCGACTGGCGGGGCGGCGTCGCACAGGGTGCCCGCCCCGTCGCCGGAGCCCGGCCCGGTGTCGCGATCGGCGCCCCGGCCGGCACCACCGACTACACCGACCCGCACACCGGCAGGGCCGGCACCTGGGAATACGCGACCTGGACGTCGCCCGTCCACCGGCTCACCGTGCCCTCGACGGAGGTCATCGCCTCCTGGAACGCGCACACCCCGAGCGGCACCTGGATCCAGGTCGAGCTCAAGGGCACCTACTCCGACGGCACGGACACCCCCTGGTACGTGATGGGCCGCTGGGCGGCCGGTGACCAGGACATCAAGCGGACCTCGGTCGACGACCAGGGCGACGGCAGGAGCAGTGTCTGGACGGACACGTTCGCCATCGACGACGCCTCCACCGGCCTGCGCCTGGCCTCCTACCGGCTCAGGCTCACCCTCCACCGCCGCCCCGGCACGAGGGCGACGCCCACCGTCTGGCGGCTCGGCGCGATGGGCTCCGACGTGCCCGACCGCTTCACCGTCCCGGCCTCCGCCCCCGGCCTCGCCCAGGAGCTGCACGTCCCGCGCTACTCGCAGGAGATCCACAAGGGCCAGTACCCCGAGTACGACAACGGCGGCGAGGCCTGGTGCAGCCCCACCTCCTCGCAGATGATCATCGAGTACTGGGGTGGCCGGCTCACCGAGGAGCAGCTCGCCTGGGTCGACCCCTCCTACGCCGACCCGCAGGTCTGCCACGCGGCCCGGTACACGTACGACCACCAGTACGCCGGCTGCGGCAACTGGCCGTTCAACGCCGCCTACGCGGCCACCTTCAAGGGCCTCCAGGGCGTGGTCACCCGCCTCGGTTCCCTCACCGACCTCGAGACGCTGATCGCGGCCGGCATTCCGGTCATCACGTCCCAGTCCTTCCTGGAGAAGGAGCTGACCGGGGCCGGTTACGGCACCTCGGGCCACCTGATGACCGTGATCGGCTTCACCGCCGACGGGGACGTGATCGCCAACGATCCGGCCTCGGACGACAACGAGGCCGTGCGCCGCGTCTACCGGCGCCGCGAGTGGGAGAACATCTGGCTCAGGACCAAGCGGTACAACGCCAGTGGCAAGGTCGCCTCCGGTACGGGCGGTGTCTGCTACCTGTACTTCCCGGCCCATCCCAGCCCGCGCCAGCGCAAGGCCCTCGCGGCGGTGGGCGTGCGCTGACCGCACCGCGACGACGGCCCCCAACGCCGCTCCACCGAGCGCCGGGGGCCGTCCGCCCTGGCTCGCCGGCCCGCTGTGACCAACGTCTCCGCCGCAAAAGCCGCTCCCGGTGGCAAGGTGGACAGGGTGACCGCCAGGGGGAGCTGGGGGCCGGGGGGAAGTCCACCGAACGTCGAGATCAGCGAGAAGCCATGAGCGCACACACCGCCACCGCCGCCCGTGTCCGTACCGGCGGCCCCAAGGACGACGGCCCGAAGGTCCTCGAGCACGTCATGGGCTGGACCCTTGTCGTGGTGATCGCGATGTTCGTGGTCCAGCTGGGCCTGCTGTGACGTGACCCTCGTGTGACCTGCCCCACGACCCGGCCTGCCATACTGCGGACGTCCTGCCCCCCGTAGGAGACCAGGGTCGAAATTGAATATCAGTCAACAGCGTGCCGACGCCCGTCCCCGGGCGCGCGGCACCGAGCGCTCGCTGACACGCCGCTCCGAACTCATCGCCATCGGGCGGCGGTTGTTCGCCGACACGTCGTACGACGCGCTCTCCATGGACGACATCGCCCGCCAGGCGCATGTCGCCAAAGGGCTGATCTACTACTACTTCCAGTCCAAGCGGGGCTACTACCTGGCGATCATCCAGGACTCGGTCGCCGACCTCGTCACCACCGCCGCGGGCGGCACCGAACTGCCTCAGGCGGACCGCGTCCACCGCACCATCGACGGCTATCTGCGCTACGCCGAACACCACCAGGCCGCCTACCGCACGATCGTCACCGGCGGAGTCGGTTTCGACGCCGAGGTGCACGCCATCCGCGACGGGGTGCGTGAGGCGATCGTCGTCACCATCGCCGAAGGAGCGTACGGGCGCTCCGACGTCGGACCACTGGCCCGTATGGGCCTGTTCTCCTGGGTGTGCGGCGTCGAGGGCGCCACCCTGAACTGGATCGGCCGCCCCGGACTGCCCCGCGAGACCATGCGCGACCTGCTGGTGAAGTCGCTCGGCGGCACCCTGCGCGCCATCGAGGAGCTGGACCCCGCCTGCCCGGCCCCGGCCCCCGCCCGCCGGGACGCCTGACGAAGGAGGGGCGAGGGCCGGAGTCCGGCGCGCGGGCCCGAACGCGGTCCGGGCCGCCGCCCCGCACCGGCCCGGTCTTCCTCGGCGCACGCCTGCTGGGAACCCACGTAGGCACCGGCCGGAGCATTTCTCCAAGTAAGCGGTCGTTAACTGGTGACTCCATGCCTCCGATCGGGCATACTCACAGCGCACAGCCGCTGGTCAGCCGCTTCCGCGACCCGGGAGTGCGAGCATCGGCCAGGCCCGAACGACCCGGCGGAACCGCCTCCACCCAAGGCGCACATCCGCCGATGTGCCCCGACAGGGAGGAGAGCGTCGCCATGCCCGACCGCGCCCCGCAGCCGGTGGACCGGCAACTGCCCACGGACGAGGCACGGGATCTGATCTCGCTCGTCCGCGACATCGCGCAGCGTGAGATCGCCCCGAGGGCCGCCGAGGAGGAGGACGCCGGACGCTTCCCGCGCGAGGTCTTCACCCTGCTCTCCGACTCCGGCCTGCTCGGTCTGCCCTACGACGCGGAGTACGGCGGCGGCGATCAGCCGTACGAGGTGTACCTCCAGGTCCTCGAAGAGCTCGCCGCGGTCAGGCTCACCGTCGGTCTCGGCGTCAGCGTGCACACGCTCGCCTCCTACGCGCTCGCCGCCTACGGCACCAAGGAGCAGCAGTCCGAGCACCTGCCGGCGATGCTCGGCGGCGGCCTGCTCGGCGCCTACTGCCTGTCCGAACCCGCCTCGGGATCGGACGCCGCGTCCCTGCGCACCAAGGCCGTGCGCGAGGGCGGGGGGGACTGGGTGCTCACCGGGACCAAGGCGTGGATCACGCACGGCGGCATCGCCGACTTCTACACCGTGATGGCGCGTACCGGTGAGGAGGGCCCGCGGGGGATCACCGCCTTCCTGGTCCCCGGCGACGCCGAGGGGCTGAGCGCCGCGGTGCCGGAGAAGAAGATGGGCCTCAAGGGCTCACCCACGGCGCAGGTCCATCTCGACGGCGTGCGGGTCCCCGACGCCCGGCGTCTCGGCGAGGAGGGCCAGGGCTTCGCGATCGCCCTGTCCGCGCTCGACTCCGGGCGGCTCGGCATCGCCGCCTGTGCGATCGGCGTGGCCCAGGCGGCGCTGGACGAGGCGGTGTCCTACGCGGCCGAGCGGCGGCAGTTCGGCAAGCCGATCTCCGACTTCCAGGGGCTGCGCTTCATGCTCGCCGACATGGCGACCCAGATCGAGGCCGGCCGCGCGCTGTACCTGACGGCGGCACGGCTGCGCGACGCCGGTCTGCCGTTCGCCAAGCAGGCTGCCATGGCCAAGCTGCACTGCACCGACACGGCGATGCGGGTCACCACCGACGCCGTGCAGGTCCTCGGCGGGTACGGCTACACCGCGGACTTCCCGGCCGAGCGGTACATGCGCGAGGCGAAGGTGCTGCAGATCGTCGAGGGCACCAACCAGATCCAGCGGATGGTCATCGCCCGTCACCTCGCGGGGCCCGAGGAGCGCTGAAGTCGCCGAAGCCGCCGGCGACGCCGAAGTCGCCGGTGGCGAAGGAGCCCTCGAGCCCGCGCGGAGGCGCCGCGAGCCTGACCCACTCCGGGTCGTGGCGACCGGGCAGGGTACGGCCGCGGTCGGCCCAGGCTCGCATCAACTCACGGTAGATCGGCGGATCCGGGAGTTGCGGGACCGGTCCCGCGGGCACCGGGACGAACACGCGGTGCCGACGCCCGGTCGCCGAGTACGTGGGGGTCATACCCGGGCAACGCGGCAACGGCGGGCAGGACACCGGTCCGCGGAATCGAGAGTGAGTTCGCGGGCGTCCGTCGCCGAGTCGCCGTTGCCGGGCCGGTCCTGACGCCACGTCGCCCCTACCGGCCCTCATCACCTGCGACAGCACATGCCGTCCCGCGCCACGGCGGTCTGCGGGCCGTGGCGCGGCTGGTCGACGGAAAGCCGGGCTGCGCCCCCGGACGGTGGGTGCCCGAGGCGGTTCAGGCCGCCTCGCGCCGCATCGCCGGCACACGGATCGGGCGCGAGCCCGGGCCGCCGACGTGGGAGAAGGGCTGGGTCCGCCAGTCGAGACCCCGGGGGAGCGTCAACAGCAGCGCGGTGTCCTGCTCGTGGGGCTGGAACGACTCGTCCGCGGGACGGGCCTCGGTGGCCCTGCGGCCGGTGCCCGCGCAGACCGAGAGCCCGAACGGGTTCCACGGCGAGGCGCACAGTGCGTGCTCCGGCAGCACCTCCTCGTCCGCCAGCAGGGCGATGGGCTGCGCACAGTCCGGGCAGATCACCCGGTACATCTCGTAGGTGTCGTAGGTGTCGAGTTCCTCGTCGTCGAAGGCGTCGGGTTCGACGCCCTCCGATACGAGCTCGACGACCGGCTGCTGCCGCTTGGGCGTGGTACGTCCAGGGCGCTTAAGACTCTGCATTGGGTTCTCCCCCTCGGGCTGGGCCGTGAAGGCACTGCGGCCTCGACCACAGCAAGCACTTCCCGTCCCCCTTGCGGGGTAATCACGAGAACATCACGGAGGTCGTTCAAGGTGTGTGGTATTCGTCACATGCCGCTCGCAGGTGCCCCGTGCGGCGGATTTGTCCCCTCTCGGCCGCCGGTCGACTCCCCGTCACATCACGAACCGGGCATGACCTGGACTGCTCAGGTATCCGAGGAGATCAACCGCACTGTAGGTTCTTGCGCCATGGAGGAGCTGGACCGACAGATCGTGCAGCTGCTCGTCAAGGACGGGCGGATGAGCTACACAGACCTGGGCAAGGCCACGGGCCTGTCCACGTCGGCGGTGCACCAGCGGGTGCGGCGGCTGGAGCAGCGTGGCGTCATCCGCGGTTACGCCGCGGTCGTCGACCCGGAGGCCGTCGGGCTGCCGATGACCGCTTTCATCTCGGTGAAACCGTTCGACCCCAGTGCCCCCGACGACATCGCCGACCGCCTCGCCGGCGTCCCGGAGATCGAAGCCTGCCACAGCGTGGCGGGCGACGAGAACTACATCCTCAAGGTGCGCGTGTCCACACCGCACGAGCTCGAGGAACTGCTCGCCCGGGTCCGTTCCCTCGCCGGGGTGTCGACCCGGACCACCGTGGTGCTGTCGACGCCGTACGAGTCCCGGCCGCCGCGGATCTGACCGGCGGTCGGCGCCGCCCGCGTCGCCCCGGGCGCCGGGACGCGCCGGCGCGGCCGCCCCGCCTGCCGGGTGGTCCGCGTGAGGGGCGAGACTGGTGTTCATGAGTGAGTCCACCACCCCGTCCACGACCGTCCTGCTGCGCCGCGGCGAGGTCCACAGTCCCGCCGACCCCTTCGCGACGGCGATGGTCGTCGAACGCGGCCAGGTCGCCTGGGTCGGCTCGGAGGGTGCCGCGGACGCCTTCGCGGACGGCGTGGACGAGGTGATCGACCTGGACGGCGCCCTGGTCACCCCGGCGTTCACCGACGCACACGTGCACACCACGTCCACGGGCCTCGCCCTCACCGGCCTGGACCTGTCCGGCGCCCCCACCCGCGAGGCGGCCCTCGCCCTCGTACGGGACTTCGCCGCGGCCCGCCCGGACGACCGCGTCCTCCTCGGCCACGGCTGGGACGCCTCCCGCTGGCAGGGCGGGCTGCCCCCGACCCGTGCCGAGCTGGACGAGGCCACCGGCGGCCGGCCCCTCTACCTCAGCCGTATCGACGTCCACTCGGCCGTCGTCACGACCGCCCTGCTCGACCTGGTCCCGGGGGGCACCGACCGGCCGGACGGCCCGCTCACCGCCGACGCCCACCACGCCGTACGCGCCGCCGCGTTCGGGGCCGTCGCCCCCGACCAGCGCACCGAGGCCCAGCGCGCCGCCCTCGCGCACGCCGCCTCCCTCGGCATCGGAACCGTTCACGAGTGCGCAGGCCCGGAGATCTCCTCCGAAGACGACCTCACCGGCCTGCTGCGCCTCGCGGCCCAGGAGCGCGGGCCGCGAGTGATCGGATACTGGGCCGAACAGGACGTCGACAAGGCCAGGGAACTGGGCGCCGTCGGCGCCGCGGGCGACCTTTTCGTCGACGGCTCCCTCGGCTCGCACACCGCCTGCCTGCACCGGCCGTACGCCGACGCCGAGCACACCGGCACCGCGTACCTGGACGCCGCCGCCGTCGCCGCCCACGTCGCCGCCTGCACCGACGCCGGCCTCCAGGCCGGCTTCCACGCCATCGGCGACGCCGCCGTGACCGCCGTGGTGGAGGGCGTGCGCGCCGCCGCCGACAAGCTCGGCCTCGCCCGGGTCCGTGCCGCCCGCCACCGCGTCGAACACGCCGAGATGCTCACCCCCGAGACCGTCGCGGCCTTCGCCGAGCTGGGCCTGACCGCCTCCGTCCAGCCCGCCTTCGACTCCCTGTGGGGTGGCGAGGACGGCATGTACGCCCAGCGCCTGGGTGCCGAGCGGGCCCGCACCCTCAACCCCTTCGCGGCCCTGCTGCGCGCCGGTGTTCCGCTGGCCTTCGGCTCGGACAGCCCCGTCACGCCCCTCGATCCGTGGGGCACCGTCCGCGCCGCCGCCTTCCACCGCACGGCGGAGCACCGCGTCTCCGTGCGTGCCGCTTTCACTGCGCACACACGCGGCGGCTGGCGGGCGATCGGACGCGACGACGCGGGCGTCCTGGTGCCGGGCGCCCCCGCCGACTACGCCGTGTGGCGTACCGGCGAGCTCGTGGTCCAGGCCCCCGACGACCGGGTCGCGCGCTGGTCGACCGACCCGCGCTCCGGCACCCCCGGCCTGCCCGACCTGACTCCGGGCCGCGACCTGCCCGTCTGCCTGCGCACCGTGGTGGGCGGCCGGACGGTGTTCGTACGGCCGGGCGAGTGATCTCCACGGCCGACGGGGCGATGATCTTCTTCCGCGTACCACCTGCGCGTCCTCGGCTCTGACCTGCGCGTTGGTACGGAAGTCGCAGGTCGAACGACTGTTGACAGGCGACGGCGGGGGGCCGGTAGGTTCGGCCGAGTCCACCACCGGACGCCCGACCGGGGAATCCTCCGCGTACGCGTCGCGGCGCCGCTGGGTCAGGGACGGTGTGCCGCACCGGCGCACCGTCACTGGGAGCCAGGCTCAGCGCTCGCGCCGCGACGAGGGACCATTCCGGCCGGTCGGGAGGTGTGACCCGGGTGGGGCCCGGGCGCTCAGTAGACAACGGCTTTCGGTCGACCCGCAGCCAGCGGGCCCCGGGTCGGCCCGAAGGGCGCCGGGCCCCCATCCGCAGCGGAAACGGTCCTTAACCGCGCATCCCTACCCCGGTGCTCGGGAAATGACACCGCTGTACGAACGTCCTGTCACGTCACCGCAGGCCGCGGCCATTATGGTGGTCCTCTGCGTACGGACATGAAGGGGCAGCGGTGAACGACGGCGACGGGACGCCCGCGGAAGCGGGGCGGGGGAGGCGGTTCGGCCCCCTGGGCACGGCCTTGGTGATCATTCCGACCTTCAACGAGGTGGAGAACATCAAGGCGATCGTCGAGCGCGTGCGCGAGGCGGTCCCTCAGGCGCACGTGCTCGTGGCCGACGACAACAGCCCCGACGGCACCGGCAAGCTCGCCGACGAACTGGCCGCCGAGGACGACCACGTCCAGGTCCTGCACCGCAAGGGCAAGGAGGGCCTGGGCGCCGCCTACCTCGCGGGCTTCCGCTGGGGTCTGGAGCACGGCTACGGCGTGCTGATCGAGATGGACGCCGACGGCTCCCACCAGCCCGAGGAGCTGCCCCGCCTGTTGACCGCCCTCAAGGGCGCGGACCTGGTGCTCGGCTCCCGCTGGGTGCCCGGCGGCCGGGTGGTGAACTGGCCCAAGTCCCGCGAGTTCATCTCCCGCGGCGGCAGCATGTACTCCCGCCTCGCGCTCGACCTGCCGCTGCGCGACATCACCGGTGGCTACCGCGCCTTCCGCCGCGAGACCCTGGAAGGGCTCGGCCTCGACGAGGTCTCTTCCCAGGGCTATTGCTTCCAGGTCGACCTCGCCCGCCGGGCGATCAAGGCGGGGTACCACGTCGTCGAGGTGCCGATCACGTTCGTCGAGCGCGAATTCGGCGACTCCAAGATGAGCCGCGACATCCTGGTGGAGGCCCTCTGGCGAGTCACCACGTGGGGTGTGGGGGAGCGGGTCGGCAAGGTCCTGGGCCGCGACAGACAGCCCGACGCGAAGCCCGGCAGGGCGGTCGGCAAGCCGACCGGAGTGCCGGGCGAGAAGGCGGCCGAGCCGGGCGACGAGCCGGTACAGGCGCCCGACAAGAACACCTGATCGTCCCCTTACGCCGCGCTGAGCCGGGGCCAGGCACACTAGGGGTATGACGACTGGCGCTCAGACCCCCAGGTCCCCCGCCCGGCCCCCGCGCTCCCGGCTGCGCACCTTCCTGCCGCTGGGCATCGCCGCGTGGCTCGTGCTGGAGATCTGGCTGCTGACCGTGGTCGCGGGTGCCTCCAGCGGGTTCGTGGTCTTCCTGCTGCTGGTGGCGGGCATCGTCCTCGGGTCCGTGGTGATCAAGAGTGCGGGCCGCCGGGCCTTCAGGAACCTCACGCAGACGCTGCAACAGCAGCAGGCGGGCGTCATGCCCGAATCCCGTCCGAACAGCGAAGGCAACGGCCTGATGATGCTGGGCGGACTCCTCCTGATACTTCCCGGTCTGATCTCGGACGCGCTGGGCCTGCTCATGCTGCTGCCCCCGGTCCAGAAGGCCGTGAGCCGCTACGCGGAGCGGACGGTGGAGCGCAAGCTCCGCGAGGCCGGCCCGGGCACCCTGGGCGACGCGTTCCGCCAGGCCCGCATGCACCAGCCGGACGGCAGGGTCGTCCAGGGCGAGGTCATCCGGGACGACCCGGACGACGCACCGCAGGATCCGCGTCCTCCGCTGACGCGCTGAGCCTCTCCGCCGACCGGAGCCGTGGCCTCACCCGGCCCGGGACGCGCCGGGGGACATACCAAAACCGCGGGTGCCGTACGTGGAACTCACGTACGGCACCCGCGGTGTTCGGTTGTGCTGCTGCTTACGGTTTCCCGCTACGCACTCTTGCGACTGTCTCGCGGATGCACCGCGATGTTCATCGCGCCGGAGCGCAGAACGGCCAGTCGCTCCTCGAGGACCTCTTCGAGTTCCTCGCGGGTGCGCCGCTCCATCAGCATGTCCCAGTGCGTACGCGCGGGCTTGGCCTTCTTCTCCTCAGGGCCGTCGCCGTCCACAAGGAGTGCCTGGGCCCCGCAGACCTTGCACTCCCACTCCGGCGGGATCTCCGCCTCGACCGAGAAGGGCATCTCGAATCGATGCCCCTTCTCGCATGCGTACTCCACGGCCTGGCGCGGGGCCAGGTCGATGCCGCGGTCCGTCTCGTAGCTGGTCACCACGAGGCGCGTGCCGCGAAGAGCTCGCTCACTCATGAATCGTGCCTCCCGGGCTTGTCGCCCACAGGACAGGTGTCGCTGTCGTCGTCATCCGGTCAACGTCCGGGCGGCGGTAAAGATTCCCGTCCCGACTCCCGTTCCGGGCGTCTGCGTCGCCGTCGCAGTCGCAGCCTTGCAACCAGTGCAGTACCCGCCGATGTCCGGTTTGTCACGTCTGCTGGCAGATGTGACATAGCGTTTCGGCACCTTTGACGCGCAGTAACGGTACGCCTGGCAGGCCAAACGCGTACACTACAGCCCTTTCGCGCCAAGTGCTAAATCCTTTCAGGTACCGGGTTGCCCGCGTCGCCGATCGCCCGCCGCACCGGGACCCGCGCGAGCAGCACGAAACCGATGACGAAGAACACGACCAGCGAGATGATCGCGTCCCGGTAGCTCCCGGTCAGCTGGTAGGTGAGCCCGAAAAGCAGCGGACCGAGCCAGCTCATCCCGCGGTCGCTCAGCTCGTACGCCGAGAAGTACTCGGCCTCCTTGCCGGGCGGGACCAGGTGGGAGAACAGGGAGCGGGACAGCGCCTGGCTGCCGCCCAGGACGAGCCCGATCCCGGCGGCCAGCACGAAGAACCACACCGGCTCCCCGGCCGGCAGGAAGTACCCGGCCGCGAGCGTGACCGTCCAGGCCACCAGCGACCCGAGGATCGTGCGCTTCGCCCCGTACGTCCGGGCCAGCCGGCCCAGCGCCAGCGCGCCCGCCACCGCCAGCAGCTGGACCAGCAGGACGGCCACGATGAGCGTGGACTGTCCGAGGTCCAGCTCCTCGGAGCCGTAGACCGAGGCCTGGGAGATCACCGTCTGGATGCCGTCGTTGTAGACGAGGTACGCCAGCAGGAAGGCCAGGGTCAGCGGGCGGCGGCGCATGTCGCGGACGGTCGCCGCGAGCTGCCGGAACCCGGGAAGGGCCGCCTCCCGCGCGGGAGCGCGGCGGTCGCGCAGCCGCCGCAGCGGGATGAGTGCGAAGGCGCCCCACCACAGGCCGGCCGACGCCAGACAGACGCGGACCGCCGCGCTCTCGCTCAGCCCGAACGAGTCGTGGGCCGTGTAGAGGACCAGGTTCGCGATCAGGACCAGGGCCCCGGCCGCGTACCCGAAGGCCCAGCCGCGGGAGGAGACCGCGTCGCGTTCCTCGGGCGGGGCGATCTGGGGCAGGTAGGAGTTGTAGAGCATCATCGCGACGGACTGCGCGGCGTTGGCGACGACCAGGAGCAGGCCGCCCAGCAGATAGCGGTCGCCGTCGAGGAAGAACATGCACGCCGTGGCCGCGGCCCCGGTGTACGCGGCGGCGGCCAGCAGTGGCTTCTTGCGGCCCGAGCGGTCGGCCGCGGCGCCCACCAGGGGCATCACCAGCACCGCCACGATCACCGACAGGGACACCGAGTACGCGAAGAACGACCCGGCCCGCACGGGTATGCCCAGCGGGTGGACATACCCGTCCGCGTCCGCCGCCGCCTCGGCGACCGACGTCAGATAGGGGCCCAGGAACACGGTGAGCACGCTCGTCGAGTAGACCGAGCACGCCCAGTCGTAGAAGTACCAGCCGCGCTGCTCGCGCCGTCGGTCGTCGGCGCCGTCGGCCGCGTCCGTCCGCAGGGTGTCGGTGCCCACCCGTGCCCTCGCTTCCCCGTGAACGCGCGCCGTCCCGGGGTTCGGCCGCGGGTCGCCGACGCTGCCGGACGGTCTCAGACCCAGACGCCGCGGTCCTCCATGACCTTGCGCAGTGTGTCGATGTGATCGGTCATGATGCCATCCACCCCGAGGTCCAGGAGGCGGTGCATGCGGCCGGGGTCGTTCACCGTCCAGACGTGCACCTGGAGCCCGCGCGCGTGGGCGGTGCGCACGAAGCGCCCGTCCACCACCTGGATGCCCGACTGGACCTCCGGTACCTGTGCGGCCACCGCCGAGCGGCGCAGCGCGGCAGGGACGCCCCAGGAGCGCAGCCGCAGGCTGAGGACGCCCCGGGTGCCGTACGAGGTGGCCAGGCGCGGGCCGGCCAGGCGCTGGGCGCGGACGACGCGGGCCTCGGAGAAGGAACCGACGCAGACCCGGTCCCAGGTGTCCGTCCGCTCGATCAGCTCCAGGAGCGGCAGCAGCGCCGGCTCCGCCTTCACGTCGATGTTCCAGCGGATCCGGGGGAAGGCCTCCAGGAGATCCTCGAAGAGCGGCACCGGCTCCACGCCCGCCACGCGCGCGCGGCGCACCCTCTCCCACGTGAGGTCGGCGATCCGGCCGGCCCCGTCCGTCACCCGGTCCAGGGTCGCGTCGTGGAAGGCGACGAGCTTCCCGTCCCGCGTGGCGTGGACGTCCGTCTCGATGTACCGGTAGCCCGCCTCGACCGCGCGCCGGAACTGCCGCAGCGTGTTCTCCAGGCCGTCCGCCGCGCCGCCCCGGTGGGCGAAGGCGATCGGACCGGGATGGTCCAGGTAGGGGTGGCGTATCGCGGTGGTCACCGACGCAGTATCGCGCGCCGGGGCCGACCGGCGGCAACCACCGTGCTGCCGCCCGGTGTCGGGGGAACGGCGAACACACGCAGGAAGACCTGGGCGAGCGGGCCGATCGACACGGCGTAGAGCAGGGTGCCGACACCGACCGTGCCGCCGAGGGCGAAGCCCGTCACCACGACGGTGATCTCGACGGCGGTCCGCACCAGGCGCACCGACAGCCCCGTGCGCCGGTTCAGCCCGGTCATCAGGCCGTCGCGCGGGCCCGGGCCGAACCGGGCGGCGATGTACAGCCCGGTCGCCGCGCCGTTCAGGATGATCCCCGCCACCATCATGGCGATCCGCGGCGTCCAGCCGTGGGCGTCGGGCACGACGGCCAACGTCGCGTCCATCGCGGCGCCGATCACCAGCACGTTGGAGACCGTCCCGAGACCCGGCCGCTGGCGCAGTGGGATCCACAGCAGCAGGATCGCCGCGCCGAGCAGGGTCAGCACCACGCCCATCGGCAGGCCGGTGCGCTCCGCGAGGCCCTGGTGCAGGACGTTCCACGGCTCCAGGCCGAGGCCCGACCTGACCAGCAGCGCCGAGCTCGCGCCGTACAGCACCAGACCGCCGTAGAGCTGTGTCAGTCGCCGGGGGAGCTGTCGATGCCCCGATTGCCTGGTCTGCCTGGTCTGCCTGGTCTGCCTGGACAAGATGTGCCCCCTGGGTCGAGGTAGTGGCCTGCTGCATGACACCCTGTGGCTTGAGAAGGAGAGTCAACCATGGCCAATTCGGGGAAGGTGGACTGATTTACATGGCGCAGTGGACCTCGGCTGTGGGGGCGGGGCAGCTCGCCCGGCTGCTCGGCTCCCAGCAGGACCGCCCGGCCGGGCCCGGCACCCGCCGCCCGCCCGCCTATCGCGCGCTCGCCGACGGCATCCGGCTCCTGGTGCTCGAAGGACGTGTACCGGTCGCCGCCCGGCTGCCCGCCGAACGTGAGCTGGCACTGTCCCTGACCGTCAGCCGCACCACGGTCGCCGCCGCCTACGAGGCGCTGCGCGCCGAGGGCTTCCTGGAGTCCCGGCGCGGCGCGGGCAGCTGGACCGCCGTACCGGCCGGGAACCCCTTGCCGGCGCGCGGTCTGGAGCCGCTGCCGCCCGAGGCGCTCGGCTCGATGATCGACCTCGGCTGCGCGGCGCTGCCCGCGCCCGAGCCCTGGCTCACCCGTGCCGTGCAGGGTGCCCTGGAGGAACTTCCCCCCTACGCGCACACCCACGGCGACTATCCGGCCGGGCTGCCCGCACTGCGCGCGATGATCGCCGAGCGCTACACCGCGCGCGGGATCCCGACGATGCCCGAGCAGATCATGGTGACCACGGGGGCGATGGGCGCCATCGACGCCATCTGCCACCTCTTCGGGGGGCGAGGCGAGCGCATCGCGGTGGAGTCGCCCTCGTACGCCAACATTCTCCAGCTGATGCGCGAGGCCGGGGCCCGGCTGGTCCCCGTCGCGATGGCGGAGGGGCTCACCGGCTGGGACGTGGACCGCTGGCGCCAAGTGCTGCGCGAGGCGGCGCCCCGCATCGCGTACGTCGTCGCCGACTTCCACAACCCCACCGGCGCGCTCGCCGACGAGGACCAGCGGCGGCGGCTGGTGGACGCGGCCCGCTCGGCGGGGACGGTGCTCGTGGCCGACGAGACGATGAGCGAGCTGTGGCTGGAGGAGGGGGTCGAGATGCCGCGCCCCGTGTGCGCCTTCGACCCGGCCGGGTCCACGGTCGTCACCGTCGGTTCCGCCAGCAAGGCCTTCTGGGCCGGGATGCGCATCGGCTGGGTCCGTGCCGCGCCCGACGTGATCCGCAGCCTGGTCGCCGCGCGCGCGTACGCCGACCTGGGGACGCCCGTGCTGGAGCAGCTGGCCGTGAACTGGCTGTTCAGCACCGGCGGCTGGGAACAGGCCGTGCAGGTGCGGCGCGAGCAGGCCCGCCAGAACCGGGACGCGCTGGTGCCCGCCGTACGACGGGAGCTGCCCGACTGGGAGTTCGAGGTGCCGCGGGGCGGGCTCACCCTGTGGGTGCGGACCGGGGGCCTGTCGGGCTCACGGCTGGCCGAGGCGGGGGAGCGGGTGGGGGTACGGGTCCCGTCCGGGCCGCGCTTCGGGGTCGACGGGGCCTTCGAGGGGTACGTCCGGCTGCCGTTCACCGTCGGCGGCGCGGTGGCCGAGGAGGCGGCGGTACGCCTGGCCGCGGCGGCCCGGTTGGTGGAGAACGGGAGTGTCGGGGGCGGCGAGGCGCCGCGGACGTTCGTGGCGTAGGGAGGGCGTGGGTCGCTCCGGCCCCGGTCGGGTGTCAGGAGGTCTCCGCCGCGGCCGCCTTGGCCGGAACCGTCTCCGACGGAACCACCTTCGACGGAAGAGGCTCCGACGGAACTGTCTCCGACGGAACCACCTTCGACGGAAGGGGCTCCGACGGAAGGGGCTCCGGCGGAACCGGCTCCGCCATCGACTTCACCACCGCCGTCTTCCTCGCGGCCGGGTTCGGCTCGGTGTCCGCCGCCGGCTTCTCAGGCTCGGTCCCGGTCCTGGGCGGGGGGTCCTTCTTCTCGGTGGAGACGGGCTTCGGCTCCGCCGCCTCCGCCTCCACGGGGATCGGCGCCTGCTCCCCGTCCGCCGGCGTCGTGCGGGGCGGGAGCAGGTCCAGCACCGCCTGCCGGTGGGCGTCGCTCGTCGCGTCGTCGTAGGGGTCCGGCGTGGCCGGGACCTGGAGGCGGTGCACCGGGCCGGTGCCCAGGCGGGCGTACCCCCGGCCGGGCGGTACCTGGTCGACGGGCGTGGTGTGCGGGGGAGCGCCCAGCACGGCCGCCAGCTCGTCCGCCGTGGCCGGGCCGAGGACGACACGCGCGCGTGTGTGCTGCCGTACGGCGTCGCTGAGGCTGTCCAGGGCGTCCAGCTGATCGGCGACGACCACGGTCACGTTGGCGGCCCGGCCGTGCCGCAGCGGTACCTGGAGCAGGGACTGCGGGTCCCGACGGCCGTCCGCGGCCGCCAGGTGCGCGAACGCGCTCGGCCGGTCCAGGAGGACCCACAGGGGTCGCCGGGTGTCGTCGGGCGCCGCCCGGCCCTCCTGACGGGCCCGGTTGACGGAGATCAGCCGGCGTTCCGTCTCGGCGGCGGCCCACTCCAGGCTGGTCAGTGCCCCGGTGAGGCCGCCCTCGACGGCCAGGACGCCGTCCCGGCCGACCAGACAGGCGTACTCACCGGTGCCACCGCCGTCGATGATCAGCAGGTCGCCGTGGTGCAGGGCCTGCAGCGCGACCGAGCGCAGCAGGGTGGACGTGCCGGTTCCGGGCTGCCCCACGACCAGCAGGTGGGGCTCGGTCGAGCGGATGCCGGTACGCCAGACGACCGGCGGCACATCGCGCCGCTCCTCGCCGTGGACGAGGGGGAGAGTGCGCTGGACCAGGGTCGGGTCGGTGAAACCGAGGACGGTCTCGCCGGGCGCCGTCACGAAGCGCTGCGCGGCGATGTCGGTGGGCAGCGCCGCGAGCACGTCGGCGGTGAGGAGGTTGGCCTCCTCGTCCCACGAGAAGTGGTACTCCCGGCCCCGGCCGGACTTCGCGGTGAGCAGGTGCTCGATCCGGGCGCGGGTCTCGGCCTCCCCGTCGGTGAAGTACGCCGGGTAGCGGATCACCAGGTGGGCGAAGCGGCCGGTGTCGTCGAACTCGTACGCCGGGAACGCCTTCTCCCAGGCGCCGCCGTGGGCGTACAGGGGGTCTGGGTCCTCGGCGACGGAGAAGTACGGGACGAGCGCCTCGTAGAGCGACGTCAGGCGCTTGGTCTGGGAGTCGTCGGGGCCCTCCGGCTCCGGCGGGGGGCGGTCCCTGCCCTGCCATGCTGCCGCCGCCATCAGGGTGACGACGGCGAGCAGCGGGCCGTACGGCACGAGTGCCACGACCAGGACCACCGAGGCCATCAGGAACAGCAGCGCGCCGCGCCGGTCCTTGGGGGTCTCGGCCCATCTGCGCCGCGCGGCCGAGGCCAGTCGGCGCAGACCGCGGGCGATCGTGATCAGCGGCTGGAGGACGTCGGTGGCGCTGTCGGCCGCCGTCCGGGCCAGCTCCCGGCTCCGGGCGAGCTGTGCGCCGCCGTTGCTCAGAATGCGGGGGAGGGGCCGCCGGGCCACTGCTGCCTCCTGGGAATCGCGTACGTGCGTACGTGTGGGTGGTCGGACAGGGGAGAGGGGCGTCAGAACTTGATTCCGCCGAGGAGGCCCGCCAGGCTCTCGCCGCCTGCCTTGATGCTCGGGGCGATGGCCGTACTCGCCAGATAGAACCCGAACAGGACCGCGACCAGCGCGTGCGAGGCCTTGAGGCCGTCCTTGCGGAAGAAGATGAAGACGACGATGCCGAGCAGGACCACGCCTGAGATCGAGAGGATCATGTGAGTTCTCCTGGTTCGCGGGGACAGTCACCATGAGTACTTCCAGGCTCACAGCATGTATCCATACGATAAAAGGTGCAAATGGGGGAAATTCAGCTGAATTACCCCAGGTGGCGGAGTGCTCCACTAGGCCGGTTGAGCAGGGCTGTTGCGCTCGGCGGGGTCCGTGCTGATCTTTACCTCGGGCACATCGGCTCATGTGCCGCGCGAGCCAGTACCCTGGCGATTCACTCGTACGGCCGCACCGCTCGCGGCCGTACGCACACGCAGTCCCCGACGTTCGTCACGTACGAGACGTCCGCAACGTACGTAGTGAGAGGTGGTCCGGCCGATGAGTGAAGCCCCCGACCCGGAGGTCGTGGAGCTGGCGACCAAGATCTTCGATCTGGCCCGGCAGGGGCGGACCGAGGAACTGGTGGCGTACGTGGACGCCGGTGTTCCCGCCAATCTCACCAACGACCGCGGCGACTCCCTCGTCATGCTCGCCGCCTACCACGGGCACGCCGACGCGGTGCGCGCGTTGCTGTCCCGCGGTGCCGAGGCCGACCGTGTCAACGACCGGGGGCAGACACCGCTCGCCGGTGCCGCGTTCAAGGGTGAGACGGAAGTGACCAGGGCGCTCCTGGAGGCCGGTGCCGATCCGGCCGCGGGTACCCCGTCGGCCGTCGAGACGGCGCGGATGTTCGCCCGGACGGAGCTGCTGGAGCTGTTCGGCGCCCAGTGACCGGACGCCGGGCCGGGACTGATCCGGATCGGCTCCACACTTTCTGACCAGGGAAAATACGAAAAACGGGGGAGGCGGTACCGGGCCGCCGAAATTTCGGTCGCGGCAGATGTGACCGCCGGGTCATCATGACGACGTGGTTCACGGACGCGATGGCTGGGCAGGTGTTGCCGCACCGCGCGGGCCGTGACACGGCCCGCACGGGCCATCGACGAGAGGCAGAGGAACATGGTCTTCAGCAAGCAAGAGACGACGGGCGCTCCGACGTGTTGGCGCACGGCCAGGTAACGCGTGCTCCCCGGTTGCGTCGACGCTTGATGTGAGGCTGTTTCCCATGTTCGATCCGGTCATAGCGCCCAGCGGTACGCTGCTCGGCCTGCTTCAGCGGGGTCGCGGCGACGGCACGCTGCACGCGCTCACCGCTCCGCGGGCCGAAGCGCTCGCGGCACTGAACCACTGTGTGCTGCACGACCCCCGCCACGACTGGCAGGTCGAGAACCGCTCCCTCTACTACGCCCGCCTCTACCTCGACCTGAACGGCGAGCTGGACGCGATCGAGGCCCACCTCTTCGACCCCGAGGACATCCTCGACGGCGACGAGTCACGCACCGGGCTCGCCCTTGCGGTCCTCGGCCACCTCGCCTCCTACGGCAGGCTGGACGCGCTGGAGCTGTTGCGCAGGTACGCCGCTCACGGCGTCAACTGGGCGTGGGCCCTCGACGAGCTGGCCCTGCGCGACGACGACGCCGGTCTGCGCGCCCTCGCCGCCCCCGTCCTGGCACGCTTCCCGCGCGATGCCGAGGGCGACGCCGAGCTGGCCGTCGCCGTGCGGGACGCCTTCGAGCCCCGGCCCTGGCGGCTGTGGGCCGACGATCCGCGCCGATCGATCGCCACGCGCGTGCGTGCCGCCCACGAGGCGGGCTCCTTCGACCGCTGGCAGCGGCAGATGAGCCCCACCGGGCCACGTCCGGGCTGGAGCGTGCGTGCCGTGTTCGAGTGGGCCCAGCAGGGCGTGGAGCGCGGCGCCGCGCTCCACGTGCCGGCCGCCCGGTGCCTCACGGCCGTCGCCGGCCCCGAGGACCGGCCCGAGATCGTCGAGGCCGCGCGCTCCGGCGACGAGGGAGCACGCTGCACCGCCCTGCGCTATCTCGCCGACGGCAATGATCCGGACGCCCTCGACCTGATCGAGGGCGCCGTGAACACCGGCTCGACACCGGTCGTGGAGGCCGCCGTCGCCGCTTTCGAGCGGATGCGCAGCCTCGCCGCCGTCGACCTGGCGCGCCGATGGGTTCACCGGCCCGACGCCCTGGGCGCCGCTGCCGGACGCGTACTCGCCTGCCGGGGCGCAGCGCGGGACCGCGACCTCGTCCTCGCCGCACTGCGGGAGGCGGTACGCGGGGTAGGCCCCGACGCGCCGACCCTGTGGACCCTCGTCGACGGCACCGGCCGGCTCGGCATCGCCTGCGCCGCCCCCGTGCTGCGGCACATCTACCGCGAGACCGCCTCCTCCCACCTGCGCGGCCGGGCCGCCCGCGCGCTGGCCGCCACCGACCCGTCCTTCGCCGCGGGCTTCGCCATCGAGTGCCTGTGGGACTGCGAGGAAACCACCCGCGAACTCGCCGCCCGCCATGCCGAGACCGGCGACAACCGCGTCGTCGAACGGCTGCGCAGGCTCGCCGCCGACCCGGCGGAGGAGGACGAGGTCCAGACGGCCGTACGCAGCCGCTTCGGACCGGACGCGCCCGCCGTGTGAGCGGCGCGAAGACCGCGGGGCGGAAACCGCTGTGCGGACGGGTGTGACGCCGTGTGCCCGCCCGCCGGCGACGGTCCGCCCGGACGGCGGAGTCCTCCGTGCGAACGGCGGGTGACCCGCGGGTCGGGCGGGCATGGCCGCGGACCGACCCGCTCGGGTGGGCAGGGCAACGCTCATGGGACGTTCCGCGCCAGGAAAGATCGACGTTGACGCGAGCACGTCCAATCCGGCGACAACACCGGTATGCGTGTCGTCATCGTGACCGAATCCTTTCCGCCCGATGTGAACGGCGTCGCCCACTGCGCACTCCAGACCGCCCGGCATCTCGTCGACCGCGGTCACGACTGCGTCGTCGTCGCCCCGGCCACCGCCCCCGGCAACACGGCGGACACCACCGCGCCGTGCCCCCTCGTCCGGATCCCCTCCCTCCCGCTCCCCGGCTATCCCCAGGTCCGCGTCGCCCTGCCCAGCCGGCGCGTGGCCGCCGCGATCGCCGAGCACCGCGCCGACCTCGTCCACCTGGCCAGCCCCTTCGTCCTCGGTGTCCGGGGCACGGCCGCCTCCGCCCGGCTCGGCGTCCCCGCCGTGGCCGTCTACCAGACGGACCTCGCCGGGTACGCCCGTACCTACATGGGGGCGGGCGAGACGGCGGCCTGGCGGCGCATCCGCTCCGTGCACGCCGCCGCCGACCTCACGCTCGCCCCGTCCAGTGCGGCCCTGCGCGGCCTTCGGGCGCACGGTGTGCCCAGGGTCGCGCTGTGGCCGCGTGGGGTGGACACCGCCCGCTTCCGGCCCGGCCGGCGCGACGAGGCACTGCGCCGCGAACTGGCCCCGGGCGGTGAGCTGATCGTCGGCTACGTCGGGCGGCTCGCCCCCGAGAAGCGGGTGGAGCTGCTGTCCGGCGCCTGCCGCCTGGACGGCGTGCGCGTCGTGGTCGTCGGCGACGGGCCCAGCCGGCCCGTCCTGGAGCAGGCGCTGCCGGGCGCGGTGTTCCTCGGCCGCCGTACCGGCGACGGCCTCGCCCGGGTCTTCGCCTCACTGGACGTCTTCGCGCACACCGGCCCCTTCGAGACGTTCTGCCAGACCGTGCAGGAGGCCATGGCGAGCGGGGTGCCCGTCGTCGCGCCCGCGGCCGGCGGCCCGCTGGACCTCGTCGCCCACGGGCGCACCGGGCTGCTCGTGCCGCCGGGCGACGCCGCCGCCGTACGGGACGCGGTGTGGTCCCTGGCCGCCGACCCCGTGCTGCGCGCCGCGTACGGGGCGGCCGGGCGGGCGGCCGTCGAGGGGCGCACCTGGGCCACCGTCGGCGACCGGCTGGTCGGGCACTACTCGGACGTGCTCGCCTCGCGGAAGGCGGTGCCGGCCGCATGAGCGCGCTGCGGATCGTCCGGCTCGCCCACTTCGTCGCCCCCGCCTCCGGCGGCCTGCGCACCGCCCTGCGCGAGCTGGGCAGGGGCTTCCGGGCGGCCGGACACGACCCCGTCCTCGTCGTCCCCGGCGAGCGCGCCGACGACCGGGAGACCGAACAGGGCCGGGTCATCACCCTCCCAGGACCGCTGCTGCCGGGCACCGGCGGATACCGGGTCCTGACCGACCGGCGGCGCGTGGCCGCGCTGCTGGAGACGCCGGCCCCCGACCGACTGGAGGTGTCCGACCGCACGACGCTGCGCTGGACCGGCAAGTGGGCCCGGCGGGCCAGGACCCCCTCCGTGATGGTCTCCCACGAGACCGCCGACGGGGTGCTGCGCGCCTGGGGCCTGCCCGACCGGGCTGCCCGGCGCACCGCCCGCCCTCAACATCCGTACGGCGCACACCTATGCGCGCGTGGTGTGCCCCACCGAGTTCGCCGAGCGGGAGTTCGTCCGCGTCGGGGCCCGCGACGTCGTACGGGCGCCCCTGGGGGTCGACCTGACCGGGCGGCACCCGGCGCTGCGCGATCCGGGGCTGCGCGCCCGGCACGCGCGCGTGGACGAGACCCTGCTGGTGATGTGCTCCCGGCTGTCCGTGGAGAAGCGGCCCGGCACGGCACTGGACGCGCTGACGGCGCTCCGGCGAGTTCCGCGCCCCGACCCGGTCGGCGAGTCTGTGGTGGCTGGCCACCGCCGGCACCGGCTGGGTGGCCCGGCGCTGCACCGACCTCCTGCCCCAACTCCTCGGCCTGGCCGCCGCCGAACTGCGCCACCACGCGCGCGGGACGAGCGCCCGGCTCGACCTGCGCACCTCCGCCGCCCGACCGTACGGGCGCGCCGCGCCCCCGACCGCAGGTGCGGCGGCGTCAGCCCCTGCGCACGGACACGAAGCGCACCGGTGTCCCCGGCGCAGCCTGGGCCGCCGCCGGGAGGTCGCTGGTGCGGGCGACGCCGATCACCGGGTAGCCGCCGGTCGTCGGATGGTCGGCCAGGAACACGACCGGTCGGCCGTCGGGCGGCACCTGCACCGCCCCCAGCACCATGCCCTCACTGGGGAGTTCGCCCGTGCGGGCGCGTCGCAGTGCGGGTCCGTCCACACGCAGTCCGATGCGGTTGCTCGCGGGCGACACCCGGTAAGTGCGCGAAGCGAACGTCCGTAGCGCCTCCGCGGTGAACCAGTCGGCGCGCGGTCCCGGCGTCACGCGCAGGACCAGCTCCGCCGGGGGAGCCGGCTGCGGGGCGACGTCCGCGCGCGCGTGCCGTCCGCGCGGTCGCCCCAGGGGCAGCACCATGCCGTCCGCGAGGGGCGGCGGCCCCAGGCCGGACAGCAGGTCGGTGGAGCGGCTGCCGAGGACCGCCTCGACGAGGACGCCGCCGGAGACGGCCACGTAGGTGCGGACGCCGGAGTCGGCCGCCCCGACATCCAGCAGCGCACCGGCCGGCACGCCGACCGGCGCACCCCAGGGCACCGGCCGGCCGTCCACCGTCACCGGGCAGGGAGCGCCGCCGGCCGCCACCGTCACCGCGCACCGCGGGCGCAGGGCACAGCCCGTGAGCGTGGTCTCCAGGACGGCGGCGTCGGGCGGGTTGCCGACGAGCCGGTTGACCAGCGCCGCCGCCGGCGCGTCGAGTGCCCCGGAGCGGGGGACCCCGAGGTGCGCGTGGCCGGGGCGGCCCCGGTCCTGCACGGTCGTCAGCGCCCCGGCCCGGACGACGGCGAGCGCCCGGTCCGTCATGAACCCCCCTGGCGCCCGCGGGGCACGAACCGCACGCGCGTGCCCGGCGACAGCAGGGCCGCCGGCACGCGTGTGTGGTCCCACAGCACGGCGTCCGTGGTACCGATCAACTGCCAGCCGCCCGGCGACGAGCGCGGGTAGACGCCCGTGTACGGCCCCGCCAGCGCCACCGAACCGGCCGGGACGGCCGTGCGAGGGGTGTCCCGGCGCGGGGCGTCGTACCGCGCGGGCAGGCCGGTCAGGTAGCCGAAGCCGGGCGCGAACCCGCAGAAGGCGACCCGGAACCCGGTGCCCGCGTGGATGCGCGCCACCTCCTCCACCGCCACACCCCAGTGCGCGGCGACGTCGGCCAGGTCCGGGCCGTCGTAGCGGACCGGGAGCTCGACGACGGGCCCCGCGCGCGGGGGAGCGGGCGGTACCTCGGCGGCGGTCAGTTCGGACGCGAGGCGGGCCGGATCGGTGAGGCCGTCGAGGAGGACCGTGCGGGCCGCCGGGACGATCTCCCGGGCCGCGAGCGTGCCCTCCGCGCGGCGCCGCAGCAGCTCCGCGTGCAGTGCCTCGGCCTCCTCGCCCGAGGAGACCTCGACGAGCAGGGCGTCGTCACCGACGGGCAGCACGTTCATACGAAGGCCTCCACGCGGACGCCGGACGACTCCAGCCGCTCCCGCACCCGGCGCGCCAGTTCCACCGCGCCCGGCGTGTCGCCGTGCACGCACAGGGAACGCGCGCGGACCCCGACCCGCTGCCCCGAGCGGGCGGTGACGGTGCCGGAGACGGCCAGTGAGACCGCGCGTTCCACGACGGCGGCCGGGTCGGTGACCACGGCGCCCTCCCGCCCGCGCGGCACGAGCGTGCCCTCGTCGGTGTACGCGCGGTCCGCGAACGCCTCCGTGACGACCGGGAGCCCGGCCCGGCCGGCCAGTTCCAGCACACGCGAGCCGGGCAGCCCCAGCAGGGGCAGGACGCCGCCCGCGAGGAGCACCCCGTCGACGACCGCCGCCGCCTGCTCCTCGTCCCGTACCACCCGGTTGTACAGGGCACCGTGCGGCTTGACGTACGCCACGCGCGTGCCCGCCGCCCGGGCGAAGACCTCCAGGGCGCCGATCTGATAGGCCACCTCGGCCGCCAGCTCGCCGGACGGCACGTCCATCGCGCGCCGCCCGAAACCGGCCAGATCCCGGTAGGAGACCTGCGCGCCGACACTCACGCCCCGCTCGGCGGCCGCCTCGCACACCCGCCGCATGGTCGCCGGATCCCCGGCGTGGAAGCCACAGGCCACGTTGGCGCTGGTGACGACCGAGAGCAGGCCCTCGTCGTCGGTGAGCCGCCAGCGGCCGAAGCCCTCGCCGAGGTCGGCGTTGAGGTCGATCGAGGTCATGTCTCCAGTGTCTCCAGTGTCTCCGGTTTCCGTTCCGAGGCCGGGTTCCCCCTGCCTCCGGTTCCGTTCCGGGACCCTCCGGTTCCGTTCCGGGACCCTCCGGTTCCGTTCCGGGACGGGTTCCCCCGGCATCGCCGTCAGGCCACGCGGTACTGCTCGTCACGGGCGTCCGTGAGGAACATCTGCCCCGGCGCGTGAGTGAGGGCGAAGGGCGGACGCGAGGCCATGACCGCCGCCTGCGGGGTCACTCCGCAGGCCCAGAACACCGGGATGTCGTCCGGCTCCAGGTCCACCGGGTCGCCGAAGTCCGGCCGGCCCAGGTCGTCGATGCCGAGCGCCGACGGGTCGCCGCAGTGCACCGGGCTGCCGTGTACCGCCGGGAGCAGACTGGTCTCGTGGATCGCCGCCGACAGGTGCTCGGGCGGCACCGGGCGCATGGACACCACCATCGGCCCGTGCAGCCGCCCGGCGGGACGGCACTGTCGCGTGGTGACGTACATCGGGACGTTGCGGCCCTGCTCGACATGGCGGATCGGGACTCCGGCCGCGGTGAGGGCCCACTCGAAGGTGAAGCTGCAGCCGATCAGGAACGACACCAGGTCGTCCCGCCAGTGGGCGCGTACGTCCGTCGGCTCGTCCACCAGCTCACCGTCCCGCCACACCCGGTAGCGCGGCAGATCGGTGCGCAGGTCCGCGCCGTCGGCGAGCGCGGTGGACCAGGACCCGGCGTCCGAGACGTCGAGCACGGGGCAGGGCTTCGGGTTGCGGGTGCAGAACAGCAGCATGTCGTACGCCCAGTCGGCGGGCACCGAGATCAGGTTGGCCTGGGTGTGGCCGGCCGCGGCCCCGGCCGTGGGGCCGGTCAGCCCTTCCCGGAAGCGGGAGCGGGCCGTTCTCGGGCTCCACGCGTGCGCGTGCTCGTCGACGAGGATGATCGGCCGGTCGTCGGCCGTGCGGTGGGAGCGTTTCACGTCAGTTCCCTTCCGCGCGTCTCCGGCAGCCCCAGCAGAGCCAGCGCCGCGATGCCGTAGCCGATGGCGCCGAAGACCAGCGCACCGCCCACACCCCAGCTGTCGGCCAGGAAGCCGACCGTGGTCGGGAAGACGGCGCCCACGGCGCGCCCGGTGTTGTACGTGAAGCCCTGCCCCGCGCCCCGTACCGCCGTCGGGTACAGCTCGCTCAGATACGAACCGAAGCCGCTGAAGATCGCCGACATGCAGAAGCCGAGCGGGAAACCGAGCACCAGCAGCAGCGTGTTGGCGCCGCTGGGGATGTTCGCGTACGCCAGGATGCACAGCGCCGACAGCAGCGCGAAGAGCCAGATGTTGCGCTTGCGGCCCAGCAGGTCGGTGAGGACGCCGCCGGTGAGGTAGCCGATGAAGGCGCCCGAGATCAGGAACGTCAGATAACCACCGGTGCCCACGACCGACAGGTCGCGCTCGTCCTTCAGATACGTCGGAACCCAGGTGGCGAGGGTGTAGTAGCCGCCCTGGACGCCGGTGGAGAGCAGGCTCGCGAAGAGCGTGATCCGCAGCAGGCCCGGCGAGTCGGCCGTGCCCCGCTCGAAGATCGCCCCGAACGAGCCCTTCGCCGGGTCCTTCCGGCGGGCCGCGGCGGCCTCGGGCGCGTCCTGGACGCTGCGCCGCACCCACACCACGAGCAGCGCGGGCAGCGCGCCCGTCCAGAACATGATGCGCCACGCGAGGTCGTCACCGGCCAGCGAGAACACCAGCGTGTACACGACCACCGCCAGTCCCCAGCCCACGGCCCAGGAGCTCTGGATCGCGCCGAGCGTGCGACCGCGGTGCTTGGCGCTCGCGTACTCGGCGACCAGGATCGCGCCGACCGCCCACTCGCCGCCGAAACCGAGGCCCTGCAGTGCCCGGAAGACCAGCAGCGTCTCGTAGTTGGGCGCGAAGCCGCAGGCCACCGTGAACACGGCGTAGGTGATCACGGTGAGCAGCAGCGCCTTGACCCGGCCGACGCGGTCAGCCAGGACACCCGCGAGGGCGCCGCCGACCGCCGAGACGACCAGCGTGACCGTCGTGAGCAGACCGGTCTGGCCGCTGTCCAGGCCGAAGTACGCGGCCAGCGCGACCATCGTCAGCGGCAGGGTGAAGTAGTCGTACGAGTCGAGCGCGTAGCCGCCGAACGCGCCGCCGAAGGCGCGGCGGCCCCGCGGACCGAGGGCGCGCAGCCAGCCGAACGGGCCGTCTTCCGAGGGGTGTTCACCCGTTCCGGACGGACGGGTCTCGGCGGTCAGTGCCTGTGGTGGAGGGGGTGTGCTCATGGTGCACCTCGCAGTGGGAGGACGGAGGGTGCTTGTCGAGAGCGAGCCGGTCGGTACGGCGGCGCGGTGAGCGGAGCGGGCGCCGTACCGACACGTGAGGGCACCGTAGGGGATCGTTCAACGATCCCTCAATACCCCTGTTGTTTCGTTCTGGTATCTGCGATTGAATTCCGGGCATGGCAGAGCAGTTGACGGGACTGGCGGACGACCGCGCCCTCCTCGGGCGCACCAGCACCGCCGAGCGGGTCTCCGACATCCTCAGGAGCCGGATCGCCGAGGGTTACTTCCCACCCGGGACCCGGCTGTCGGAGGACAGCATCGGCGGCGCGCTCGGGGTCTCACGCAACACGCTGCGTGAGTCGTTCCGGCTGCTCACCCATGAACGCCTGCTCGTCCACGAGCTGAACCGGGGCGTCTTCGTCCGGGTCCTGACCGTCGAGGACGTCGAGGACATCTACCGCACCCGCGCCCTCGTCGAGTGCGCCGTCGTCAGGGGCCTCGGAGAGCCGCCGTACGTCCTGGACGGACTCGCCGGGGCCGTCGAGGACGGACGGCGCTCGGCCCGCGAAGGTGACTGGAAAGGTGTGGGTACCGCCAACATCCACTTCCACCGGGAACTGGTGGCCCTGGCAGGCAGCGAACGCACGGACGAGCTGATGCGCAGCGTCTTCGCCGAACTGCGCCTCGCCTTCCACGTCGTGGACGACCCCCGGCGCCTGCACGAGCCGTACATCGCGCGCAACGCGGAGATCCTCGAAGTCCTGGAGACCGGCGAGCGGGAGACGGCGGAGCGGCTGCTCGCGGTCTACCTCGAGAACTCGCTGAAGCGGGTCGTGGAGGTCTACCTGCGGCGGGTCGGGGACGAGGGGTAGCCCCCCCACAGCGCCCCGCGGAGCCTGTCTCGCCGGGGCCCATCTGCGTCGTTTGGGTGGTTGTCAGACCGAGGACCTAGTCTGTGCACCGTGACTTCGCCTGCATCGACGGACAGTGTTCCGCCCCAGCTCAGCGCGGTGCCGCGCCCTGCCCCGGGCCCGGCCGCCGACGAAGGACTGGCGCGGCGGCTGCGCGCGCTCGCCTGCACGGCGCCGCTGCACGACCTCGACGCGCGCAAGGCGAACCTCGCGGGTGAGTACTCGGTGTACGGCATGGCCGAGGTCGCCCTCGCCGCCATCGACCTCGTCACGCTGAACATGGACTTCGACACGGGCGCCGACCACGACCAGATAGTGGCCCGGCTGATCCCGCGCGTCGCCGCCCAGTCCCCGGCACGGCCCGCCGCCGAGCACGAGCGGGTGGCCCGCTGGGTCCTGGAGAACCTGATCAACGTCGGCAGTGTCGACCGCGGCTTCCGCGCGGTGTACGGCACTTTCGGGCCGGACGGCACCTACGTGCGCCGTGACTACGACTTCAAGCTGCTCGAAGAGGTCCCCGGCCCCGGCGGCACCGTCTACCTGCGCACCACGGACGAGGCGGTCAACGTCCTCGTCGGTGCCCTGGACACCGACGTCACCAGCGCCCAGATCGCCGCCGAGGTCAAGCTGGAGGTGCTGATCAGCCGCGGCCGCCTCGCCGACGCCCAGCTCGCCGCCGAACAGGCCCGGTACCGGACCGTGCAGTACTCGGAGACCCTGCGCAGGGCCCTGGACGCCACCCGGCGCAACGTCCGCGCGGTGGACTGGCTGAGCGCCGTCCCCGACATGATCGCCGAGGCCCTGGACCACGTCGCCGACCGGTACCGTCACGAGAACGCGATCCTCACCAACATCCGCAAGGCCCGTGACGAGTCCGAGGACCCCGAGCACAAGCGTCGCGCCGCAGAGCTCGTCGACATCGTCAAGGACTGCATCCGCCGCCACACCCAGCTCCAGTCCCGGCTCCTGGAGGCCGGCCCGCTCTTCCGCGCCGAACAGGACCGGCAGGCCTTCGCCACCCCCCTGACGACCTCGGGCCTGGACCTGTACGGCCATCTCGTCGCCCCCCTCCTGCCACTGCCCCTGGAGCGGGCGCTCCGCGTCACCGACGCCTTCTTCGCGCGCGGCACCGGTCTGCGCACGCCCGTCTCCGTCCGGGTCGGCGACCTCGTCGACATACTGCTGACCCCGCCGGTGGAGCGGGAGCACCTGGGCGCCGAAATGCCGGAACCCGACCTGATCGCCACCCCGGACGACAGCCGCTTCAGCGAGGAACAGCTGGCCGCGGCCATGGAGCTGCTCGACCTGCCGCACGACGCACCGCGCCGACTGTCGGGGCTGCTGGCCGACGCCCGCACCCGCGACGCCGAGCTGCCGTACCTCGTCGCCCTGCTGGCCGTCCACGCGGCCAGCCCGCCCGTCGGCACCGCCTACCGGCAGGGCGAGCCGAAACTCCTGTTCGCCGTGGACGACGGCACGGAGCTGGACGACCCCGAGTTCGGCGGCGCCGACCTCATCGTCGGCACGGCACTGCTGGACGCGGCAGGGATGGCCGCCGACCGCACGGAGGCGGCATGAGGACACACCAGCGGCAACAGCGCCGGCACCAGCGCCGGCACCTCGAGCAACACCAGCACCTTGAGCAGAACCAGCACCAGCACCAGCACAGCGAGGAGTACCGACCGTGACAGAGCACGTCGACCGGAGCGAACCGGAGGTGGGTGCCGCGCCGGCCACCACGGCCGTCACGCCCGCCGACGCCGCCGACGCGGCGCGGCTCGTCGCCTTCGGCCTCCAGCCCAAGCTGCTGCCCGCGCGTGACCAGGAGTACGCCGACCTGCTGCGCCGGTACCGCGAGGACCCGCCGTTCGCACGGCTCGCCGACGCCGTGGCGGCCGGCCTCGGGCTGATCGTCCTGGAGGTCTCGCCGCGCGCGGGGATGGCCGTCACCGCCGCCGAGGACTCGGTCTTCGCCGTCCGCATGGGCGACTACGCGCGGCGTGCCGCCACCGACTCCGGCGACCGCTTCCTGCACGGCCTCGCCCACCTCGCCGTCGCCGCCATGGCCTACCCGCGCCCCGAGGACCTCGCCGACGACGGCTACATCGGCCGCGTCACGGTCAACGGCGTGGACGCCTTCGTCCGCCAGGCCTGCCGTCGGCTGGAGGAGCGGGCGGAGGAACAGGGCGAGAACACCGACCCGGTCACCGACGCCCCGGGTCTGGAGGCCGCCTGGCGGATCTGGGTCAGACGCAGCGCGACCGGCGCCACCAAGGACGCGCGCAGACTCCCCGGTTCCACCACCGGCATCGTCGGCAAGGCCGCCGCGTTCCTCACCGAGTCCGGCTTCCTGCAGCGCACCGGCGACGACAACGGCGGCACGTACCGCACCACGGCCCGTTACCAGCTCCAGGTGCGCGACATGGCGGGCAGCGCCGCCATGGCCGAGCTGCTGGACCTGGGCATCGTGCCGGTGACCGACGGCACCGCGACGCTGCTGCCCGCCGAGGAGACGGACGACCTGGAGCTGGTGGCCGACGCCGGACTGCCGTTCCACTCCTCCTGACACCGCCCAGGACACCGCCCAAGCCTCCCCCCCCGCACCCCAACTTCACGAAGACTTACGAGAGTCCGCCATGTACGAGCTGTCCCGGGTCCGCCTCTACTCCATCGGGCCCGCAGGTGCGCGCTACGCCGACACCGTGCTTGACCTGCGCGGTGTGGGCCGGCCCGTGCCCGACCCCGCGCCCACGCAGGCGGAGTTCTTCGAGGAGGAGCCGGTGGGCCCCCCGCGCCGGCCCGCGCCCGCCGGCGTGCTGTTCCTGGAGAACGGCGGCGGCAAGTCCGTCCTGCTCAAGCTGATCTTCTCGGTGATGCTGCCCGGCCACCGCAACACCCTGGGCGGCGCCAGCTCCGGAGTACTGCGCAAGTTCCTGCTCGCCGACGACTGCGGACACGTGGCGCTGGAGTGGCAGCACGTGCAGACCGGCGAGTGCGTGGTCGTCGGCAAGGTCAGCGAGTGGCGCGGCCGCCAGGTCTCCGGCGACCCGCGGAAGTTCGCCGAGGCCTGGTACTCCTTCCGGCCCGGCCCCGGACTCACCCTGGACAACCTGCCCGTCGCCGAGGCCACCGCCGTCCGCCCGCCCGTCGAAGGCGTATCCGGCGCCCAGGGCCGACGACGCACCATGAAGGGTTTCCGGGACGCGCTCACCGAGGCCGGCAAGGCCTACCCGCACCTGGAAGTGCACTGGGAGGAGATCCACGACCGCTGGGTCGAGCACCTCACAGAGCTCGGCCTCGACCCCGAACTCTTCCGCTACCAGCGCGAGATGAACGCCGACGAGGGCGAGGCAGCAGGCCTCTTCGCGGTCAAGAAGGACTCCGACTTCACCGACCTGCTGCTGCGCGCCGTCACCGACACCCGTGACACCGACGGCCTCGCCGACCTGGTCGGCGGCTTCGGCAGCAAACTGGGCCGGCGCGCCGAGCTGATCGCCGAACGCGACTTCACCGCCGGTTCCGTCGACCTCCTCGGCCGGATCGTCGAGGCCGCCGACGCCCGCACGCGCGCGCGGGACATCCACGGCGCCGCCGAACGCCGGACCAGAACCCTGGCCCGCCGGCTCACCGCCCGCGGCGCTCAGGAGCGGGTCCGGGCCGGCGATCTCGCCCAGCGGGTCACCGCCGCCGCGTACGCCGTCACGCACGCCGAGTCGGCCCGGGACCGCAGCGGTCTCATCGCTGCCGAGCTGGCCTACCGGCACGCCTCCCTGGCCCTGACCGCGGCCGAGAAGTCGGCCGCCGCGCAGAAGCGCGAACTCGCCGACGCGCGCACCCTGCACTCCGCCTGGCAGGCCGCCGAGGCCGTCCTGCGCCATCGCGCCGCCGCCGACCGCGTCGCCCGCGTGTCCGCCGCCATCCAGGAGGCCGAGCGGGACGCCGCACCCGCGCTCGCCGCCCGTGCCAAGGCCGCCGTCGAACTCGTCCGCGCCCTGCACGCGGCAGCCGGAAAGGTCGAGCACCACGCCAACGAGGAAGAGGCGCGGTCCGCCTCCCTCCAGGAGGTCAGCGACGCCGCCCACCGGGACGCCACCACCGCCGCCACCGAGGCGCAGCGGGCCCGCAGCGAGGCCGGGCACCTGCGCCAGCGGCTCACCGAGGTCGAGCAGGAGACCGCCGAGGCGGTCCGGGCCGGCTGGCTCGACGACAGTGCGCCCGACGCCGACCCCGCCCGCGCAGCCCTCGCGGCCAGCGACGCCGAGAAGACGACGGTCGCGGCCTGGGACACCGCCCGGGAGGCCGCACGTCGGGCTACGGAGCACGCGCGTGAGGCGGCCGCCGCCGAGAGCCGCGCCGAACTGACGGCGGCCCGCGCGGCGGACGCGGCCACCGCGGCGGAACGCGCCCACGAGGCCGAGCGCCGCACGGCCGAGGCACTGGCGGCCGAGGAGCGGCTGGCGGACCTGCTCGGCCTGACCACCGAGACCCGCCCCGGTGTCCCGCAGCCCCGCCAGGGCACCGACCGCGACCCGGCCGCCGCGCCTGAGGCCGCCGACGGCGCCCTGACCCCCGAGGAACTCGACCGCTTCGCCGACGAACTGCGCGAACTCCTCGACGACACCGTCTCCTCCGCCGAACGCCAGTTGTTCGAGCTGCGCACCGCCGCCGCCGACGACTCCCGCATCCTCGGTGCGCTCGGCGACGGCGGACTGCTGCCGCCCGGTCCGGATGTGCTGGCCACCGTGGAGTTCCTCGGCGAGCACGGCATCCCCGCCCTGCCGGGCTGGCGCTACCTCGCGCAGGCCGTCGACCCCGCCGACCACGCGCGCGTGCTGGCCGCCCGCCCCGAGCTGGTCGACGGCGTGATCATCACCGACCCCGACTCGCACACCCGCGCCCGCGAGGTCCTCGGTGACGCGGCCCTGCTGCCGCGCTCCGCCGTCGCCGTAGGTACCGCCGCCGCCCTGCTCGCGCCCACCCCGGCGCCGGGCTCCGACACCGGGGACGTCTTCCTCGTACCGCCGAACCCCGCCATGCACGACGAGCACGCCGCCGACGAGGAGCGGCACACGCTGCGCGCGCGGGCGGCGGAGCGGGACGAGGAGATCCGCGCCCTCGCCGCCCGGCTCGGCAAGGACCGGGAGCTGGCGGCCCGGCTCGCCTCCTGGCGCACCGGCTGCCCCGCCGGACGCCTCGCCGAACTGGCGCGGACCGCGGGGGAAGCGCGCGCCTTCGCCGAGGAGGCGGAGGCGGAACTGACCGAGGCGCGCACGGTGCGGGCCGAGACCGACGAGAGCGCCGCCGAGGCGGTACGGATGCGGGACGAACGGCAGGAGGCCGCGCAGAAGGCCCGCCGCGCCGCCGACGCCCTCGCCGGACTCGCCTTCCGACTGCGCGAGCGCGCCGGCTGGCAGGTCAGGCTCCGTGAACTGGCCGACGAGGGAGCCGAGTCCGAGGCCCGAGCCCAGGCCTGCCTGGAGCGGGCCCGCGCCGCCGACGAGGACCGGCGCGCCGCCCAGCGGGCCGCCGACGACGCCCGCCGCACCGCCCGCGCACTGCGCGCCGAGCGCTCCGAGATCGCGGGCGCCCCCGACGACGTACCGGACGCGCCACCCGAGAGCGGCACGAACACGCCGCAGTCGTCCCTGCCCGCCCTCCGCGAGGCCTACCGGGCCGCCTCCCAGCTCTACGAGAAGGTGGGCGTCGGCGCCGACCTGCGCGCCGAACAGGCCCGCGCGGAGAGCGACGAGAGCGCGGCGCGCGCCGAACTGGACCGGCTCAGCAACAAGGTCCGCACCCGGGCCGGGCAGCTGCTGGAGTCGCCCGACGGCTCCGACGGACCGTCCCGGCAGGCCGCCGCCGCCCGCGCCGAGGAGCTGGTGCAGCTCCTGGAGACCCGCATGTCCAGCGCGAGCGAGCAGCTCGGCCGGCTGCGCGGCGAGGCCGAACGGCACGCACCCGAGGACGGCGACGCCCACACCGAACTCCCCGGGGAACTCCTCCCGCGCGACGCCGAGCACGCCCAGACCCTGCTGCGCACCGCAACCGCCGAACTCGCCTCCCGCAACGAGGCGCTCACCCACGCCCGCGAGGCACACGCCGAACTGCTCGACGCGCACCGCGGCGCCGAGGACGCGGCCGGCGGCTTCGACGAGATCGCCGCCATGCTCCGCGACCTGATGCGGGAGCACACGCCCGAGGAGGAGCAGGAGGAACCCGAGCCGTACCCGGGCGGTCTGGAGGACGCCCGTCAGTCGGCTGCCGAGGCCCGCCGCTCGCTGCGCGGCTGTGCCGCCGACCTGTCCGCCGCCGAGGCCGCCGTGCGCGAGGCGAGTGACGCACTCGTCCGCCACGCCAACTCCACCCGCTACGAACAGGTCCGCACCCCCGCGCGCCAGCAGATCCGCGAGCTGCCCGCCGCCGCGCTGCCCGAGCACGCCGCCAAGTGGGCGGACGCCTTCGCGCCCCGGCTCCGGGTCCTGACCGACGAGCTGGCACAGCTGGAGCGCAACCGCGACTCGATCGTGGACCGGCTGCGCGGCATGGTCGAGTCGGCGCTCGCCACCCTCCGCTCCGCCCAGCGGCTCTCCCGGCTTCCGGAGGGCCTCGGCGAGTGGTCGGGGCAGGAGTTCCTGCGCATCCGCTTCGAGGAACCCGATCAGGCCACGCTCACCGAGCGGCTCGGCGAAGTCGTCGACGAGGCGACCCGCGCGGCCGTGAAGAAGAACTCCGACCTGCGTCGCGACGGCATGTCCCTGCTGCTGCGCGGCGTCGCCGCCGCACTCCAGCCCAAGGGCGTGGCCGTCGAGATCCTCAAGCCCGACGCCGTACTGCGCGCCGAGCGCGTCCCCGTCGGTCAGATGGGCGACGTCTTCTCCGGCGGGCAACTCCTCACCGCGGCCATCGCCCTGTACTGCACGATGGCCGCGCTCCGCAGCAACGACCGGGGCCGCGACCGGCACCGGCACGCCGGCACCCTGTTCCTCGACAACCCCATCGGCCGCGCCAACGCCACTTACCTGCTGGAGCTCCAGCGGGCCGTGTCCGACGCGCTCGGCGTGCAGCTCCTGTACACCACCGGCCTGTTCGACACGACGGCGCTGGCGGAGTTCCCGCTGGTCATCCGGCTGCGCAACGACGCCGACCTCCGGGCGGGCCTGAAGTACATCAGCGTGGAGGAACACCTGAGGCCGGGACTGCCCCAGCCGACTCCGGCCGCCGAGGACGGCGCCGAGACGGTGCACAGCGAGATCACGGCGACCCGGATGTTCAAACGGCCCACCCAGTCACCGGCATAGGGGGTGTCGTTCGGATCTTGCCGGGGTCGCGGGGGCCGGCACGCACTTCCCCACCGCCTGAAGGGCGTGGGCGGTGCCCCCAGCGGCGTTGTCGTCAGTTGACAGGGCTCCGCCCTGTCGCCCTCATCCGCCTTGCGGCGGCACGCACCAGACCCCGCTCGGGTCGGTGGCCAGACACCGTTGCCCGGGTTCCGCCTGATCCGAACGACACCCCCCCAGCCGCTCCAGCAGCCACCCGTGGAACACCCGGATGCGGTGCTCGGTCGGCACCAGGACCCCGCCCGCACGGTAAGGCCCGGGACGACATGGCCGGCTGGGTCCGCTCGCAGGATTCGAAGTCCTGGGTGTTGACCCGGTGGAACGGCTCCACCGACCGTGACAGGTCCGCCCCCGACGCCACGACGTCCGGGGAGTACAGCCAGTCGCACTCGACGACCGTTCGGTCCTCGGCGAGCGGGAACATGCAGATCTCCGGGTGGGTGTAGCAGTGGCCCGGAAGGGTCGCGATGAGGCGGGGGGACAGGGGAGTGGTCGTCACGTGCGTGCTCCTCGGGCGGGCGCGGCGGTGGGGGTCGCCCCGCTCGGACGAAGCCGGGGGCGGGCGGGGTCGAAGAGACCGATGGGGTGGGCGGTGGTACCGGTCAGTGCCAGGTCGGCGAGGATCTCGCCGACCACGGGCACGAACTTGAAGCCGTGCCCCGAGAAACCGCCGGCCACAGTCACCGATCCGGGGTGCCAGGGGTGCCGGGCGATGACGAAGTGCTCGTCCGGGGTGGTGGTGTACATGCAGGTCGCGGCCTTGAGGAAGGTTCCGGGCAGATCGGGGACGCGGCCCGACATGTGATCGGCCATCGCCTCCACCTCGTGGTCGTGGACCGTACGGTCGATGGTCTCCGGGGTGGTGGCCCGCCCCTTGCGGAAGAAGGCGACCTTGGCTCCGTGGTCGGGGCCGTCGATGGCCGGGAATCCGTAGACCTGGACGCCGGCCGCGTCCTCCCAGACGTAGATCGGATGGTGGGCGGGGAGGAAGGGCCGGATGCCGTTCCGCGGCTGGAACCAGTACATGACCTGCCGCTCGACCGTGAACGGCACCCCCAGGTCGGTGAGCAGCCGCGGTGCCCACGCGCCCGGGCAGATCACCAGCTGGGAGGCGGTGTAGGTGTTCTCGGCGGTGTGCACGCGGACGCCGTCCCGGTACGGCTCCCAGCGGGTCATCGGCTCGTCGAAGTGCAGCTCGGCGCTCTGCCGGGTGGCGAGCTGGAGGTGGGCGGCGACGGTGTTCTCGGGACGCAGCAGACCGGCCTTGGCCTCGTACAGCGCGACCTCGTCGTCCTGCGGGGAGAGCGTGGGGAACCGGCGACGGATCTCCCGGGCGTCCAGCATCTCGTGCGGCAGGTCCCACTCGCGTGCCGAGCGCAGCGAGCCGGATACGGGCCAGGAGTCGGGGCGGCCGACCATCACTCCGCCGCACAGCAGGGCGATCTCCCGGCCGGTGGCCCGCTCCACCTCCTCGTACAGCTCGTAGGCGCGCAGCAGCAGGGGTACGTACGCCGGGTCCTCGAAGTACGACTGCCGGGTGATCCGGGAACCGCCGTGGCTGGAGCCGCGGTTGTGCACCGGGCCGAACTTCTCCAGGCCCAGCACGCGGGCGCCCCGCGCGGACAGGTGATGGGCGGCTGCGCTGCCCATGCCGCCGAGACCGATGACGATCACGTCGTAGGTGGGGGACAACGGGGGCCTCCTGGGGGCCGGGGCGTCCTAGCGGCGGACACGGGTCACCTTCGGGTCGAACAGCGGCTCGTCGCCGACCGTGGCAGGCACCTCTTCGCCGAAGCCGGCCCGCTCACCCAGGGTGTGCCGGCACCCGGCCGTTCAGCCGTGTGACAACTGCCCCGCGCCGCCCCGTCGGCGTATCCGCTCCTGGGTCCGCTCCGCGGACCGGGCCTGCCGCCTGGCCCGGCGACGCTCGCGCCGCATGGCCCGCGCGGTGCTGCTCGGCATCGACACCACGCCGTGCCGCTGGTGCCAGATCTGCCGCGTCACCCAGACGTCCAGCACGCCCCACGTGGCCACCACCGTGCCCGCCACGCTGCCGATCACCATGGGGAACGCCAGCCAGGATCCCGCCATGGTGCACAGGAAGGCCACCATGGCCATGATCAACGTAACGGCGACGACCAGTACCGCGCGTACGGCCGCCGTACGCACCGGATCCGGCAGGCGACGCCGCCGCGCGGGCTCCTCCGTCCACAACGGCCGGTAGGCCGACTGCTGCTCCCGTTCTTCCGGCCGGCCCGACTGCGCCGGCCGCTCACCCGCCGACGTGTCCGGCCCGGCCGCCGGAATGTCACCATCCGGCACCTCGGGGGCCGAGCGGGCCGTCAACTCGACCGCACCGCCCTCCTCCGGCGCCATGCGCCGCTCCGCCGTGCCCATCAACATGTCACTCCCCACCGCCAGCAGACAGCTCTCCCGTGTACGAAGCACGGCTCCCCTCTGGCTGCCCGGCTTGCGCTGCTTTACGCCGCCCGGGGGCGGCATGCGGCTCCTGCGGCCGATTCCGCCTCCATTTCCCGTAGTGAAGGACGAACGACGGGCCGCCAGGATTCCCGGAAATCCCACGCAGGCGAAAAATTTCGGCCAATCCGCCCGCCACGCCGGGAGGAAGCAACTTGCCGCCCGCCACCGGATTCCGGGAGGCAATCTCCCCCAATGACCGGACAACTGACCATCGTCGGCCGCCGGTGCGGAGGTACGGCCTCCGGACGGGTCTTCGAGTTGGCTGCGCGTGAGTAGTAGGCTCGCGCCGTTTGTTGACGTACATGCGCACCCCCTGCCGGTGGGGGTCGAGCTGGGGGAGGACATGCGCTTTCGCGGGAAGTCGATCCGCCGGAAGATCGTGGCGCTGCTTCTCGTGCCGCTGGTGTCCCTGACCGCGATCTGGGCCTTCGCCACGGTGCTCACGGGACGCGAGGCGAGCAGGCTGTTGAGCGTCTCGACCGTCGTCGAGGAGATCGGCTACCCGGTCGAGGACACCGTCCGCGTCCTCCAGCAGGAACGCCGTCAGACCCTCGTCCACCTCGCCGACCCGCGCGCCTCCGACGGGCTCTCCGCCCTGCAGCGCAGCCGCGCCGCCACCGACGAGGCCCTCGCCGAGATCCGCCGCAACGCCGCGGACACCGACGTACGCGACGCGCTGGGCCAGGCCGAGGAGGAACGGCTCACCGCCGTACTGGACGCCTTCGACGGCATCGGGTCGCTGCGCCGCAGCGTGGAGGACGGCACTGTCGACCGCGCGCAGGCGCTCGGCCTGTACAACCGGCTGGTCGACCCTTGCCACGAACTGCTCGCCAACCTGCACGTCGTCGACAACGTGGGCCTGGACAAGCAGTACCGCGCACTCGTCAACGTCTCCCGCGCCCGCGAACTGCTCTCCCGCGAGGACGCCCTCCTCGGCTCCGCCCTCGTCACCGGCCGGCTCACCCGCGGCGAAGTACGGGACGTCTCCGACCTCGTGGCGCAGCGCACCATGATGTACGACATCAACCTCCCCCTGCTGCCCGCCGCCGAACGCGGGCGGTACCAGCGCTTCTGGAAGAACGCCTCCTCCGCCCCCCTGCGGGTCGCCGAGGAAGCGGCCGTCTCCACCGAGTCCGGCACGCCGCGCCACGTCACCGCCAAGAGCTGGGACACCGCCGCCGGCAGCGTGCTCGACGAACTCGGCGCCCTCGACGACCACGCCGCCGACCGCTACCAGGACCGTGTCGACCCGGTCGCGACGAACGTCATCGCCAAGGTGGTCGTCGCCGGCGCGCTCGGCCTGATCGCCCTGCTGTACTCCCTCTTCCTGTCCGTACGTGTCGGCCGCTCCCTCATCCGCGACCTCAGGCAGCTGCGCCTGGAGGCCCACGAAGCGTCCGGCGTACGGCTGCCCAGCGTGATGCGCCGCCTCTCGGCCGGCGAACAGGTGGACGTGGAGACCGAGGTACCGCGCCTGGAGTACGACAGGAACGAGATGGGCGAGGTCGGCCAGGCCCTGAACACCCTCCAGCGGGCCGCGGTGGAAGCCGCAGTCAAACAGGCCGAACTCCGCGCCGGCGTCTCCGAGGTGTTCGTCAACCTCGCGCGCCGCAGCCAGGTGCTGCTGCACAAGCAGCTCACCCTGCTCGACGCCATGGAGCGCCGCACCGAGGACACCGAGGAACTCGCCGACCTGTTCCGCCTGGACCACCTGACCACCCGTATGCGCCGGCACGCCGAGGGCCTGGTCATCCTCTCCGGCGCCGCCCCGTCCAGGCAGTGGCGCAAACCCGTTCAGCTCATGGACGTGGTGCGTGCCGCGGTCGCCGAGGTCGAGGACTACGAGCGCATCGAGGTCCGCCGGCTGCCCCGGATCGCCGTCACCGGACCGGCGGTCGCCGACCTCACTCACCTCGTGGCCGAACTCCTCGAGAACGCCACGGTGTTCTCGCCGCCGCACACCGCGGTGCAGGTCCTCGGCGACCGCGTCGCCAACGGCTTCACCCTCGAGATCCACGACCGCGGCCTCGGCATGGCGGCCGACGCCCTTCTCGACGCCAACCTCAGGCTCGCCGAAACACCGGAGTTCGAGCTCTCCGACACCGACCGGCTCGGTCTCTTCGTCGTCAGCCGGCTCGCCCAGCGGCAGAACGTCCGGGTGTCCCTGCAGCCTTCGCCGTACGGCGGCACCACCGCGGTCGTCTTCGTGCCCGACGCGCTGCTCACGGACGACGCCCCGGACACCAACGGCGTCGGATTCCGTCTCGACCGCCCTCAGCACGTCAAGGAGAAGGAGAGGGCGGAGAGCCGCCGTCCCGCTCTCTCCCACGTGCCCGCACGGCTGCCGGACCGGCCGGTGCCGCCGCTGGACGGCCCGGTCGAACTGGAGGCGCCCGTCGACCTGGACGCCCTCGACGATCTGCCGGGCGCGCTCGGCGACCAGGACAGCGAACGGGGCGGCCTGTTCCGCCCGCACCGCTCCCTCGCCGCGGCGGACGACGCCCCGGTGGCCCGCGGCACCGAACGACGAGGTCAGAAGCCCTCAAGCGAAGGGGAGTCGCCCCGGAACGAGGACGGGACGAGCGCGCCGGTCGCGCTGCCCCGCCGCCGCCGGGCCCCCAAGCTGGTCAGTTCGCACGGGCGTCCGGTCTCCGACCGAGCCGCCCGGGAATCCGCGGACGACGCGGCTCAGGCGGACGCGGAGCGCACGGGAGCCCGCACAGGTCCCCAGGCCCGAGCCGGTGAGCCGCCCGCGCTGCCGGCCCGCCGCCGTCGCGACGACCGCACCGACGCCCGAATCGACGACCGCTCAGACGGAGCCACCGGCGACCGCTCAGACGGAGCCACCGGCGACCGCTCCGAGGGAGCCACCGGCGACCGCTCCGAGGGAGCCGCCGGCGGTCGTGACGCAGGCCGTACGGATTCCGACGCGCTGCCGTCCCTCCCGGCTCGCCGCCGCGGCGCGTCCCCCGCGCGCGGGGGACGCGCCTCCGGTGACGGCGAGGCCCGCACGCGGCCCGCCGACCGCACCGGCGTCCTGAGGGAAACCCCGGACGCCTCCGAACCCGGTACGGGCACGCTGCCCCGGCGAGTACGGCAGGCCAGCCTGGCACCCCAGCTCAGACAGAGCTCCGAACCGTCCGCAGAGGACCGCTCGAACCCCGCCGACCGGGACGCCGAGCAAGTGCGCAGCCGCATGGCCTCGCTCCAGCGCGGCTGGCAGCGCGGCCGCAGGGAGAACGCCGCGGGTGACGACGTCCCCGGCGGCACAGCACCACAAGCACCACAAGCACCACGAGGAACGACTAAGGGGGACGGTCGATGACCGCACCGAAGGCGACCGGCCACACCGCGACCAAGTCCGGGGAGCTCAACTGGCTCCTCGACGACCTGGTGGACCGTGTCACGAGCATCCGCAAGGCCGTCGTCCTGTCCGGCGACGGTCTGGCGACCGGGGCTTCCAAGGACCTGACCAGGGAGGACAGCGAGCACCTGGCCGCCGTGGCGTCCGGTTTCCACAGTCTCGCCAAGGGCGTGGGCCGCCACTTCGAGGCAGGCAGCGTCCGGCAGACGGTCGTCGAACTCGACGACGCCTTCCTGTTCGTCACCGCCGCCGGCGACGGCAGCTGCCTCGCCGTCCTGTCGGACGCCGACTCCGACGTCGGCCAGGTCGCGTACGAGATGACCCTCCTCGTCAAGCGGGTCGGCGTGCACCTGGGCACCGCTCCGCGCACCGATCTGCCCTCGGGCGGGTAAGTGGGATGACATGAGCGCAGACGGTCAGGGAAGTAACCACTGGTTCGACGACGAGGCCGGGCCCGTCGTCCGTCCGTACGCCATGACGCGCGGCCGCACCACCAGCGCGGCCCAGCACCGCCTCGACCTGATCGCGGTGGTGGTCACGGAGCTCCACGCGGACGATCCGGAGGCGGACGTCACGCTCTCCCCGGAGCACGTGGACATCGTCGGACTGTGCCGGGACACCCCGCAGTCGGTCGCCGAACTCGCCGCCGAACTCGACCTGCCCATCGGGGTCGTACGGGTCCTGGTCGGAGATCTCGTGGACGCCGAACTCGTCCACGTAAACCGGCCCGTGCCCCCGGCCGAGCTGCCGGACGAGAACATCCTGCGCGACGTGATCAGCGGGTTGAGGGCACTGTGAACAGGCCTCCGGGCAGGGCAAGCGGCACGTTAAGGAGAAGAGATCGATGATCTTCGGGCGTTCTCAGCGGGGCAAAGCGCCGGTCGAGCCCGTCACGCTCAAGATCCTGGTGGCCGGCGGTTTCGGTGTCGGCAAGACCACTCTTGTCGGCGCGGTCAGTGAGATACGACCGCTGCGCACGGAGGAACTGCTCACCGAGGCCGGGCGGCCCGTCGACGACGTCAGCGGGGTGGAGGGCAAGCACACCACCACGGTCGCCATGGACTTCGGGCGGATCACCCTGCGCGAGGACCTGGTCCTCTACCTCTTCGGCACGCCCGGTCAGGAACGGTTCTGGTTCATGTGGGACGAGCTCTCCGAGGGCGCGCTCGGTGCCGTCGTCCTGGCCGACACCCGCCGCCTCGAGGACTGCTTCGCCGCCGTCGACTACTTCGAGCGCCGCTCCATCCCGTTCCTGGTCGGCGTCAACTGCTTCGAGGGATCGGCCCGCTACCCGGCGGACACCGTTCGCCAGGCCCTCGACCTCGACGCCGGCGTGCCCCTGGTGATGTGCGACGCCCGTGACCGGGAGTCGGTCAAGGAGACGCTCATCGGCGTGGTCCAGCACGCCATGGCCCAGGCGGCGGACCGCCGCCGGGTCGTCACGACCTGACGGCCGGGGGCACGGAAACGATACCCACGCGCGCGTGCCCCCGGCTCTGCCCGGCGCCTACCCGTCCCCGTCCTCCAGCCAGCCGCAGCCCTACTCCACCGCCCCGCGCCAGTCGCGGCACTCCCGGTCCCGCACCGACGCCTCCATGACGGGCGCCCACTCGACGTCCCGCTGCTGCCAGTGCGCCTCGAGCTCGTCGAGGGCAGAGGACCGCGCCGAAGAGGACGAGGATCGCCGTACCGACGATCTCGCCTACGAGGATGTCTCCACGGGGCCGCGCGCGTCCGCCGGCGGCCCCCGTCGCGACCGCGCCCCGACGGAACGCACCGCACCGGTGACCCGCCGCGCGGGCATCACCCACCACACGCGCTGCACCACCCACCACACGCGCTGCACCACCCACCACACGCGCTGCACCACCCACCACGCGCGCGTGCCCCATCGCCCACCACGCGCGCGCTCAACGAACCGCGCGCCCCGGGGCACCCGCGGCGGCGGCCCCGCTCACCCCGTCGGCGCCGTAGTCCGTTCCGAGCCGCGCCGGACCTCGTGCCCGTGCACGCCCGTCCGGCCCAGCACCCAACTCGCCCCGTGCAAGGCCTTCGCGGCCCTTTTCAGCGGGGCCAGACAGGCCGCCGCCTGTCGGTGGTCCGGCACGCCGCCCGGCGGGCACAGGACCGTCGCCAAGGAAAGTGTCACGGGCCGCCCGCCGGCGGACCACGGCACGTCCAGCACGGAGGTGGCCAGCGGATCCAGCCCTTCCGGATCCGTGAGCACCAGGAAGTCGTCACCGCCGATGTGCCCCACGCGCGTGGAGCCCGCCGCAGTCTGCAGCAGCGCTCGCCCGATGGCCCGGATCAGGTCATCGCCCGCCGCGAAGCCGGCCCCGTCGTTGACCTGCTTGAAGTGGTCCACGTCGAGCCAGCTCAGCGCGAACGCCCGCCCGTCCGCGATCCGCCGGTCCACCTCGTCCGTGATCGCGTCCGAACCCGGCAGCCGCGTCAGCGGATTGAGCCCGGCCGCCTCCTCGACCCGGCTCTCGGCCAGCGCCCGCACAAGATCCGAGAGCCGTACCACGCCCACGCACCGCCCGCCCGTGTCGACCACGGCCACGTCGTCCGACGTACGGCCCGGGCCACCGACCGCCACCACGTCCAGCACCTCCCAGGCCGTCGCGTCGACACCCACCGTCCGCGGCACGTCACCGAGTTTCGCGGCGGGCCGGTCGGCGTACAGGGCATGCCCGTAGCGTGCCGACATCGACAGCAGGAAACGGGAGCGGTGCACCGACCGCACCGGAACCCCGTCCCGGTCCACGAGCAGCACCCCGGACACGTCGGGCGACCCGGTCAGCAGCGCCCGCACCTGCCCCGCCGAAGCCGTCGTGGGCAGCAACGCGGCCGGCCGCACGAACTGCCGTACCGACGGTCCCGAGCGCGGTGCCGGCCCGACGCCGGGGGAGCCGGGCGGAACGTACACGTCCGCCGCGGGTAACCGCGCCGGCGGCCCGAACAACTCACCCTGAGCCAACTGCGCCCCGGCCGACCGCGCGGCAGCGCACTGCGACTCCGTCTCCACGCCCTCGACGGACAGCAGTGCCCCCAACTCGTCGCACAGCACCCGCATCGCCCGTACGGCAGCAGGCCGCGCCAACAGCGACGCGTCGAGCTTCACCAGCTCCGGCGCCAGATCCGTCAGCAGCCGCAGCGGCGCGTCGCCGTCACCGACCCCGTCCGCGCAGATCCGGAATCCCTGGCCCCGCAACGCGGTCACCGCCTCCAGCAGGGCCTGACGCGGCACATGCGTGTACGGAGGACAGACGTCGACCGTCACCTCCCACGGCATCCGCCCCGCCTCACGTACGGCGCCGTGCAGCCCCTGCAGGCCACCGAGGTCGGCGAGCGTGCCCGCGAACACGTTCACGTGCAGCGGCAGCAACGTCTCCTTGCGGACCGCCGCACGGAACGCCGCCACCGCCAGCCGGCCGTCGAGCTCGGGGTCGCGACGAGCCTCCGCCAGGATGTCGCCGGTCTCCGGACGGACGAGTATCTCCAGCGCCGCGACCCCGCCGGTCACCAGATTGACCACCGGTTGGAAGGCGAAGCGGAGAGTGTCCGTCCAGGAGCGCACGGGAGCAGGATGACGCCGCCGGCAGCCCCACGGGCCCAGTTCACGCGACGTTCACGCAGCATTCCGACACGCTCACAGAGCGTACGCACCGTGAGCCGCCCACTTCCCCCGCGGAACCCGCACCTGATAGATGCAGGGAGCATGACACGATTCTCCACCGCGCTCCGCGGCCTGGCCACCACCCTCGCCGCCCTGCTCGCCGTCACGGCCGCCCCCGCCACCGCCCGGGCCGAGACGGAGCCGAGGGCTCCGAAGGACTTCGTGGCCCTGAGGAGCGTTGACCCGACGATCATCCAGGAGATGCGCTACCTCACCCCGCACAACTTCGTCGGCGAGCGCATCGACGGCTACCGGCAGCCCTTGTGCATCCTCACCCGCCCCGCCGCCGAGGCCCTCCACGAGGCCCAGACCCGGTTGCTGCGCCGGGGCTACTCCCTCAAGGTGTACGACTGCTACCGGCCGCAGCGCGCCGTCGACCACTTCGTCCGCTGGGCCGAGGACCTCGACGACCAGGACATGAAGGCCGAGTTCTACCCGGACGTCGACAAGACCCGTCTGTTCGCGGACGGTTACATCGCGGAGAAGTCCGGCCACAGTCGCGGCTCCACCGTCGACCTCACGATCGTGAAGCTCCCCGCGAAGCCCACCCGGCCGTATCATCCCGGGCAGCCCCTCGTGCCCTGCTTCGCCCCCCAGGGTGAGCGCTTCCCCGACAACTCCATCGACATGGGCACCGGCTACGACTGCTTCGACACCCGCTCACACACCCTCGACCCCCGCGTCCAGGGCGTCCAGCGGGCCAACCGGCTGCTGCTCAAGAACACCATGGAGGACGTCGGCCTGGTGAACCTCCCCGAGGAGTGGTGGCACTTCACGTACAAGCCCGAGCCCTACCCGGACACCTACTTCGACTTCCCGGTCTCCGTGAAATCCCTCGTCGGCCGCCACTGAGCCGCCTGCCGGAGCCGCCCCCTGCACGATCGGATACAGTCCGCCGCGTGTCCGAAACCGAAACCTCCGTTCCCAACTCCGCACCGGGCTCCCACTGTTCGAGCTGCGGAACGCCCTACGGAGAGGGCGTCTCCGGCTGGCCCCGCACCTGCCCCGCGTGCGGCACCGCGGCCTACCGCAACCCGCTGCCGGTCGCGGTAGCCCTCCAGCCCGTGTACGACACACGGGGCACCGCCCTGGTCGTCATCACCCGCACCGTGACCCCCGCGCGCGGGGGCGTCGCACTGCCCGGCGGCTACGTCGACGACCGGGAGGACTGGCGGCAGGCGGTCGTCCGCGAGCTCAAGGAGGAGACGGGCATCGACGCCGCGAGCCGCGACGTACGGCTCGCCGACGCCATGAGCTCGCCCGACGGCCACCTGCTGCTCTTCGGGCTCCTCCCCGAGCGGCCGGCCGAGAGCCTCCCGTCGTCCGTCGCCACGAACGAGACCGAGGGATGGCACCTGCTGCGCAGGTCGGAGGAGCTGGCCTTCCCCCTTCACACCCGCGCCGTGCGGGCCTGGTTCGAGGGCCGCTACATCTGAGCCGAGCGCTCCTCGAGTCCACGGACCCGCACCGGGCGGGACGGCTCGCTCACGCTGTCCTCGCCCTCCCGCTCCACGACGACCCGCCGCGCCTCCCAGCGGGACACGTACCGCTCGATCTCCGGTTCCACCCAGCCGTCGCCCGCGTCCGGCACGACCAGCCCGCCGCCGGTCCGCCCCCGCGCGGGCGCCCACACCTCCAGCTCCGTCCCACCGCCCTCCCCTCGCACCGGAAGCACGGCTCCCGCGCGCGCGAACACCGGAATCCGCCCCAGAGGAGCATCGACGAGAACCTGCGCGGGCCCTTCGTACGCCCGCTCCGTCACCATGTCGTACCAGCGCCCCCGCGGCAGCTGCACGGCCCGCCGGTCCGCCCCCGGATCGAGCACCGGAGCCACCAGCAGACAGTCACCCAGCAGAAAGGCGTCCTCGCAGTCCCGCAACGCCCGCTCCTCCGGTGCCGACCACCACAGCGGACGCACATACGGCGCGCCCGTACGCCGGGCCAGATGCGCCAGCGTCACGAAGTAGGGCATCAACCGCCGTCGCTCGACGAGCGCCACCCGAGCGTGCTCCAGTACCTCGGCACCCAACGCCCACGGCTCCCCGCTCCCCGCCCGTGACCCCCCGCGCGTACGGAACAGCGGCAGATAGGCGGCCAGCTGGAGCCACCGCACATACAGCTCCGGCGACCGACTCCCGCCGGCCCCGCCCACATCCGGCCCCGAGTACGGCACTCCGCACAGCCCGAGCCCCATCACCAGCGCCAGCGACGCCCGCAGCCCGGGCCAGTCGGCGGCCACCTCACCGGACCACGTGCCGCCGTATCGCTGCATCCCCGCCCACCCGGATCGCGAGAGGATGAACGGCCGCTCCTCGGGCGCCAGGCTCCGCAGCCCCTCGTAACCGGCCCGGGCCATGCACAGCGCGTACACGTTGTGCGCCTCCCTGTGGTCACCACCCCCGCCCTCCAGGGAGTGCCGGGCCGAACGTGCCAGCGTCGACTCCCCGAACGCGGCCAACGAGGTGGGCTCGTCCCGGTCGTGCCAGAACCCGGCGAACCCCCGCCCCAGCCGCTCCTCGTAGAGCCCGCCCCACCACTCACGCACACGCGCGCGCGTGAAGTCCGGGAAGACCACGTCCCCGGGCCACGCCACTCCCCGGGCGACCGGACCCGAGGCGTCCCGTACGAACACGTCCTCGCTCGACCCGCTGTCGTACACGGCGTTGCCGGACGCGGCAGGGACCGCGGGGCCCACGACCGACACCAGCCGGATCCCGTCCCGCCGCAGCTCCTCGGCGAGGACGGACAGCTTGGGAAACCGCTCCTCGTCCACGGTGAACACCTGATGGGCGTCCAGGTGGCCCATGTCCAGATGTACGGCGTCGAGCGGGAGGTCACGCTCCTGGTATCCGGCGACGATCCGCCGCACCTCCTGCTCGTCGCCGAGACCCGACCGCACGTGATGGTGACCGAGTGCCCACGCGGGCGGCAGCGCCGACGCCCCGGTGAGCGACGCCCAGGCGAGCAGCACGCGCGCGGGGGTACCCACCGTCACCCAGCACCGCAGCGGACCACCGTCCATCCGCAGCACACTCCGCCCCGGCCGGTCGTGCCCGGACCCCGACCCCTCCTCGCCCTCCCGCAATGCCACCGTGCCGTCCCACGAACTGTCGTGGAAAACCAGATGCGTCCCCGCGTCGGCCACCACCAGCTGCACCGGCATCGTGACGGACGACGGATCCTCCCGGTGAGAGTGGGCCGGACCCGAAGCCGTGTTCCACAGCCGGTACGTGCCCTTCCTCAGCCGAGGCCCCGCGGCCCGCCCGCCGAGCCCGAAGAACCGGGCGTCCGCCGCCACCTCCGACCGCTGTGTCCAGCGCGCCGCACCACCACCGACCGGCTCCCACCAGCGCGGCGGCAGCTCACGGCGCAGCACCACGCCGCCGGGCGTACGGACCTCGATCGCGCCGTGCCGGGACACCGCCACGGTCGCCCGCTCGGCCACCACCCGCCAGCCGCCGTCCTTGTCCGGCTCCAGCACCGCCCGCGGATCCGGCTCCGGGCAACGGCCCGTCAACGCGTACGACGGCTCCGGCCCGGCCCCGTCCCAGCCCCAGAACACGGCCCCGTTCACGGCGACGAGGACGCGCAGCTCCGAGCGGCTGAACCGGACGACACCGCCCCCGGGTCCGGGCACCACCTCCCGCATCTGCCCCGGCACCCGCGCACGCTCCGCACCACGCGGCGGCAGTCCCGCGGCATCGGCACGCCGCCTGCGCCACGCCGCCCGTACGGTACGCAACCCCTGCGCCGCCCCCGCGGAACCGACCGATTTCACCGAACGCACCAGGTCACGACCGTCCATGCTGCTCACCCTGCCATCGACGGCCTCCCGCCCGGGGGTCGTTCAACTGCCGTTCACCCGTGACCGGACCACATCTTCACGATGCCGACTATGTGGGGCGTGCCCTGGTGCGTAAATCGATCACGTGGCATCGTCCGTGTCAGCCGCGTCACGCGCACACCCCAGCCCGTGCGCGGAGGACGCACACGACGCGCACAGTCCGGGAGCCGCCCCATGTCGACCGTGAACCCCCAGCCGCTCTGGCAGCCAGATCCGCAGCGCATCGCCCAGGCACGGATCACCAGGTTCCGGACCTGGGCAGCCGAGCACCACGGCGCCCCCGCCGAAGGCGGGTACGCAGCCTTGCACCGCTGGTCCGTCGACGAGCCGGCCACCTTCTGGGAAGCCGTCGCGGAGTGGTTCGACGTACGCTTCTCGACCCCCTACGCGCGCGTACTGGGCGACCGCTCGATGCCCGGCGCCCAGTGGTTCCCCGGCGCCGCCCTCAACTACGCCGAGCACGCCCTGCGCGCGGCGGCCACCCGCGCGGACGAACCGGCCCTCCTGTACGTCGACGAGACCCACGAACCGAGCCCCGTCACCTGGGCCGAGCTGCGCCGCCAGGTCGGCTCGCTCGCCGCCGAACTGCGCGCCCTCGGCGTACGCCCCGGCGACCGCGTCAGCGGTTACCTGCCGAACATCCCGCAGGCCGTGGTCGCCTTCCTCGCGACCGCCGCCGTGGGCGGCGTCTGGACCTCCTGCGCCCCCGACTTCGGCGCCCGCAGCGTCCTGGACCGCTTCCAGCAGGTCGAACCGGTCGTCCTGTTCACCGTCGACGGCTACCGCTACGGCGGCAAGGAACACGACCGCCGCGACACGGTCGCCGAACTGCGCCGCGAACTGCCCACCGTGCGCGCCGTGGTCCACATCCCGCTCCTCGGCACGGAGACCCCCGAGGACGCGCTGGAATGGGCGACGCTGACGGCCTCGGACATGGACCCCGTCTTCGAGCAGGTGCCCTTCGACCACCCCCTGTGGGTGCTCTACTCCTCCGGCACCACCGGCCTGCCCAAGGCCATCGTCCAGTCCCAGGGCGGCATCCTGGTCGAGCACCTCAAACAGCTCGGCCTGCACTGCGACCTCGGCCCCGAGGACCGCTTCTTCTGGTACACGTCGACCGGCTGGATGATGTGGAACTTCCTCGTCTCCGGCCTGCTCACCGGCACCACGATCGTCCTCTACGACGGCAGCCCCGGCTACCCGGACACCGGCGCCCAGTGGCGAATCGCCGAACGCACGGGGGCCACCCTCTTCGGCACCTCCGCCGCCTATGTCATGGCCTGCCGCAAGGCCGGCGTGCACCCCGCCCGCGACCACGACCTCTCCGGGGTCAAGTGCGTCGCAACCACCGGCTCACCGCTCCCGCCCGACGGCTTCCGCTGGCTGCACGACGAGTTCGCGCAGAGCGGGGCGGACCTGTGGATCGCCTCCGTCAGCGGCGGCACCGACGTGTGCTCCTGCTTCGCGGGCGCCGTCCCCACCCTGCCGGTGTACATCGGCGAACTCCAGGCCCCCGGCCTCGGCACCGACCTCCAGTCCTGGGACCCGAACGGCAACCCCCTCACCGACGAGGTCGGCGAACTGGTCGTCACCAACCCCATGCCCTCGATGCCGATCCGCTTCTGGAACGACCCCGACGGCAGCCGCTACCACGACAGCTACTTCGACACCTACCCCGGCGTCTGGCGGCACGGCGACTGGATCACCCTCACCTCCCGCGGCTCCGTCGTCATCCACGGCCGTTCCGACTCCACCCTCAACCGGCAGGGCGTCCGCATGGGCTCGGCCGACATCTACGAGGCCGTCGAGCGCCTCCCCGAGATCAGGGAATCCCTCGTCATCGGCGTCGAACAGCCCGACGGCGGCTACTGGATGCCCCTGTTCGTGCACCTGGCCCCCGGAGCCGTACTCGACGAAGCCCTTCTGTCCCGCATCAAGCGGACCATCCGCGAACAGCTGTCCCCGCGCCACGTCCCCGACGAGGTCATCGAGGTGCCCGGCATTCCGCACACCCTGACCGGCAAACGCATCGAGGTCCCGGTCAAGCGCCTCCTCCAGGGCACCCCGCTGGAGAAGGCCGTCAACCCCGGCTCCATCGACAACCTCGACCTGCTCCATTTCTACGAAGACCTCGCCCGCAAACGCACCTGACCAGGCCATCGACGAGCCGGCCACTCAGAACGGCCGTCGGCTCACGACGCCCGCCCGACGCTGTTGTCAGTGCCGCCGGTTACTGTGAGTGAGCATTGATCGACTGCGCACAGGGGGAAACATGGCGCACACCGACCAGACCGAGCGACGCGACCTGCACCGGGAAATCGCCGGCACCATCGGACTGCTCACCGACGAACACGACTTCCGCGCCATGAGGCGCTACCGCAGCTTCACCTTCGACGATCACGCCGCCTATCTCCACCAGGTGGAAGCCCTGCTCAGGTCACGCGCCTCCCAGGGCACCCACACCACCGTCGCCCTCTTCGACCCGGAGGAATACGCCGACTTCTGCTCGGCGTCGGGACTCGACCCCGACGCCGCCGCCAGCCGCACCCGGTTCACCGCCGAACTCGCCGCCAGCGGCCCCACCGTCCCGTACGAGGGCCAGCCACTGGCCGACCTCCTCCCGGACCTCGTCGACGAAGCCGTACGCCAGGCCACCTGGGAGTACGCGTCCACCCTGCTCGCCCGCCTCGGCAGCTGCGCCACCTGCGGCGAGGATCTCGGCCGAGCCGCCTTCATCCGGGCCACGCGCCTCCTTCTCCGCGTCCTCGAAACGGCTCCACCGGGTGACCGGCACCTGGTCTGCAGCGTCTCGGGCTCCCCGGAAACCCTTGTCTCCGTCCTCCATGCCGACGAGGACCTCGACGGCGCCCCGCACGTCGACGAGGCCGAGGCCCTGGAATTCACGAGCGTCCTCGCCCTCGGCCTGGCCACCCACAGTCCCGGCGGCCTCGTCATGCGCGTCAGCACCCCGGGAGGCGCCGACCACATCCACGGCTGGCGCCTGCGGGGGTACGGCCTCGAACCCCTCACCGCCGGTGAGGTCTTCGACGCCTACTGCACCGACGCCGAATCCGGCGACCTCATCTCCCCGGAATCCAACGTCGACTACTGCGCGCCTCCGGACCTCGGAGACGACCACCTGCCACCGGGACACCACCACTGAACGCGTGCGGGGCGCTCCACCCGAAGGTGGAACGCCCCGCACCACACCGACTGCGGTGGTCTCGTCCGGCCTCTACTCGCCCGACAGCACCGCCTGAGCGGCGTTCCGCGCCTCATCGGCGCTGTCCGCCGCCCGGGCGGCCGCCGCCGCACGCTCGCACTGCGCCAGCGTGAACTTCGCCAACGTCGCCCGGACGTAGGGAAGAGACGCCGCGCCCATGGAGAGGGAGGTGACGCCCAGACCAGTCAGCACACACGCCAGCAGCGGGTCCGACGCGGCTTCACCGCAGACTCCGCAGCTCTTGCCCTCGGCCTGCGCCGCCTCGGCGGACAGCGCGACCAGGTCGAGCAGCGCCGGCTGCCACGGGTCCTGCAGCCGGGACACCGCGCCCACCTGCCGGTCGGCCGCGAAGGTGTACTGAGCGAGGTCGTTCGTCCCCAGCGACAGGAACTCGACCTCCTGCAGCACCGAGCGCGCCCGAAGCGCGGCTGACGGGATCTCCACCATCGCACCGAACTTCGCCCGCAGCCCGGCCTCACGGCACGCGTCCGCGAACGCCTTGGCGTCGGCCCGGTCCGCCACCATCGGGGCCATGACCTCGAGGTAGACGGGCAGCCCCTCTGCCGCCTTCGCCAGCGCCGTCAGCTGAGTGCGCAGCACATCCGGGTGGTCGAGCAGCGTCCGCAGACCACGCACGCCCAACGCCGGGTTCGGCTCATCACCGGGGGTCAGGAAATCCAGCGGCTTGTCCGCGCCGGCGTCCAGCACCCGCACGACGACCCGTCCCTCGGGGAAGGCCTCCAACACCTGCCGGTAGGCGGCGACCTGCTTCTCTTCGGACGGCGCCTTCGCGCTGTCGTCGAGGAAGAGGAACTCGGTACGGAAGAGACCGACACCCTCCGCCCCGGCCGCTACCGCCGCGGGCACGTCCGCGGGACCGCCGATGTTCGCGAGCAGCGGCACCTTGTGACCGTCCGAGGTCGCACCCGGCCCCGTCGACGCTGCCAGCGCAGCCTTGCGCTCGGCCGCCTCCGCGGCCAGCCGCGCCTTCTTCTCCTCACTGGGCTTCACGAAGATCTCGCCGGTGCTGCCGTCGACGGCGACAACCGTGCCCTCGGGCAGTTCCCCGGCGCCAGGAAGCGCCACCACGGCCGGCACACCGAGTGCCCGCGCGAGGATCGCACTGTGACTGGTCGGCCCGCCCTCCTCGGTGACGAAACCGAGAACCAGCGTCGGGTCCAGCAGCGCCGTGTCCGCAGGCGCCAGATCCCGCGCGATGAGCACGTACGGCTCGTCGCTGTCCGGGACGCCCGGCATCGGCACCCCGAGCAGACGGGCGACGATACGATTCCGCACATCGTCGAGATCGGCCACGCGGCCGGCCAGGTACTCACCGGCACCGGCCAGCAGAGCGCGGTACGCGGCGAAGGCGTCGTACACCGCGCGCTCGGCCGTGCTGCCGACGGCGATCCGCCGGTCCACGTCGGCCATCAGCTCGGGGTCCTGGGCCATCATGGCCTGAGCCTCGAGCACTGCCTGGGCTTCGCCCCCCGCCAGATTGCCGCGTGCCATCAGATCGGCCGCCACAGCCTCTACGGCCTTGCGGGCGCGCCCCTGCTCACGCTCCGCGTCCTCGGCCGGAATCTGCTTGGCCGGCGGCTCGAGCACCGCCGTGCCCATGTGCCGAACCTCGCCGATCGCCACGCCGTGGCTCACACCGACGCCTCGCAGCGTTGTCTCCATCTCACCCGTCCCGATAGTGCGGCGGGTCCCGCCGCCGCGGTGGTTGTCCTACCAGCCGTCATACGACGGCGCCGACGTCACTTCCAGAGGAAGAGACTCTCGCCGGCCTTCACTTCGCCGTCCTCACGGAGATCGGTGAGGGCCTCGGCCGTCGCCTCCAGGGCCACGACCGGACAGACCGGCGACTTGCCCGCGGCCTCGACGGCGGCAGGGTCCCAGCGGACGACGCCCTGCCCACGCACGACGGTGTCGCCCTTGTTCACCAGCAGCTCGAAACCCTCACCGTTGAGCTGCACGGTGTCGATGCCCAGATGAGTCAGCACACCGTGCCCGCTGTCGTCGACCACGACGAAGGCGTGCGGGTGCAGGGACACGATGACCCCGTCCACGGGGGCGATCGCCACGGACGGCTCCCGTACGGGGTCGATGGCGGTACCCGGACCGACCATGGCCCCGGAGAAGACGGGGTCCGGCACAGCGGCCAGTCCGATGGCACGTCCTGAGAGCGGGGACGAGACGGTGGTCATGGGAAGCCTCCCGGGGGCGGTGATCTGTACGGGCCGTCACTGCCTGTCCCGGACGGCGCACTGAGCAGCAGCGTATGTCATAGGAAGTACCGGTTCCGCATGAGTGTTCCGATTAGAGGTCTAGACCACAGTCCCCACGGATTTGCACCCGTTCCACGGCTCCGTGTACAGTCGTTACTCCTGCTTGAGGTTGAGCGATGCGAAGCATGGCGTCCTGGCTCGAGCAGTACCCAACTCATCAGATCCTATCGCTGGATCACCCTCTGCGTGCTCGCAGGACGGTGGTCAGAAGCACCAGGAAAGCCTGGTAGTGTTGGAAACACCGAAGGGAAGCGCCCGGAGGAAAGCCTGAGAGAGTCTCTCGGGTGAGTACAAAGGAAGCGTCCGTTCCTTGAGAACTCAACAGCGTGCCAAAA